>NZ_CP094516.1:0-314875 GCF_029909975.1 Bradyrhizobium sp. ISRA430
GTAACCAGCGGAAATTACAAGACAAAAGAGAGCGGCGGGGCTTCGGCCCCGCCGCTTTTTTGTTGCCGTCAGAGCCTTGCAGATCCGCATCTTGCGGCGGGGAAGGGCGCTAACCCGGCATTAACCCTATCCCTTAAGTCGCCGTTAACCATACTTTAAAGGACAGCCCCTAGAACTGGACCAAAGCCCGCTTTCCAGATCGGCGAGCCCGATTCGTATCCGGTTCAAAAGGAAGACCCGCCAATGTCCAACATCGTTCTCTCGGCGTCAGTTCGTCAGAACCTGTTGTCCCTGCAATCGACGGCCGACCTGCTGGCGACGACGCAGCAGCGCCTGGCAACCGGCAAGAAGGTCAATACGGCGCTGGACAACCCCACCAACTTCTTCACCGCGCAGGGGCTGGACAATCGGGCGAGCGACATCAGCAATCTGCTCGACGGCATCAACAACGGCGTGCAGGTGCTGCAGGCAGCCAACACCGGCATCACCTCGCTACAGAAGCTGATCGACAGCGCGAAGTCGATCGCCAACCAGGCGCTGCAGACGACCGTTGGCTACTCGACCAAGTCGAATATCTCGACCACGATCCCCGGTGCGACGCCGGCTGACCTGCGCGGCACCACGAGCTATACGAATGCGTCGGCGACCGGCAATGTCGTCACCAACGGTACCGCTGGTGGTACGACTCCGATCACCACCGCGACCACGCTGGGGGGCATTTCGCAGTCCCTGGTCGGCACGGCTGCCCCGGACGGTGCCGGCACTCCTGCCAGCCTTGCGACGGGCCTCACCCTGCTTGGTACGCCCAGCGCGAGCACCATCGCGGCGAACGGTGCGCCGTCGGACGGTGACGTGCTGGTCGTCGACGGCAAGACGATTACGTTCAGAGCTGGCGCCACGCCGACAGCGGCCGCCGTCCCCGCGGGCTCTGGCTTGAGCGGCAATATCGTCACTGACGGCAATGGCAACTCGACCGTTTACCTCGGGACAAACGCCAGCCCGACCGCCACCGTTCAGGATGTGATGAATGCGATCGACCTCGCGAGCGGCGTTCAGAAGGCAGCCATCTCGGCAGGTCTTGCCACCCTGTCGAACTCGTCGGGCACCAACGCCTCCATCGCCGGCGGTGCTCTCACCCTCACCACCGGCACGGGTGCCGACCTCAGCATCACCGGCAAGTCCGATTTCCTGAAGGCACTCGGCCTGACGACCGCGACCGGCTCCGGCAACGTCACTGTAACCAAGGCGCGTCTGACGACCTCGGCGACGCTGGGCACGCTTGTTCAGGACGGCTCCACGCTCAATGTCGATGGCAAGACGATCACGTTCAAGAACGCGGCCGTCCCCGCTGCCGCTCCGTCGGGCTCCGCCAAGGTCGGCAATATCGTGACGGACAGCAGCGGTAACTCCGTCGTCTACCTCCAGGGCGCGGACGTTCAGGATACGCTCAACGCAATCGACCTCGCGACCGGCGCTGGTACCATCAGCGCGGGGGCCGTGGTGGCCGCGAGCGGTTCGTCGCTTTCGTCGGTCGTCAATGGTGCTCTCAAGATCAGCACCGGCACCTCGGCGGATCTATCGATCACCGGAACGGGCAACGCGCTGTCCGCGTTTGGGCTGACCGGTTCGACCGGCACCGGCACCGCCTTCACCGCGAGTCGCTCGCCGGGGGCCGGCAGCATCTCAGGCAAGACCTTGACCTTCACCGCCTTCAACGGAGGCACGCCGGTCAACGTCACCTTCGGTGATGGAACCAACGGCACGGTCAAGACGCTTGATCAGCTCAACTCTCAGCTTCAGGCAAACCATCTGACGGCGACGATCGACGCCAATGGCGTGCTCACGATCACCACGGTCAACGAGTACGCCTCTTCAACGCTCGGCTCGTCGACTGCCGGCGGCGTGGTCGGCGGCACGATCACGGGCGTGGTCTCCTTCACCACCGCGCAACCGCCGATCCAGGATCCGGTCGCGCAGACGGCGCGTTCGAATCTGGTCAACCAGTTCAACAACATCCTGGCGCAGATCGACACGACGTCGCAGGACGCCTCCTTCAACGGCGTCAACCTGCTCAACGGCGATACGCTGAAGCTTATCTTCAACGAGACCGGCAGCTCCACGCTCAGCATCAACGGCGTGGTGTTCAACGCGGCGGGCCTGGGCCTCAGCAACCTCGTCAACGGCGTCGACTTCATCGACAACGGTGCCACCAACAGGGTGCTCGCGAGCCTCAACGCTGCTTCGAGCACGCTGCGGTCGGAAGGCTCCGCCCTCGGTTCGAACCTCTCGATCGTGCAGGTGCGCCAGGACTTCTCCAAGAACCTGATCAACGTGCTGCAGACCGGATCGTCCAACCTGACGCTCGCCGACACAAACGAGGAAGCGGCCAACAGCCAGGCGCTGTCGACCCGCCAGTCGATCGCGGTCTCCGCGCTGTCGCTCGCCAACCAGTCGCAGCAGAGCGTGCTGCAGCTCCTCCGCTAAGCGCGACGCTGACGACCGCAATGAAGAGAATGGCGGCGAGGCTGATGCCTCGCCGTTCTTTTGATTGAGATTCATAACGCTCGATTAGTCGAAATCGGCGCATGATGGACGCAAGCGTTTACAGTGCACGCACGCGCGTTTAGCCTTGAGGTGAGGAAGACTCCGCGACCCGTAATTGTCCGGAGCCCGTTCGCACTCTCACGTAAGCAAATCTTAAGCGGCGCTGCCTAGGGTTGGGAAAGAAATCCTTAAGTCTGTTCAACGGACCAGGAAACCTCCAAGGTGTGATTGATGTCGAATTCTGCTGCCTCGGCTTACGCGCGCGTTGCAACGACCACCGCATCTCCTCGCGACATTGAGGCGCAGACCCTGCTCAAGGCAGCGAACAAGCTGCAGGACGCCGTCAACAGCGCCGATCCGCTCAGCGAGCAGACCAAGCAGGCACTGCTGTTCAACCGCAAGCTCTGGACGATCTTCCTGAGCGAAGCGATGCGTGACACCAATCCGCAGCCGCTCGACGTCCGGCAGAAGATCGCCAACATCAGCGTGTTCGTGCTGAGCCAGACCGCTGCGCTGCAGATGAGCCCGCAGTTCGATCACTTCCGTCCGCTGATCGAGATCAACAGGAATATCGCCGCCGGTCTGTCCGGCCGGCCGTGATGGTCAACATCATGAGCATCCCGTCGACCGCCGTCATCGCAGGCCAAGCTCGATGCCCGAGCGTCAGGCGCTGAGATCGGTATTGAGCGGACGCGAGGGCTCGGACTTCAGATCCAGTGCATGGAAATAGGCGCGGCGGCGCAGCATCGCCTCGTCGGGAAACTGGTTGACCACCGCGTCGGTCTTGTCGTTGACGACCTGGAAGACAAAGGACGCCGCCGCCTGGTCGAACACGACCTGGCGCGAGATGTTCTCGTTATTTTGCAAATCATTGCGCACGGCCGCGCTGGTATCGCTCGCGGCCACCGTCTGGCTCACGGGCAAATCGGTCTGCACGGCGTCGTTCGCCGCCGCATTCGACGTCGTTACGATTGGCGCGGGGGCCGGTATCCCCACCGGCCTGATGCTGAAATCTGTACTCATGGCAGCCTCCTGGTTGCCTGGTCTGAGTCAAATCCCAACCCCTCTAATCGCGCAACCATGAAACATCAGGATTGAAGGTCGGGTTACGAAACGTGCCTAACCGCGCGGCGATATCGCCGCGCGGTTTTTCGTAAAATTGCAGGTAGCTTTCGCGTGCGCTCAGAGCGACCGGCTGACCGCGAGCGGCGTGATGTGGCGTGGGCCGGGAGCGGCGCGGCGTCCCGCCGCCGTATAGGTGTTCGGCACGTTGCGCTTCTGGATCTCGGCATTGACGCCGCGCACCACGCTCTCGCTCACCGCATGCGCGGTCGCGAGCACGGTGAGATTGACCTGGAGCATCGCGCGGAATGCATCATGATGGCGATGCAGCGTCGAGAGCAGCTCCGGCGCGGATTTCGCGAGCTGGGTCTGGTTCGCCTTGAGCTGGCTGACGGCCCCGACATAGCGTCGCGACAGCTCCCGCTTCTTGCTCTCGAATTCCATCGCTTCTCGTAGGCGGCCGGCCCGCACGAGCTCGGTCTCGCGCTCGACCAATCCGAGCAGCGCATTCATCGCGTCCATCAGATCCTCGGCGAGCTTGCGCGCCTCGGCATTGCCGGGTGTGGCGGCTGGGCGCGAAGCGGGCAGCGGCTGACGTGATGCGTTGAAGTGGTGGTTCATGTCGTTTGACCTTATGCCGTGCGGACGGTTTTCGCCTGCTGCAGGATGAGGGTGCGATAGACCTCGCTCGCCACGCCGACGCCGCCGGCATTGGCGAAATTCTTGGAATACTGCTCGGTCAGCATCGAGCGCCAGACGCCGGTGCCCGGCGTGTCGCCGAACGGACCTTCGCCCTTCAGGCCCGAGGTCATCTGCGAGAACATCGCGTTGAGGAACATGCCCTCGAAATCGGTCGCGGTCTTCTGCGCCTTGGCCTGCTGTTGCGGCGAGACCTTTTGCAGCGCGGCGGCGAGCTCGAAATCCGGGCGGCCGTTGCGGCTCTGTACGGCGAAGGCCGAGTTCACGACATGCGCGGTGTTGATCATGCCCGTCTGCATCACATCACCTCGATGTCGGCCTCGATCGCGCCCGCGGCCTTGATCGCCTGGAGGATGCTGATGAGGTCGCGCGGGCCGATGCCGAGGCCGTTGAGACCGTCGACGAGCTGCTGGAGCGATACGCCGTCCTTGACGACGGCAAACTTCTTGCCGTCCTCGGTGACCCCGACGCTGCTGCGCGGCGTGACCACGGTGCGGCCCCGCGACAGCGGGTTGGGCTGGCTGACCTGCGGGCTCTCGGAGATCGTGACGGTGAGGTTGCCCTGCGCGACCGCCACGGTGGCGACGCGGACGTCGCGGCCCATCACGATGATGCCGCTTCGCTCGTCGATGACGATCTTGGCGGCGAGGTCAGGATCGACCTGGAGCTGCTCGATCTCGGTGAGGAAGGCGACCACGTTGCCCTTGAACTCCGGCGGGATCGAAAGCTGCACCGTGGAGGGATCGAGCGGCTCAGCGGTCTTGACGCCGAGATAATCGTTGACCGCGGCCGCGATGCGCTTGGCAGTGGTGAAGTCGGCGTTGCGCAGCGCCAGACGCACGTTTGGCAGCCGATTGAGCGCGAACTCGATCTCACGCTCGATGATGGCGCCGTTGGCGATGCGGCCCACCGTCGGCACGCCGCGGACGATCTTTGCCGCTTCACCCTCCGCCTGGAAGCCGGAGATCGCGAGCGTGCCCTGCGCGACCGCGTAGACGTTGCCGTCGGCGCCGAGCAGGGGAGTGACGAGCAGGGTGCCGCCGCGCAGATCCTTGGCGTCACCGAGCGCGGAGACCGTGACGTCCATGCGCGTGCCTTGCGTAGCGAAGGCTGGCAGGTTGCCGGTTACCATCACGGCGGCGACGTTCCCGGTGCGGATGGTGGCGCCGCGGATGTTGACGCCCATGCGCTCGAGCATCGCCTGCAGCGACTGCTTGGTGAAGGGGATGTTGTTCAGCGTGTCGCCGGTGCCGTTGAGGCCGACGACGAGGCCGTAGCCGATGAGCTGGTTCTGCCGCACGCCTTCGATATTGGCGAGGTCCTTGATGCGCGAGGTCGCGGCCGCCGAGGTGACCGACAACGCCAGCGCCGACAGCGCGGCGCAGGCCACTCCCAGAATCCTCACCCAACGAACGCCTGGCATCCTCTGCTCCCCGAGGCTCCTCAAATCGAAGGACCGTCTGCGACACTCCCATGACGAGCTGGTCCGAACCTCTCCATGCGAGCGCTGTGCCAGATCGGGGCAGAGGGGGTAGGCGGTTGAATACGTTGAGTAAATCTGTTTAGACCGGCGTCAGCCGGCGTTCGCCGTGAGGCGCGAAACTGCCGCCTGTCGGCAGATTTTGCCGGGCTGTTTACGCACCATTAACCATAGTCCGGCGAAGCTGGGGCATCGATCACCCGGATTGCTTCGATGCGCATCTACGGACCGAACGGCACCACGCTTGAAACGCCGGCCAGCCAGGCTAGGCGGACCAGCTCCGGCACCTTCGTGCTGCCCGACACTTCGTCGGCGCAGGAGACGCGTTCCGCGTCCGCGCCGAAGGCCGCCGCCAACATCGATGCGCTGCTCGCGCTGCAAGGCATCGAGGAGGATCCGGTGGAGCGGCGCAAGCGCTCGGTCGCGCGCGGCAAGGCTGCGCTCGACGTGCTCGACGATCTCAAGATGGGCCTCCTGTCCGGCAACCTCAACGCCTCGACCGTGATGCGGCTGCGCGATGCGGCGGCAAACCTGAAGTCGTCCTCCGGCGATCCTGGCCTAGATGCTGTGCTCTCCGAGATCGAGCTGCGCGTCGAGGTCGAACTCGCCAAGGCGGGGCAGGGCTGAGCCGCCAATCTAGCTCGTAGTCGTCTTGAAATCTCTCTCAGCACGTCGTCGCCCGGTTTAACCGGGCGACCCAGTACTCCAGAGAGAGCGACGTATACGGAGAGGCCGCGGCGTACTGGATGCCCGGTCAAGCCGGGGCACGACAGCGGAGTTTTGGGCGGCTTTGCTTCGCTTGATCGTGCGCTCTACGCCGCCTCTTCCTTCTGCTGCGCGTCGTAGCGGCGCTGGGCGGCGAGCACATCCTTCAGATTCTGCTCGGCCCAATCGCGCAGCGGATCGACCGCCGCAGCCAGCGTTACGCCGAGCTGGGTGATCGAATATTCCACCGTCACCGGCACGGTTGCGATGGCGTGGCGCTTGATCAGTCCGTCGCGTTCCAGTGATTTGAGAACCTGGCTCAGCATCTTCTGCGAAATGCCTTCAATCGTGCGACGCAACTGATTGAAACGCATCGGTTCCTCGCGCAACAGCAGCAGGATCAGCACCGCCCATTTGTCGCCGACGCGATCGAGGATCTGGCGTGTCGGGCAGTTGGCTGCATAGACGTCGGGTTTCATCTCCGTTCCTCGCGCTCTGTTCCGCTTACGCTGCTGGGTTACCCTTGCGTAATCAGGTAAGCACAAAGTGCTCTCTTAACACCAGCATCCTTTGCGATATCTAGTTACTGCAAGTTACCACAGGAGCAAAGGAGCCTTCCATGAAAATTGCTGTCGCTGGTGCCTCGGGCCGGGCTGGATCGGAGATCACCAAGGAACTGTCCCGCCGCGGTCATAGCGTGACCGCCATTGCCCGAAACCCCGAAAAGATTGCCGCACTAGCGAACGTTACACCCACCAAGGGCGACGTGCTCGATCAGGCCGGCCTGACCAAGCTCTGGGCCGGGCACGACGTTGCGGTGAGTTCCGTGCACTTCCTGGCCAGCGATCCGCACAAGCTGGTCGGCGCGGCCAAGGCATCTGGCGTCGGTCGCTACCTCGTCGTCGGCGGTGCCGGCAGCCTTGAGGTCGCGCCCGGCGTGAAGCTGGTCACAACTCCCGGTTTTCCGGCGCAGTACAAGGCTGAGGCAGAGAAGGGTTCCGCTTTCCTGGATCTGTTGCGGCAGGAACAGGACCTGAACTGGACCTTTCTCTCGCCGTCGGCGCTGTTTATCGAGGGCGAACGGACGGCCAAGTTCCGGCTCGGGGGCGATCAGCTTCTCGCAGATGCGAACGGTAAAAGCTGGATCACCTTCGCCGACTACGCCATCGCGCTCGCCGATGAGATCGAGCGTCCGGCTCATCTGAAACAGCGTTTCACGGTCGGCTACTGAGCTCCGCGGCCGCCCCCGGGTTCTTCCGGATAAACGTTCCTGTGCAAGGGCTTGGGGGCGGTAACTGCGTGCTCAGGGAAATATTGTCTGTCACAGGAGGCCGCTATATAAGGCCCGGCTCAACGGACCCGTTTTGTTGCGAGTCGTTGCTTAAAAAGATAGGCCGCCCTTGGAAAAGTTGAAAAACTACCGACCGACCGAAAAAGAGCCTTTCATGAACGACCGGCAGAAGGAGTACTTCCGTTTGAAGCTCCTCGCCTGGAAGGATGAGATCCTCAAAGAGTCCAAGCTCACCCTGCAGGCCCTGCAGGAGGAGAACGTGAACCACCCCGATCTCGCCGATCGGGCTTCGTCCGAAACCGACCGTGCCATCGAACTCCGCGCCCGCGATCGCCAGCGCAAGTTGATCGCCAAGATCGACGCCGCGCTCCAGCGCATCGAGGACAACACCTACGGCTATTGCGAGGAAACCGGCGAGCCGATCTCATTGAAGCGGCTCGAGGCGCGGCCCATCGCGACGCTCTCGGTGGAGGCGCAGGAGCGCCACGAGAAACGCGAGAAGGTCTATCGCGACGAATGAAAGATGAGCCGCCGCGTGCGGCTCTTTCGTTTTTTGATGCAAGGGCGCAGCTTCGCGCCGCAAATCGCGTTTGCCTGCCGGTTGAAGCCAGGCGCATTACCGCTCGGTCGGGGAGCGCGAAAAATGAATCGCGATCAATGGGCTAGACTCAGCTCCTGCGAGCTCACGTGAGCTCACATGAGAAACAGCCTTCACATCAGGTGCGTTTCGCGAGTCGGGTCAATGTGTTCGGCTCGACCGTTGAGGCAGCGGCTCTGCGGCTTCACGTAGCACTGCAATCACGCCTCCAGCGCCACCTCTGAAACTGCGAGGCGCGCGCCTCCATAGAGCCTGGACCAGCTCAACAATTCCTTAAGCGCCGGCCGGACGCCTGCTTGTCAGGTCGGGGCGGGGATGCTGAACTGCGCCGCACAAACGCGTAGCGTGGGAGGCGGCGCCAATGGACAAAATTCTCGAAGCCGCAAAAGCGATCGCGGCTGCGCGCCGAAACCGTGCGCCACTTGCGGCATTGGACGTTCCCCTTGCCGACGAGGCCGAGGGCTATCAGGTCCAGCGCGTGCTGCACGATCTCCTGTTGAAGCAGGTGGGGCCGCTCGTCGGCTACAAGATCGGCTGCACCAGCCAGGTGATGCAAGACTATATCGGCATCCCGCATCCTTGCGGCGGCGGCGTGTTCCAGAAGGGCGTGCACGACAGCGGCGCGAAGCTTGCCGCATCCAACTATGTCCGCGTCGGTGTCGAATGCGAAATCGCGGTGCGGCTGAAGCGCGACCTTGCGCCCGGTGAAGCGCCGTTCACCGCCGAATGGGTCGGCGAGGCGGTCGAAGTCTACCACCCCGCGATCGAGATCGTCGACGACCGCTACGTGGAGTGGGAAACGATGGGGGCGCCGACGCTGATCGCGGACGATTTCTTCGCGGCCGGCTGCGTGCTCGGGCCGGCGGTGGAGCGCTCGTCCGTGCCGGACCTGACGGCGCTCAAAGGCCGCGCGATCCTCAACGGCGAGGAAATCAGCCAAGGCACCGGCGCCGACGTGCTCGGCCATCCCCACAACGCACTCGCCTGGCTCGCCAACCACCTCGCTGCCGAAGGCAAGGGGCTGCATGCCGGTCAGCTCGTGCTGACGGGAAGCCTGGTCAAGACGCTGTGGCTGAAAGCCGGCGACAAGGTGCGGATGGAGCTGGACGGGCTGGGCATGGTGGAGGCGGAGTTCACCTGAGCTCTCACCGTCGTCATTGCGAGGAGCTCTTGCGACGAAGCAATCCAGAGTCTGTCCGCGGCAAGATTCTGGATTGCTTCGCTGCGCTCGCAATGACGGCGTGTGGGGCAGCAGCGTCGGGCTACAATTGTGCGAGCCTCACTCGCTGCGCGCAGCCACCACTACAAAATACATGCGGCCCTCGCCAGGGGAGCTAGCGAGGGCCGCGTAGTACATCGTCGTTCGCGCCTAGGTTCGCGAACACGATGTGGGAGCTCTTACAGAAGTTAGAAGGGCAGCAGCACGTCCATGACTTGCTGGCCGTAGCGCGGCTGCTGCACGTCCGTGATCTGGCCGCGGCCGCCATAGGCGATGCGGGCCTGCGCGATCTTGCTGGAGTCGATGGTGTTGTCGCTCTGGATGTCCTCGGGGCGCACGATACCGGCGACAACCAGTTCGCGAATCTCGAAGTTGACCCGGATCTCCTGCTTGCCCTCGACCACGAGGTTGCCGTTCGGCAGCACCTGCGTCACGACCGCTGCGACGTTTGTCTGCAACGCTTCCTGGCGATTGACCGAGCCCTTGCCGTCAGCGGAGGACGTCGAGTCGGTGGTGAGAAGTCGGCCAGGCAGGATCTTCAGTGGCTGCGTGACCGTCTGGCTGCCGATGAAGTCGGTGATTCCTGAATCTTCCTTGGCAGTTCGGCTGCGCTGGGTCTCGTTGGCGATGTTGGCCTTGTCCGTGAAGTTCACCGTCACCGTCAGGAGATCGCCGACCTGGTGGGCGCGCTGGTCCTTGAAGAAGGCGCGGCTGCCGTTACGCCACAGCGAGTTCGGGTTGTAGGAGGCGACTTCCGGCTTCGGCATCGGCATCTGCACCGGCTTGTAGCCGGGCTGCGTCGTCGGGTTGTCGATCGCCGACAGTTTCGGCTGCTCGCCGATCTGCGACAGGCGGTCGATCGAGGAGCAGCCGCTTGCGAGGGCGCAGGTTGCCAGCAGCAGGCCGGAGATCGCGATGCGACGAAGACGGGCGGCGGAACTGAACGTGGACATGACTTACTCTGACTTGGCTGGAGCTGGCGAAATCTGGCTTTGGGCAAGGGCGACGGGCGCGGACCGGTCACGCGGTAGCGAGGAGGTCTGCTCGACTGCCGGCGGCATCGGTGCGGCCTGGCTTGCGCCCTGCACCGTGACCTGGCCGCGGCCGGTGACGATGCCAGTCAGCGTGCGCTTGGACTGCACGTTGAGGACGCTGACGGTGTCGCCTTCGGCGCCGCTCTCGATCGCCTTGCCGCGCGTGGTGAGATAGAGGCCGGGCACCTGGTAGATGATGGTGACGTTCTGGTCGCGCTGCACGAAGTCGGGCTTGACGATGTCGGCGACGCGGATCGGCGTGCCCGCCCGCATCGGCCGGCGGAGCTGCATGCCGATCGTGCGGTCGCGCAAGGCGGGCTCGCCGGTGACATCCGCCTTCGGCCGGCGCTCCAGCACGATGTCGGAGGATTTGAGCAGCTCGGCGCGGTCGATGTCTCGCGTGAGCACGGCGACCTCGACGGTCTCGATCGCGGTGCCGGTGAAGCGCAGCTTGGTCGGAGCCGGATTGTTGTCGTTGTTGATCTCGAAGGTCAGGTCGAAACGGCCGCTGCGCGCGTCGTAGCGGGTCGCGACCGGCTGCAGCGCGCCGGTGTTGGAGGCATCGAGCCGCAGCTCAGAAACGCCGCGGTCGAAGGTGACGGTGATGTTGGCGGCATCGCCGAGGCCAAAGCGGCGCTCCAGCGCCGAGGCGACCGCGTTCTCGAGGTCCTTGTTGGCGAAGGTGCGGGCGAGCCGCGTGACCGAGACCTCCTTGATCTCGCCGGTCATCACTCCAATCACCTGTTTTGCGCGCAGCACCGACAAGACCTGGGCGACCGGCAATGCGCCGGTGGTGCCGAGATCGGGCGAGCGGTACACCGGGATCATTGCGGTCGAGCCGGCATTGTCGATGAGGTCGCCGACCCGCACCACGTCGGCGGTGACGGTGACGCTCGCGCGCAGCGTCGGCGCGACGATCGCGTCGTCGGCGGCCCGCGCCGGCAACGCCAGCGCGGCGAGGACGGAGGCGGTGGCAAGCGTCATGCGGATCATCGTCATCACCTCAGCGGAACAGTGCCGTGGTCGATTGCATCATCTGGTCGGCGGCGCTGATCACCTTGGCGTTCATCTCGTAGGCGCGCTGGGCCGCGATCAGGTCGCTCATCTCCGAGACGACGTCGACATTGGCCTGCTCGAGGCTGCCTTGCGTGATGTTGCCGTAACCCTCGGCGGTCGCGGTGCCGTCCTGGGGCGGACCGGAGGAGGGGGTCTCGGTGAACTGGTTGCTGCCGACCGGCTGCAGGCCGGCCTTGTTGATGAAGCGGGTCAGGCCGATCTGGCCGAGAATGGTCGAACTCGACGAGCCCGGCAGCGTCACCGAGACCTGGCCCTGCACGTTGACGGTGAGGCCCGACGCGTTGTTCGGGATCGTGATCGTCGGCTGCACCGGGTTGCCCTGCGCGGTGACGATGCGGCCCTGATTGTCCATCTGGAAGGTGCCGTCGCGGGTGTACTGGTAGGTACCGTCGGGCATCAGGATCTTGAAAAAGCCTTCGCCCGAGATCGCGAGGTCGAGGTCGTTGCCGGTCTGCGACAGCGTGCCTTGCGTCATGCTGCGCGGCGTGCCGACGGTCTTGACGCCGCCGCCGATGTCGACGCCGACGGGCAGGATGGTGCCCTGGTCCGACGACTGTGCGCCGACGCGGCGGATGTGCTCGTAGATCAGGTCCTGGAACGCCGCCGTCTGCTTCTTGAAGCCGGTGGTGCGCAGGTTGGCGATGTTGTTGGAGATCACCTGAACGTTGAGTTCCTGTGCCGCCATTCCGGTCGCTGCGGTGTGAAGCGCCTGCATGTCAGTTCTCCCCTAATCAGGCCGGCACGTCGGCGAGCTTCTCGATCGCCGATTTGTGGAGGTCGCTCTGCTGCTGCAGCAGGTTGGCGATCGCGGTGTAGCTTCGCATCACCTCGACCATGCGGCCCATCTCGCCGACCGCGTTCACGTTCGACTTCTCGATGTAGCCCTGGCGTACGGCGGACTTGGTGTCGGCCTGCTGGGTGGCGCCGCCGGCGTCATAGAGGTTGGCGCCAAGCTTGGTCAGCTTCGTCGGGTCGTCGAATGACACCATGCGGATCTTGCCGCGGATCGAATCGGTGCGGGCCGTGCCCTCGAGCACAGTGATCGTTCCGTCGGGCGCGACGTTGATGTCATGGTCGGTCGGCTGGAAGGTGATCGGGCCGCTGGTGCCGAGCACGAGGTTGCCGTCAGACGTGACGAGCTGGCCGGTGCTGTTGAGCGAGAATTTGCCGTCGCGGGTGTAACGCTCGGCGCCATTGGCCTGCACGGCGAAATAGGCGTTGCCGTCCACCGCCATATCGAGCGGGTTGTTGGTCGGCTCCATCGGCCCCTGGGCGATGTCGCGGAAGGTGCCGCGATCCTGCACATAGGAGACGCGGCGGTCGGAGCTGAGGAAATTGTCCTCACGCGCGTTCGAGTTGAGATACTCCTCGAACAGCGAATGATCGGCCTTGAAGCCGTTGGTGTTGGCATTGGCGACGTTGTTGGCGATGACATCCATCTGCCGTTCCAACGTCATCTGCCGTGACAGGCCGATCAGAAGCGCGTTCTGCATCGGATAGATCTCCCCTGAGTGAAGCCCGCCTCGTCGCTCTCCCAAGCGCCTCGGTGGACCCCGTGAACGAGACCGTCGGGCTCTCCCAAACCATCGGGTCTCGGTCCTCTCTCAGCGAAAGCCGTGCCAACTTATAAAATTTTGCGATTACAATGGCTTGTAAGTTTTTCGGAGGCGCTAAGGGGCGGCAGAAAGGTTCTGTTGACCATGTTTACCCGGCAGATTTTTCCTAGCGCCGGGCCAATTGAAAGGTTCCGTTAACCATTATTACCGTAGCGTTTGCGTGTAAGAGGAGCGCGTTGCGCTGGGGCATTTGTATCGCGTCACTGTCTGCCAGGAGGCTTCGCTCTTTCGACCCTTTAAGAGATGAGCGGGCGCGGCGACCATGGCAGAGAATGAAGCGGAAGGCGGCGCAGCCGCCGAGGGCGCGGAAGCCGCTGCACCGAAGAACAAGCTCAAGCTGATCATCATGGCCGTCGGCTTGCTCGCCGTCCTCGGCGCCGGCGCTGCGAGCTGGTTCTTCTTCTTCCGCCATGGTGACGACGAGCATCATGCCGAGGCGGCGCCGCCGCCGAAGCCGCCGGCCTTTGTCGACGTCCCCGACATGATGGTCAATCTCGCCGGCGCTCCCGGTGAGCGCGTGCAATATCTGCGGCTGAAGATCGTGCTGGAGTTGAAGGAAGAGAAGCAGATCGAGGCGATCAAGCCGACGATGCCGCGCGTCACCGACATCTTCCAGACCTATGTCCGGGAATTGCGCCCCTCCGACCTCAACGGCTCGGCCGGTATCTTCCGCCTCAAGGAAGAGCTGACCAAGCGCGTCAATGCGGCGGTCGCGCCGATCCAGGTCAGCGCGGTGCTGTTCAAGGAAGTCGTGGTGCAGTGAGGCTGATGGGCTAGCGCCATGGCGGGCAACGATCCAGTCGACCAGGATGCCATAGCCGCCCAGTGGGAGGCCTCGCTTGATTCCGAGGATCCCGCGGAGGCCGCGAAGGCTGCTGCCGAGAACGAACTATCGGAAACCATGGCCCTGCAATGGGCGGCCATGGTCGAGGACGGCAGTCGCGATCTCGGCAACGGCAAGAACAGCGGCGAACGCGTGCTGTCGCAGGAGGAAATCGACAATCTCCTCGGCTTCACCGTCGGCGACGTTGCGCTCGACGACCATTCCGGCATCCGCGCAATCATCGATTCGGCGATGGTCTCCTACGAGCGCCTGCCGATGCTCGAAATCGTCTTCGATCGCCTGGTGCGGCTGTTGACGACAAGCTTGCGCAATTTCACTTCCGACAACGTCGAAGTCTCGCTCGACCGCATCACCTCGGTCCGCTTCGGCGACTATATGAACTCGATCCCGCTGCCTGCCGTGCTCTCGGTGTTCAAGGCCGAGGAGTGGGAAAATTTTGGAATGGCCACGGTCGATTCCAACCTGATCTATTCGATGATCGACGTGTTGCTCGGCGGCCGCCGTGGCACGAGCCAGCTCCGCATCGAGGGCCGTCCCTACACCACGATCGAGACCGAGCTGGTGAAACGGCTGGTTCAGGTGGTGCTGACCGACGCCGAGCAGGCGTTCCGGCCGCTGTCGCCGGTGACCTTCACCATCGACCGGCTGGAGACCAATCCGCGCTTTGCCGCGATCAGCCGGCCTGCGAATGCCGCGATCCTGGTGCGCCTGCGCATCGACATGGAAGATCGCGGCGGCAACATCGAGCTGTTGCTGCCCTACGCGACCATCGAGCCGATCCGGGGCGTCCTGCTCCAGATGTTCATGGGCGAAAAGTTCGGCCGCGACCCGGTCTGGGAAGGCCATTTCGCCACTGAGATCGTGCAGGCCGCGATCTCCGTCGATGCCGTGCTCTACGAGGCGGACATTCCGCTCAAGCAGCTCATGCGGCTGAAGGTCGGTGACACGCTGCCGCTCGAAATGCGCGCCGACGCCAACGTGACCGTGCGCTGCGGCAACGTCATGCTCACTGAGGGGCGGATGGGGCGGGTCGGCGACCGCGTCGCGATCCGCGTGACGAAACCCCTGCGCAAGCCAGGTACGACACTTGCGATGTTCGAGAAGGTGGACGAACAGAACAAGATGATGGAGGCCCCATGAACCACTCCCTGGGAATGGCGATCGAGACGCTGGTGGCTATCCTGCTGATGCTGACGATCGGCTACTGCATCCTGCTCAACAAGCGGCTGACGCGGCTGAAGGCGGACGAGCATTCGCTGAAGGCGGTGATCGCCGAGCTGATCACCGCGACGGAAATTGCCGAGCGCGCGATCGGCGGGCTGAAGCTCGCCGTGCGCGACGTCAACGAGAACCTCGGCAGCCAGCTCGCGGCCGCGACGCAGATGTCTGACCAACTCTACAAGCAGCTCGGCGAGGCCGACAACGTGGTGCGCCGCCTCTCCAAGATCGCGATCGCCGCGCGACCCGTCACCAATCCGGAGACGATCGCCGCGCCGGCAGCCAAGCCGTCATCGGCGAAGGCGGTGGCCGCGGCGGCCGAAGCGTTCTCCGAGCGCAGAAAGTCCAACGGTCTCGCCGCATAAAGTGAAGGTATGAAGTCCTTTCGTAACATCCGCGTCATTCCCGTCGTGCTGGTTGCGGTCGCAGGTCTCGCCATGCTGAAGGTGGCGGGCCTCGTGCTCAACGGCGGCTATGTGTTCGACTATCAGCCGAATCCGACCAGGAAATCCTGGGCTGAGGAGAATCTGAATTTCCCGACGGGGCGCGAGGACCCTGATATCACGGGCTCGACGCATGGGGCGCCGAAAGAGGCTCCCAAGCCCGCCGCGCCCGAGACCAAGCCGGAAGGTACTGCGGTCAAGCTGGAGGAGAACCAGGCACCGGTCTCGGCCTCGGAGCGCGCCATCCTCGAGCGCCTGCAGGCGCGCCGCCAGGAGATCGAGTCGCGCCAGCGCGAGATCGACATCCGCGAGAGCTTGCTGAAGTCGGCCGAGAAGCGAATCGAATCCAAGGTCGAGGAGATGAAGGCGGTGGAATCCCGCATCTCCGCGACTGCGGCCGAACAGAAGGCTGCCGAAGCCCAGCGCATGAAGGGCCTCGTCACCATGTATGAGGGCATGAAGCCGAAGGATGCCGCACGGGTGTTCGACCGGCTCGAGATGAGCGTGCTGATCGAGATCGCCTCGCAGATCGCGCCGCGAAAGATGTCGGACATCATGGGCCTGATGTCGCCCGAAGCCGCCGAGCGGCTGACGGTCGAAATGGCGCGCCGTGCCGGCGGCGGCGATCAATCCGCGTCCGCCGCCGATCTCCCCAAGATCGACGGCAAGCCGACGCAAAAGCCGAACTGACCCTGGCGCGTCTACTTCGCCCGCCGCGGCTGACCGCTCTGTGCGGCAAGCTTGGCAGTCGTCATGTTGAGCCACGTCTTGTTGGGCCAAGTCTCATTGGAGCAAGACTTGCTGGGTAGCGTCGTCTTCAATTGTTGCCTGACAACCGCCGCCTTCGTGACGCGGGTCACGAGATTGAGCGTGCTGTGGCAATCGGCACATTCATAGAGCTTCATGGCGTATCCGCGAGACACTGGAATGATGGCCACCAGTGCTCTCGCTCGACTGCACACGGTGCAGTTTGCTTCTCCGCGCATCGATCGACCCCGAACCTGACCAATCCGAATTTGCGTCGCGGCGACATCATCAATGCAGTCTGAGTCGCGCATCGTCCGCAACGGCTCGACGGTTGTATGGACGCGCGCGGCAACCTATCAAGCTTGCCGAGCGCGCAGCGTGCGCCGCGCAAGCTCAGGTGTGCAGCCGCTCGCGCTGCGGCTGCAGTGGATGCGAGCCTCATCTTGTAAGGATGCGATGAGTTGACGCGTGCAAGTGTGAACTGAAATACACTTGCCTTGGACGGATTGTCCTAGCTTGGGGTGTCCGCAATCAGCGTCGCGGGAGGGAGCAATGAATCCGTGCTCGTCCGCAGCGGAACGCGCGATCGAGGCCGTCAACCGTCTGCTTATCATTGCAATGACGTACGCCTGGACAGCCACGTTGAACCATCAGCACATAGTGCTGCCTTCGGACGAAGCCGACGGCAAGGTTTCTGCGCAGGAAAATTCCGCCGCGGCGGAATTCGTCCGCAGGCAGAATTAGTGGATGTTTCGCAGTTTTGCCGCAGTTTGCAATGCCCCCGCGATGCCGTGACGACCGGGCGGTCGCAATGCAGCGCCTGCGGCGGGACGACGGCAGAGTGTTAATAGACCTTTAAGCGCCTGTTCCGCGAATTCGGCGCGCGAACGCTAGAGTTCGCAAGCCAACCGCCGCGATTTCTTGCGCCAAGCCAGTTCGTCAAGACAGCATTAACAAGTCCTTAATTGGCAAAACCTACATTCGAAGGCACGGCCGGCACCAGTGCCGGCCAGGACCGTCGAACCCGGAAGAAATGCTGCCAATGGCGCAGAAGGCTGCCGCCGGATTTGTGTCGCGAGCCCGCGCGCTGGCACGAGCTCTGCTGCGTCATGCCCTTTTGGCTCCTGCGCTTGCGGCTTGCTTTCTGATTGGACTGAACCCGGCCGCCCGCGCTGTCGATTCGATCCGGGGCGAGGCGACCTTTTCAGCCGCGGGCGGCTTTGCCCGTCTGGTGATCAAGCTCGGCGAAGATATTCCCTCCGAGGTGTCGACCGCCGGCTCGATCCTCATCATCCGCTTCGACCGGCCGGTTGACGTTCCCGTCGACCGCGTCCCTGAAGGCGCACCGGACTACGTCAACTCCGCCCGCCGTGACCCCGATGGGGGAGCGATCCGGCTGTCGCTGGCGCGGCGCGTCACCGTCAACACCATGAATGCCGGCGAGCGCACCTTCATCGACCTCCTGCCGGAGGGCTGGAAAGGACCGCCGCCGCCTCTGCCGATGGACGTGGTCAAGGAACTGGCCGAGCGCGCGCGGGTCGCCGAGCGCGCGTTGCGGGCCCAGCGCGCTGCGGCCGAGACCAAGAAGCGTCCGCCGATCCGCGTGCGCGCATCGGTGCAGCCGACCTTCGTGCGCTTCGTGTTCGAGATGCCTGACGGTATCGGCGTCTCCTCCGTGCTCAACGAGCAGAAGCTCACGCTCGCCTTCAACGCCAACCTCAATTTCGACCTGGCCGATGCGGTCGTCGCCGCGCCGCCGAACGTCGCTTCGATCAAGCAGAAAGCCGACATCGACCAGACCACCGTCGACATCGCGCTGATCGGCGATGCCGACGTGCACTCGTTCCGCGACGAGAAGAACTACGTCGTCGACGTCGCCTTCCAGCCGGACAAGGGCAGGGCTGCCGCGACGGCCGAGGCGGTGATCGCACAGGCAAAGCCGGCCGGCGCGCATGGGCCGCATCCGGCCGCCGACAAGCCTGCGGCCGAGAAGTCGAAGGAGCCCCATCGCGAGATCACGCCGCCGACGTCGGAGGCGATCGCCCGCGATGCCAAAATCGAGATCAGGCCTGATGGCAAGCCGGAAGCCGTCGCCGACGCGGCGCCCGCCGAAGCGCGGAAGCCCGCGATGGAGGCGGCGGTCACGGAGGCGCCGCGCGCCGCGGAAGCGCCCAAGCCTCCTGCGTCTCCAACCGCCTTAGCTGCACCGGTCCTTCCGCCCAGGCCCGCGGAGCCCGCCGCCGCCGACTTGCCCAGGGAAGCGGAGAAAGAGGCTGCGAAGGAACCGAACAAGGAAGTGCCGAAGGCACCGGCCAAAGAAGCTAATAAAACTGCTCCCACAGAGGCGCCGGCGCCGCAGCCCGGTGCGGCGGCCAGCGTCGACGTACGCCGCGACAGCGACGGTCTTCGCGTGACGTTCCCGCTTCAGGTCGCAACGCCCGCAGCGGCGTTCCGTCGCGGCGACACCGTGTGGCTGGTGTTCGACTCATCGAAGCCGATCGACGTCGAGGCGATCCGCGCCAAGGGCGGCGCGATGATCGGCGAGGTCGGCCGCCTCCCGCTCGCCAAGGGACAGGCGGTCCGCATCCGTCTCACCCGTCCGCTGGTCTACTCGCTGACCAGCGAGGAGGTCGGCAAGGAGACGAACTGGCTGCTGACGCTCGCCGACAAGATTCAGGCAACGCCGCTGCCCCTGATGATCTCGCGCAACATCACCGATCCGGCGCTTGCCAACATCGCGATCCCCTTCGCCGCGCCCGGCTTGCTGCACAAGCTTACCGATCCCGATGCCGGTGACACGCTCTACGTCGTCACCGCGCAGCGGCCGGTCCGCGGCTTCATCAAGCGTCAGGATCTCGTCGATCTCTCGCTGCTGGAATCCGCGCACGGCATCGCCATCCGGCCGAATTCCGACGAGGTTGGCGTCGAGGTCGGGTCCGACAAGGTTATTTTGGGCAAGAAGGGCGGCCTGACGTTGTCGCCCGTCGACGTCTCGGTCGAGCGGGCGCCGACGGCGGTGCGGCCGATCTTCAGTCCGGAAGGCTGGCGCAGGGGCCAGTCCGAAAGCTTCATTACGCGTCAGAGCGACTTGATCACGGCGGTCTCGGCCGTCGAACCGGCGCAGCGCTCGCTGCCGCGGCTCGAGCTCGCGCAGTTCTACATGTCGCGCGGCATGTATCATGAGGCCAAGGCCATCACCGACGTCATGCTGAGCGATCCCCTGAACAAGGAGGAAAGCGGCGCGCTGATCATGCACGCGATCGCGAGCATCCTGATCGGCCGTCCGGCACAGGGCCTCAAGGATCTCGCCAATCCCGTGATCGGCAACAGCCACGATTCGCAACTCTGGAAGGCGCTCGCCTTCGCGCGCCAGGGCAAGTGGGCGGATGCTCGCGAGAAGTTCAAGAATGTCGAGTTCGCGATCGCCTCGCTGCCGCTCGACATCCAGCGCATCGTGACGATGGATGCCATGCGCGCCGCGCTCGAGGTGAAGGACTATGCCGGCGCCTCCAAGCGCCGCAGCGAGATCGAGGTGGTCGGCGTTCCGCCCGATGCGGCGCCCGGCTTCGCCGTGCTGCGCGGCCGGCTCGCCGAGGCGCTCGGCCACGACAAGGATGCGCTCGACGACTACAAATTTGCGGTCGCCTCGAATGACCGGCAGGCGGCGGCCGAGGCCAAGCAGCTCGAGATCGCGCTCAGGCAGAAGCGCGACGAGATCACCAAGGAAGACGCGCTGCGCGAGCTCGAGGTCCTGTCCATGACCTGGCGGGGTGACGCCATCGAGGTGAAGACGCTCCAGATGCTGGCGCAGATGTATGCCGAGATGGGGCGCTACCGCGATGCGCTCGCTGCGGCGCGGACCGCAACCAAGCTGCAGCCGAACGCCGAGGCCTCTCGGCAGGCGCAGGACCTCGCATCCGAACTGTTCACGCAGATATTCTTGGGGCCCAAGGGCGACGATTTACCGCCGATCGAGGCGCTTGGGATGTTCTACGAGTTCCGCGAGCTGACGCCGATCGGCCGGCGCGGCGATGAGCTGATCCGCCGCCTCGCGGACCGCCTTGTCTCGATCGATCTGCTCGATCAGGCCGCCGAACTCCTGCAATACCAGGTCGATCACCGCCTCGAAGGGGCGGCGCGCGCGCAGGTCGCCGCGCGCCTCGCCATGGTCTATCTCGCCAACCGCAAGCCGGACATGGCGATCTCGGCGCTGCGCGCCAGCCGTATCAGCGATCTCTCCGGCGAGCTGCGTCAGCAGCGCCTGCTGCTCGAAGCGCGCGCGCAGAGCGATGTCGGCCGCCATGATCTCGCGCTCGACATCGTCTCCAATGTGACCGGGCGCGAGGTGATCCGGCTGCGCTCGGACATCTTCTGGGCCGCGCGGCGCTGGCGCGAATCTGCCGAGCAGATCGAGCTTTACTACGGTGAGCGCTTTCGCGACTTCAAGCCGCTCAACGCGGTCGAGAAGAGCGACGTGATCCGCGCCGCGGTGGGCTATGCGCTCGCCGACGACTCGATCGGCCTTGCGCGCTTCCGCGAGAAATATGCGCCGTTGATGAGCGAGAGCGCCGATCGGGTCGCCTTCGACATCGCGAGCAAGCCCGCCGCGGCGTCCAGCGCCGAATTCGCCGAGATCGCCAAGCTCGCCGCCAGCGTCGACACGCTCGACGGCTTCCTGCGCGAGATGAAGCAGCGTTTCCCCGATGCCACCGCGCGCGCGCCGGCCGCGCCGCAGGCCAAAGACGAGACCGAGCACACCGGCTCGCTGCCGACGATCCCGGCCGTGCGGCAGATCAAGATGGCGCGGTAGGGTCCCTGCCACCTTCGGCCTCTCGACAGTCGGGCGCTCGATCATCCGCGAAAGCAATCGAGGTCCTTCCGTGGGCGACACTCTGGATGCTTCGTCGCAAGAGCTCCTCGCAGTGACGGTGGGGAGGGCTGGCGTCCCACGACGGTGCTTCGACGCGCGGCAGGAATTGCGCGAGGTACCGCCACATCCTCCGTCATTGCGAGCGAAGCGAAGCAATCCAGAGTCTTTCCAGCTGGATTGCTTCGCTGCGCTCGCAATGACGATGTGGAGCGAACCTCGCCATTTTCTCGCATTCATCGCTGTTGCTGCTCGTAATCATCTTCTGATTGTGGTATTATCGAAGCTCTCTCCAACCGAGCACGATCATGAAGCAGCCCTGCGTCTACATGTTCGCCAATCGCCGTAACGGGACGATCTACACCGGCGTCACGTCCAATCCGCCGCGTCGCGCGTTCGAGCATCGAGAGGGTCTGACGAAGGGCTTTTCATCGCGGTACGACTGCAAGCTGCTCGTTTGGTACGAGCTGCACGCGACCATGATCGACGCGATTGCGCGCGAAAAGCAGATCAAGGGTGGCAGCCGGGCGAAGAAGCTGGCGCTGATCGAGAGCCTCAATCCTGACTGGAAGGATTTGTACGACACGCTGATCTAGCAGTGACCGTCGATTGCTGACGTGGGGCGCGTTGTCGCCACACCTTCCGTCATTGCGAGCGAAGCGGAGCAATCCAGCATGCTTCCGCGGAAGCAGTCTGGATTGCTTCGTCGCAAGGGCTCCTCGCAATGACGGTGGAGAGGGCTGGCATCCCGTGATGGCGCTTCGACGCGCCGCGGGAATTGCGCGAAGCACCGTCACATCCTCGTCATTGCGAGCGAAGCGAAGCAATCCAGAATGTTTTCCGCGGAGGCACTCTGGATTGCTTCGTCGCAAGGGCTCCTCGCAACGACGGGGAGGGGGAGCCGAAGTTCGATACTTGGCGCGACGCGCGGCGGGATCTTGCGGTGGTTCGCTGCGCCCGCAGGACGGGCGGGATGGGCGCGCCTCTGTTCCCGTCACCCTCCGTAGCTCTGCACCAGGCTTCCGGCCACCAGTGACCAGC
Organism: Bradyrhizobium sp. ISRA430; assembly: GCF_029909975.1. NCBI lineage: Bacteria > Pseudomonadati > Pseudomonadota > Alphaproteobacteria > Hyphomicrobiales > Nitrobacteraceae > Bradyrhizobium > Bradyrhizobium sp. ISRA430. Next base: position 22,486 of record NZ_CP094516.1, read on the forward strand.
CGTCGACCAGCACGAAGAAGATCAGCTTGAACGGCAGCGAGATCGTCGCCGGCGGCAGCATCATCATGCCCATCGACATCAGCACGGAGGCGACGACGAGGTCGATGATCAGGAAGGGAAGGAACAGGAGGAAGCCGATCTCGAAGGCGCGTTTCAGTTCGGAGATCATGAAGGCGGGGACGAGAATGCGCAGCGCGAGCTCGTCGGGCGTGGCCGGCGGCGGCTCGCCGGAGAGGTCGAGGAAGAGTTTCAAATCCTTCTCGCGCACGTTCTTCTGCATGAAGCCGCGCAACGGGACGGAGGCGCGCTGGAGCGCGTCCTCGACGCCGATCTGGTTTGCGACGAGAGGGCGGATGCCCTCGTCGTAGGATTTTTGCAAGACGGGCCCCATCACGAAGAAGGTGAGGAACATCGCGAGCGCGATGATCACCGAGTTGGGCGGCGCGGTCGCCGTGCCCATCGCGGTGCGCAGCAATGACAGCACGACCACGATGCGCGTGAACGAGGTCATCATGATCAGGATCGACGGTGCGATCGAGAGCACCGTGAGCAGCGCGATGAGCTGGATCGCGCGCTCGGTGACGCCGCCGCCACCCTGACCGCCGAGATTGATGCTGATGTCCTGCGCATGCGCAAGGGACGCGAGCGACGCCGCGGCGATCAGAATAGAAAGGAAAAGAACTCTACGCGGGAGGGCCGGCAGGCTCACGAAGGGGGCTTCGGACGGCCGAGCAGCGAGGCCATCTCGTCTTCGAGATTTTCAAAGCTGGTCTTTTCGACGGTCGGCTTGGCGGGCGCGGCCGGTGGCGCCGGCGGCTCGCTGCGCGCCGCGCGCGGAGGAGGCGCTGCCGGCGGCTCGGGAGCCACCGGAGGCGCGACGGTCTCGCCGGCAGGGCGACGCAGGGCGGCTTCGAGCCGCTGAGCCATCTCGGCGAGATTCTGCTCGGCGCTCGACGGCACCGGAGCCGGCGGCGGCACAGGCGGAGCCTGCGGGACCGGCGGCGGCGGTGCCGCCGCGCGTTCGGCGCGCACCGGCGGCACCTTCGCCGGCTCGCTCTGGCGCGGCGGGCGCGGCATCATCGGCTCGCTGCGCGCAACGCGCGGCGGAACCGGTTCGGGACGCGGCTCGCGCTCCGGGCGCGGCGCGATTGGCTCGGGCGTGAAGCCGGCGAGCGGATCGTTGCGACGCTCGGCCAGCGCGGGCGCGGGCCGGCGCACCTCGTCCGCGAAAGAGGGACGTACGGGCCGCGGCGGCGGCTCCGGCATGTGCGGTTCGGGGAGATCGAGCAACTCGGGCCGCGGCACTTCGTCGGCCCAGCCGCTGGTCTCGGGCATCGGGGCAAGCCGGGGCGGTTCGGCGACGCTGGCGCGCTGCGGAAGCTGGTCGCGGCTTGGGGCGGCGCGCACGATGTTCGGCTCCACGACGATGTCGGTGGGACCGCCGATCATCAGGAGATGCTCGACGTTGTCGCGCCGGACCAGCACCAGGCGGCGGCGACCGTCGACCGCGGCCGCATCGATCACGGCAAGCCGGGGCATCCTGCCGCGCTGGGTGTTGGCGCCGAGCCGGCTGGTGGCGAATCGCCGAACCAGCCACGCGGCGACGCCGATCAACGCCAGAACGACGATGAACGCGACGATGAAGGTTATCGGGCTACCTTGCATACTTGTCCCCGGCAAATGGCGCTTTTCACGTGCCAGCCACGGTCAGAATCCACCGACCAGCGGCGTGCGAGCCCCAAAAACTGCGATCTCTTAACATCCCACGGCAAGCTTTGCCGTCCCCAACTCTTAATAACCCATGAATCGCCCGATCCAAAACGACTTCTTGGGCCCAGCGCAGGCCGCCAAGAGGTTGGGTTAATGCGGCTTTTGGGAGGCGTAGAATTACGGGGCGCAACGCATGTTCCATTCCGGGGATACGTCCGCTCGGCCGCTTTAACCACCCGTTAACCATACAGGCGGCAAATTCTGCCTAGCTTCGGACACAGATCCGAATGGCGGAAGGAGCCGCAACGATGTCCATCAACGACCTCCCGGTGCTTTCGGCGCTTCGGACCAAGATGCAATGGCACCAGGAACGCCAGCGTGTCCTGTCCGAAAACGTCTCCAATTCCGACACGCCCAATTTCAGGCCGCGCGACCTGATCGAGCCGAAGTTCGACAGGACCGGGGCCGTCGCCGGGTCGATGGGGCCTCTGGCGCTCACCCGCACCAGTGCCTCCCACATGACGCCCGCCGGCGCGGCATCAGGCTTCGACCAGAACAGGAACGCGGGCTTCGAGACCCGCCCCGCGGGCAACGCCGTCAATCTCGAGGAAGAGATGATGAAGGCGGCGAGCAACCAGATGGACTACGCGGCGGCGACCTCGCTCTATTCCAAGAGCCTGCACCTGCTCAAGACCGCGATCGGCAAAGGTTAGGGCATGATCCGGACCCGAAGGGCCGCGTTAGCGCAAAGTGTGCAGCGGTTTTCCCTCGCGACAAACGCGGAACGCGTTTGCGCGGAGATCATGCTCAAACAAGGAGCCTGACGGAGGCTGACCATGGCGAACGACAGCAGTGACTTTGCCCGCTCGATGGCGATCGCGACCTCCGGCTTGCGCGCGCAGGCCGGGCGCATGCGCGTGATCTCGGAAAACATTGCCAACGCGGATTCGACCTCGCACACCGCCGGCGGAGACCCGTACCGGCGCAAGGTGCCGACCTTCTCCTCCGCTCTGGACCGCACGCTCGACGCGCAGGTCGTGACGCTCGGCAAGATCCGGCCGGACCAGTCCAGCTTCCGCGTCAAGTACGAGCCGAACAATCCGGCGGCCGATGCCAGCGGCAACGTCAAATATCCCAACGTGAACTCGGTGGTCGAAATGACCGACATGCGCGACGCGCAGCGGTCCTACGAGGCCAATCTCAACATCATCAGTGCGACGCGCCGGATGATCCAGCGCACGCTCGACATCCTCAAGACCTGAACGGGACATCTGAGCCATGGCCTCACCGACGATCGCCGCCAATGCCTATGCGAATCTTGCCCGCGTGTTGGAAAACAGCGGCGCCGGCAAGGGCAGTGAAGCGAGCGGACAATCCTTTGCTTCGCTTCTGAAGGACGCTGTCGGCAGCGTCATGGAATCGGGCCGCAAGTCCGACGCGCAGACGGTGGCGATGGCCGCCGGCAAGGCCAACGTGATGGACGTCGTCACCGCGGTCGCCGACACCGACGTGGCGGTCTCCACGCTGGTTTCGGTCCGCGACCGCGTGATCGCGGCGTATGAAGACATCATGAAGATGCCGATCTGATTTCGGCACCCGCCCCACTCGTCGTTGCGAGCGCAGCGAAGCAATCCAGAATCTTTCCGCGGGCGCAGTCTGGATTGCTTCGCTTCGCTCGCAACGACAGGGGATAGGTCTTCGCATCGCCCGGAACGGCGATGGAGAGGCGAGAAAATGAATAGAGGAATCTTGCAATGACCGGACCTGAGACCCTCGACGTCGCGCGCGACGCCATCTGGACGATCGTAATCGTGTCGTCGCCGCTGATGGTGGTCGGCCTCGTGGTCGGTGTGATCGTGTCGCTGTTCCAGGCGCTGACCCAGATTCAGGAGCAGACGCTGATCTATGTACCGAAGATCCTGGCGATCTTCGCCACGATGCTGTTGGCGCTGCCGTTCATGGCCGACTCGCTCCACGCCCACATGCTGCGGATATCGTCGCGAATCATCGGCGGCTGAGGCAAGGTGCGTGAACTATGCGCATCGACGTCTCGCTGCTGCCGGCGCTCGCCGCGGCCTTCATGCTTGCCTTCGCCCGGATCGGCGCGATGGTGATGCTGCTGCCGGGCCTTGGCGAGACCAATATCCCGACGCGGGTGAAGCTGTCGATCGCACTGTTGCTCACGCTGATCATCCTACCCTTGCATCGTAACGCCTATCACGTCGACATGGGCTCGATCGCGCCGCTCCTGGTCATGATGCTGCACGAGATCGTGATCGGCATCGTGCTCGGCGCGACCGCGCGCGTGACGCTCGCGGCCTTGCAGGTCGCAGGCTCCGTGATCGCACAGCAGATGGGGCTCGGCTTCGTCACCTCGGTCGATCCGACCCAGGGGCAGCAGGGCGTCCTGGTCGGCAATTTCCTGACCATGCTCGGCGTGACGCTGCTGTTCGCCACCGACAGCCATCACCTGGTGATCGCGGCGCTGAACGACAGCTACGCGATCTTCTCGCCGGGCGAGACGGTGTCGAGCGGCGACGTCGCTTCGCTGGCGACGCGCGCCTTCGCCGCCGCGTTCCGCCTCGGCTTGCAGCTCTCCGGACCGTTCCTGGTATTCGGCCTCGTCTTCAATATCGGGCTCGGCGTGCTGGCGCGGCTGATGCCGCAGATGCAGGTCTATTTCGTCGGCATGCCGCTGTCGATTTTCGCGGGCTTCCTGGTGCTCGGCGTGGTGATCGCGGCGATGATGGGCACGTTCCTCGACTATTTCATCGGTGTCATGCACCAGATGATGCCGCTCAAGTGAGAGGGATCGATCTATGGCGGAAGACAACGATCCCGAGAGTCAGACAGAAGACCCGACGCAAAAGCGTCTGGACGACGCGCTCGAGCGTGGCGACGTCGCCAAAAGTCAGGAAATCAACACCTGGTTCGTGATCGCGGGCGGCACGCTCGTGGTCTCGACCTTCTCAGGCTCGATCGGCGGCGGCCTGGTCACGCCGATGCGCAACCTGCTCGCCAATTCCTGGATGATCAAGACCGACGGCAGGAGCCTGCTCGCGTTGATGCAGCAGCTCGAATTCGTGGTGCTCGCGGCGATCGGCGTGCCCCTGCTGATGCTGGCGCTGGCGGCGATTGCCGGCAACATGCTTCAGCATCGCCTGGTCTGGTCCGCCGAATCCCTGAAACCCAAGTTCAGCAAGCTTTCCCCCGCCGCCGGCTTCAAGCGCATCTTCGGCAAGCAGGCGGCGGCGAACTTCTTGAAGGGCATCGGCAAGCTGATCGCGCTCGGCGCGGTCATGACCATGGTCCTGTGGCCGGAGCGGCACCGCATGGAGGCGATGGTCAAGCTCGATCCGTCCGCCATGCTCGGCGCCACCACCAGCATGACCATCCACCTTCTGGGCGCGGTGGTCGCCGCCCTCGCGATCGTCGCGATCGCGGACTACTTCTTCCAGTATCGAAGCTGGTTCCAGCGGCAGAAGATGTCGCTCCAGGAGATCAAGGAGGAGTTCAAGCAGTCCGAGGGTGACCCGCACATCAAGGGCAAGATCAGGCAGCTCCGTCAGCAGCGCGCCAAGAAGCGCATGATGGCGGCGGTTCCCAAGGCCTCCGTGATCATCACCAATCCGACCCACTATTCGGTGGCGCTGTCCTATGAGCGCGGCATGCAAGCGCCGGTCTGTGTCGCCAAGGGCGTCGACAATCTCGCCTTCAAGATCCGGGAGATCGCGCGCGAGCACGACATCCCGATCGTGGAGAACGTGCCGCTGGCGCGCTCGCTCTACGCCACCGTCGAGGTCGACCAGGAAATCCCGGTCGAGCACTACCATGCGGTTGCCGAAGTCATCGGCTACGTCATGCGGCTGAAGCGCGGATTTGGCGCCGGACGGGGATAAAACTCCCGCAAGGCACCGGAAATGGCCGTAATCTGGGAATCAGCGTACCTTTCGCCGTTGGCGCCCTTGCGCCCGCGGGTCCGATTCAGGCAGGGAGGACCCCGCGTGCCCCGTGGCGCGTTCGTAATCTGCCGACAGGCTGCACCCGCTTGAGATGACCGCCGAGACCGACCACGACCTCACACGCGAGCCTGTTGCGGCACAGGAGCCGGCGCCGCGTTCGGGCAGCATCGCGCTCGTGCTGCTGGTGGCCGCGGCGCTCGTCGCGGTTGCCGTCGGCCTGATGACGCTCGGGCGCGTGCAGGCGCAGCCCTATATCCTCGGCATCCTCGCGGTCCTGGCGATGGTCGGCCTGTTCAACCTGTTCGCCTTCGCGGCCGGCATCATCCGCTTCGCCGACCGCAGTCTCGATGATCCCATCATCGGCCGTATCTCCGATCACGCTTTCGACGGGCTCGCGGTCACCGATGCACGCGGCCACGTGGTCTATTCCAACGCCGCTTATCTGACGCTGACCGGCGCCTCCGGCCCGCAGGACGTGCGGCCGGTCGAGCGCGTCTTCATCGGCAATCCCGATGTCTCGGAAGCGGTGTTCCGTCTGCTGAAAGCCGCGCGTGAAGGAAAACGGCAGCAGGAGGAAGTGCGTATCTCCGGCCACGACGGCAGCCAGGGCCGCTGGCTGCGCATGCGCGTGCGTCCGCTCGGCACCGGAAAACGCGAGGCCAAATACGCGGTGTGGTCGATCGCCGACATCACCCGCGACCGCGAGCGCCAGGAGGACGTGTTCCAGGAGCTCCAGCACGCCATCGAATATCTCGACCATGCGCCTTGCGGCTTCTTCTCGGTCAACCCGGCCGGCGAACTGGCCTACGTCAATGCGACGCTTGCGAACTGGCTCGATTACGATCTCGCCGAGATCGGCTCCGGCGGATTGAAGCTCACCGACATCGTCTCCGGCGACGGCGCCTCGCTGCTCACCTCGATCGTGGCGGTGCCAGGCGAGGTGAAGACGGAAGTCTTCGACATCGATCTGCGCATGCGCACCGGCCGGACCATGCCGGTCCGGCTCTACCACAAGCTCGCTTTCGGCGCCGACGGGACGCCCGGGCCCTCGCGCACGCTCGTCATCAGCCGCGCCCGCGACGAGCGCAGCGATCCTGACCGCGCTGCCGAAGTGCGCTTCATGCGCTTCTTCGACCATACGCCGATGGCGATCGCCACCGTCGACCGCGGCGGTAATGTCGTCCGCGCCAACGCGCGCTACGCCAAGCTCGCGCAGGGCCTCGGGCTCGACAGCGCCAGCAAGTCTATCTTCCGCGCCATCAATTCGCGCGACCGGCATCTGCTGACCGCGGCGATCAACCAGGCCGCCGAAGGCCAAGCCGACATCGCGCCGGTCGAGGTGGCGCTGGAAGGGTCGAAGGAGCGCTGGGGGCAGTTCTTCGTGACGCCGGTCGATGCGGCCGAGAACGATGCTGAAGCTGCGATCGTGCACATGCTCGAGACCACCGAGCGGCGCGCGCTGGAAAACCAGATCAACCAGTCGCAGAAGATGGAGACGGTCGGCCAGCTCGCCGGCGGCATCGCCCACGACTTCAATAACGTGCTCTCCGCCATCATGATGGCGAACGACTTCCTGCTGAACGCGCACAAGCCGACCGATCCGTCGTTCCAGGACATCATGCAGATCAAGCAGAACGCCACGCGCGCTGCGACGCTGGTGCGGCAGTTGCTGGCGTTCTCGCGGCGCCAGACGCTGCGCCCGCAGGTGCTCGACCTCGGCGATGCGCTGTCCGATCTCACCATGCTGCTGCGCCGGCTGATCGGCGAGAAGGTCAAGCTCGACCTGATCCACGGCCGCGACCTCTGGCCGGTCAAGGTCGACGTTTCCCAGTTCGAGCAGGTCATCGTCAATCTCGCCGTGAACGCGCGCGACGCGATGCCCGACGGCGGCAAGCTGATCATCCGCACCGCCAACGTCAGCGCCGAGGACGCGGGCAAGCTCGCCTACAAGGGCATGCCGGCGGCGGAGTATGTGCGGATCGAGGTCGCCGACACCGGCACCGGCATCCCTGCCGACATCCGCGACAAGATCTTCGAGCCGTTCTTCTCCACCAAGGAAGTGGGCAAGGGCACGGGCCTCGGCCTCTCCACCGTCTACGGCATCGTCAAGCAGACCGGCGGCTTCATCTATGTCGATTCCGAGCCGGGGCAGGGCACCTCGTTCCACATCTTCCTGCCGCGCCACCATGCCGAGCCGGAGGCGCAGGTCGAGCAGCCGGCGGCGGCGACTGCAACCAATGGCGCCGCGAAGGAGACTGCGCCCGCGGAGGCGAAGCCGCGCACCGATCTCACCGGGCAGGGCACCATCCTGCTGGTCGAGGATGAAGAGGGCCTGCGCGCGCTGAATGCGCGCGGCCTGCGCTCACGCGGCTACACCGTGGTCGAGGCCGAGAACGGCGTCGAGGCGATGGAGGTGCTGGAGGAGCAGGGCGGTGCCATCGACCTCGTCGTCTCCGACGTGGTGATGCCGGAGATGGACGGCCCGACCTTGCTCAAGGCGATGAGAGAAAAGAATCCCGCCATCAAGTTCATCTTCGTCTCCGGCTACGCCGAGGACGCCTTCGAAAAGAGCCTGCCCGAGGGCCAGCAGTTCGACTTCCTGCCAAAGCCATTCACGCTGAGCCAGCTTGTGGCGGCGGTGAAGGAGACGATGACGAAGTCGGGGTAGGGCATTGGTGAGGATCGTGGCGATGCCGCCAAATCCGCAGTGTCGTCCTGGATCGGCGCTCGCTCCGCTCGCTTGTCCAGGACGACGTCGGGACGCGGCTCGTAATGACGGTGGGACGCGAACCAAACGTTCATCCTGAGCAGCAAAGGCGCCGGTAACCTGCGACCACGGTTCCGCTCCGCGCCCTCCAAACCTCCTCCAAATACGAGTTTTTGCCACATCCCCGCGACTGAGGGCCGCAGCCGGGGGTTCCGAAACCGGCTTCACTTTTGTACAAGGCTGCCCATCTTAAGAGCACCTCCCCATGGCGGGGATTTGGGAAACACACATGAATTTCTCGCAACGTAGCCGCAGTTTCGTGAAGACGATTGCCGTCGTGCTGGCGCTGGCGCTGCCGACCGCGCTCGCGATCTCGTCCGCCGACGCCCGCGTCGGCGGCGGCTTCTCGTCGGGCTCGCGCGGCTCGCGCACTTACTCGGCGCCGCCGTCGACCACGACCGCACCGGGTTCGACGTCCCAGTTCAACCGGACCTACACCCAGCCCGGCGCAGGCATGAACTCGCCGACAACCGCGCCGGCGCGCGGCGGCTTGTTCGGCCGCGGCGGCGGCTTCCTGGGCGGCCTCGCGGCCGGCTTCCTCGGCGCTGGCCTCTTGGGCATGCTGTTCGGTGGCGGCCTGTTCGGTGGCCTCGGCGGTCTGTCGTCGATCCTCGGCCTGATCCTCCAGATCCTGCTGGTGGTGTTTGTGGTGCGGCTGGCGATGTCGTGGTGGCAGCGTCGCAACGCGCCGCCGCAGCACGCTTATGCCGGCGCTAATGTCGGTCCCGGCCCGCAGCCGAGCTATCGCAGCGGCCTCGGCGGCTTCGGCTTCGGCGCCAACAATGCGCCGCTCGAAATCCAGCCGGCCGACTATGAGGCGTTCGAGCGCCTGCTCGGCGAGACCCAGACGGCCTGGTCGAACGAGGATGTGGCCAAGCTGCACACGCTCGCAACCCCGGAGATGGTCTCCTATTTCGAGAAGGACCTCGCGGAGAACCGCGCGCGCAACGTCGTCAACAAGGTGACCAACGTCAAGCTGCTGCAGGGCGACCTCGCCGAAGCCTGGCGCGAGGGCGAGACCGATTACGCGACGGTCGCGATGCGCTTTGCGCTGACCGACAAGACGGTCGACCGCAACACCGGCGCGCTCGTCGCCGGCAGCGAGCAGCCGAGCGAGGCCACCGAAGTCTGGACCTTCGCTCGGCGCACGGGCGGCGGTTGGGAATTGTCGGCGATCCAGCAGGCCAACTGATCGCGGGCGGATCGAACAAGAAGGGCGTCGTGCTTCGGTACGGCGCCCTTTTTGTTTGAGGCGACTTGCCCCACGGAATAACAGGGCGTGCCTCGGGTTGAAGTCAGGCAGCCAACAATAAACACAACCGGAGGAAGAGATGACCCGTTTGGAGAAATCCGCGAAATCCCTATGCCTTGCTCCCGCCGTGGCCGCATTCGCCTTGCTCGCGGCGCCATCTGCGCGGGCACAGTCAGTGGACATGACCTTCTTCGTGACCTCGAGCGGTCCCGGTAAGGGCGCCGACCTCGGGGGCCTCGAAGGTGCCGATGCACAGTGCCAAAAGCTCGCGCAGGCCGGCGGCGCCGGCGCCAAGACCTGGCGCGCCTATCTCTCGACGCAAGCCGCCGACGGCAAGCCGGCCATCAATGCGCGCGACCGCATCGGCAAGGGACCGTGGCAGAACGCCAAGGGCACGGTCATCGCCAAAGACGTTGCCGATCTGCACGGCGCCGCCAACAACCTCACCAAGCAAACGGCGCTGAGCGAGAAGGGCGAGGTCATCAATGGGCGCGGCGATACGCCGAACCGGCATGACATCCTCACGGGATCGCAGCCGGACGGCACGGCGTTTGCCGCCGGCGATGACAAGACCTGCAAGAACTGGACGTCGAGCACGCAAGGTGCAGCGGTGGTCGGCCATGCCGATCGACAGGGCCTGCGCGACGACGAACCATCGAAATCGTGGAACAGTTCGCACCCTTCGCGCGGCCCCGACGGTGGTTGCTCTCAGGCCGACTTGAGGAGCACGGGCGGAGACGGATTGCTGTATTGCTTTGCGTCGAACTGAGGCGCCGAGTTCGTGTCCATCGTTATTGCGAGCCAAAGGGGCCGTGTGTAGCGCGGCCCGATGGCAGGCTCTGCGAAGCAATCCGGAATCCTACCGCGGAAAGACTCTGGATTGCTTCGCTGCGCTCGCAATGACGAGGTTGTGTCGAGCGGCCTCGCTCTCGCTCTGAAGGAACCCGGCGCTGCGTGCTACATTGGTCCGGATGCACTCACGCTCACGGACGCCATCCATGAAATACGAGCTCTACTACTGGCCTGAGATCCAGGGCCGCGGCGAATTTGTGCGGCTGGCGCTGGAGGAGGCGGGCGTTGCTTATGCCGATGTGGCGCGTGGCCCGCGCGGCAGCAGCGCCATGATGAAGATGATGAACGGTCAGGGCGGCACACCGCCCTTCGCGCCGCCGTTCCTCAAGGCCGGTAAGCTCGTCATCGGCCAGACCGCCAACATCCTGCTCTATCTCGGCGCCCGCCACGGGCTGGCGCCGAAGACGGAAGGTGGCAGGCTTTGGGTGCATCAGCTTCAGCTCACGATTGCCGATTTCTTGCTGGAAATCCACGACACCCATCATCCGCTCGGGCCATCGCTCTATTACGAGGACGCGCGGCCGGCTGCGAAGAAGCGCACCGCCGAGTTCTGGGACGAGCGCGTGCCGAAATATCTCGGCTATTTCGAGGAGCTTCTCGACGCCAATGGCGGCGTCTACGTCACGGGGAGGAAACTGACCTATGTCGATCTCTCGCTGTTCCAGCTCGTCGACGGCTTGCGCTACGCATTTCCAAAGCGGATGAAGATCTTCGAGAATGAGATTCCCGGCCTCGTCGCCTTGCGCGATCGCGTTGCGGCGCGGCCGAACGTCAAGGCCTATCTCGACAGCGACCGCCGCATTCTCTTCAACGAGCAGGGCATCTTCCGCCGTTACAAGGAGCTGGATGCGTGAATTACCAGATGCCGGGCACGAGGCGGTAGCGCACCCGCGCCGCATAATCGGCATAGCCGGGCAGGCCCTCTCTCAGCGTGCGCTCCTCGATCCGGATGCGGATTGCGAGCAGGGCGAGCACGACGGGCGCGGTCGCAAGGCCCCACCACGAGCCCAGCAGCAACGGCATGCCGCCGAAGAACAGGATCATGCCGCTGTACATGGGATGGCGGACATGGGCGTAAGGCCCAGTCGAGATCACCCGCTGCGCGCGCTCGGATTGCAGCTTTACGACGGGTGCCGCGAACGAGTTTTCGCGGAACACCCACAGCGTGAACAGCGTCGAGCCGAGGAACAGCAGGAAGCCGAATGCCTGCAAAGCGAGGGGCATATCGGAGGCGAGATAGCGCCGGTCGAGCCCCATCGCGACCAGCCAGATCAGCATCACCAGAATAAACACGGCCATGAAGGCCTTGTCGGCGGGCGGCTGGTCTTTCTGGATGACCGGGCGGAGACGCTCGGCGAGCAGCGCCGGATCGAGCCGGTAAAGCCACCAGCCGCAGAGCGGACCGAGGATCGTGGAGGCGATCAGCAACACCCAGGCCCCTGGCCAATTCATCGTGCCGGCGGACGCGAACAGAAGCGCGCCTATTCCGACGACGAAGATCGTATTCTGCAGCAGCAGCCGTGCGATCATGCGCGGTTCCCGGACGAATCTCGCATGACATTGTACCCGCTATCCGGCAAAGATGCGGATTAATGCGCGACAAGTCCGATCAAGCGGATCGAGCAGCCTTATCTCGGCGAGGCATGATCAGGCGAGCTGATCGATCCTGGTGCCCTGACCCGGCGGCAGCGGGGCCGGCGGCGGCGGCTGATAGGTCGGGTCGTTGTCCTTGGTTTTGGCCTGATCGTCCTGCTGCTTGGTCGTATCGTAGTTCGGCACCACGATCGCGATCGGCGGCGGCGCAACGCTGGAAACGCTCATCCACAAATCCTCACAGATTGAAACAGGAGACTGACCTGCAAGGGACGAAGCTTCCGTCAAGGCAATCGTTAAAATGCGAGGGAATTGGTGGGCCTTCGCGCGCGCCATCGCGCTATTTCGGCGAGGCGACGGACCTCTCCTCGTCATTGCGAGCGCAGCGAAGCAATCCAGAATCTTTCCGCGGAGGGACTCTGGATTGCTTCGCTGCGCTCGCAATGACGGAGTATGTGGCGCGCGGCGCCATGACACGTACGGACCGTGGCCGCGGCCAACAGCCGCGAGAAGTGCCTTGCGCCTACTCGTCCTTCGGCCGCGTGATTGCGATCGCAGCCTCGGTCTTCGTGCGCGAGCATTCCATGTTGAGGCGCTTGTAGCGCATCGCCACCTTGTCGCCGCGGAAGAGACCCATGCGCTTGAGGCAGCGCGTGGTCCCCTTGGTGGTGTCGTCCTTCGGCAGCGTGAAGATGATCGCGGCTGCGGAGCCGACCAGATCATAAAATTGCGGCGTCGGCTTGCGGTCGCCCTTGGCGTAGAGCTCGTTGGAATAATTCTGCCCCTGCGCGCGGCAGCCGAGCGACAGCTCCTTCGCCGCTGGATGGGTGAGATAGATGATGTTGGCCGCCTTGAAGTTGACCTTCAGTTTGTCGACGCCGCTGGCAAGCTGCTTTGCGATATCGTCACACTGGTCCGCGCGCGCCGGCGAGGCGAGAGCCACAAGGCTGGTGATTGCGGCGGCGACCAGGATCGCGCCGCGAACGTCGAATTTCAAAGTCATGATGAAAAGCCCCTTCGGGTTCGTATTCAATCGTCGGCGCGCGCAGAGTGCAAGGGGTGCAGCCAGACCGTGTTGGACAGGGGGCACGAGCCCGGCACGAGGCTGCACCGTGACCAAAAATGCCACCGAGGTGCCCGAATCGGCATGCTCCGGCCGCGCCAGAGCGCCTTTCCTTTACGGCAAAAATGCTTAGAACGCTTCTATGACAGAAGCCCGCGCGAGGGCTCCAGAACCCGAGATCGACCATGAACGCTCCCACCGCCTTTCCCGACCAGTCCAAGCCCGTCCCGCCCTACAAGCACACACCGCTGTTCCCGCTCGGGAAGGACGAGACGCCCTACAAGAAGGTCACGGGCGAGGGCGTCCGGGTCGAGAAGGTGCTCGGCAAGGACATGCTGGTGGTGTCGCGCGAGGCGCTGCGGGCGCTGTCGGAGGCCGCTTTCGGCGAAATCAACCACTATCTGCGTCCGGGTCACCTGAAGCAGCTTCGTTCGATCCTGGAGGACTCGGAGGCGAGCCCGAACGACAAGTTCGTCGCGCTCGACTTCCTGAAGAACGCCAACATCGCTGCCGGCGGCGTGCTGCCGATGTGCCAGGACACCGGCACCGCGATCATCATGGGCAAGAAGGGCTGCAACGTCATCACCGACGGCGACGACGAGGCGGCGCTGTCGGAAGGCGCACGCGATGCTTACTTGCGCCGCAACCTGCGCTACTCGCAGGTCGCTCCGCTGTCGATGTATGAAGAGAAGAACACCGCCAACAACATGCCGGCGCAGTGCGAGATCTACGCCGAGGGTGACGACGCCTACAAGTTCATGTTCATGGCGAAGGGCGGCGGAAGCGCCAACAAGAGCTTCCTGTTCCAGGCGACGCCTTCGGTGCTGACCAAGGACCGGCTGCTCGCCTTCCTCAAGGAGAAGATCCTCACCCTCGGCACCGCCGCGTGCCCGCCCTATCACCTCGCCATCGTGATCGGCGGCACCTCGGCCGAGCTTTGCATGAAGACGGTGAAGCTCGCCTCCGCGCGCTATCTCGATGCGCTGCCGACCCACGGCTCGGCGGACGGCAACGCCTTCCGCGACGTCGAGATGGAAAAGGAAATCCACAAGATGACGCAGTCGCTCGGCGTCGGTGCCCAGTTCGGCGGCAAATATTTCTGTCACGACGTGCGCGTGATCCGTATGCCGCGCCACGGGGCTTCGCTGCCGATCGGGCTCGGCGTGTCCTGCTCGGCTGACCGCCAGGTGCTCGGCAAGATCACCAGGGACGGCGTCTATCTCGAGGAGCTCGAGCACAACCCGGCGCAATATCTGCCGCAGGTCGAGCAGTCGCTCGGCGGTGAGGTCGTCAAGATCGATCTCAACCAGCCGATGAAGGACATTCTGGCGACCTTCTCGAAATATCCGATCAAGACGCGGGTCTCGATGACGGGCACCATGATCGTCGCGCGCGACTCCGCGCATGCCAAGCTGCGCGAGCGGCTGGAGAAGGGCGAGCCGCTTCCGGATTATTTCAAGAACCACCCGGTCTACTACGCCGGCCCCGCCAAGACGCCCGAGGGCTACGCATCCGGCGCGTTCGGCCCGACCACGGCGGGCCGCATGGATTCCTTCGTCGACCAGTTCCAGGCCGCCGGCGGCTCGATGGTGATGGTGGCCAAGGGCAATCGCGCGCCTGCCGTGCGCGAGGCCTGCAAGAAATATGGCGGCTTCTATCTTGGCTCGATCGGCGGCGCGGCGGCGAACCTCGCCGAGCACTGCATCAAGAAGGTCGAGGTGCTCGAATATCCCGAGCTCGGCATGGAAGCGATCTGGCGCATCGAGGTCGTCGACTTCCCGGCCTTCATCATCATCGACGACAAGGGCAACGACTTCTTCAAGGAGTTGAACCTGGGCTGAGGCCTTATCGTCATTCCGGGGCGCATAGCGCGAGCCGGAATTCATCGGGCCTCAGTGCAAGTGGTAGAATGGATTCCGGGCCTGCGTGCTTCGCACGCATCCCGGAATGACAACAGTCCCGGACGAGTCCGGTGATGACGCCTGGATGCGTGGAGAGGCTTACGCTCTGGCGCCCGTGAAGGGGAAGCTGCCCATCGGTCCGATGCCCATTTCGCCGTTGATGCTGTCGCCGGAGACCGTGCCGGTGAATTCGAGGGTGAGCGGCATCGGGTTGGTGATCGAGACCTTCCAGGAGACGTTGTCGCCGCTGACGGTGCCGTCGAAGATTTCGGCGATATTGCCGTCCGCACCCTGCGTGCCCGTGAGCGTGTCGCCCGCCGCCTTCAGGCTCAGCGTTGCCTGGCGCTCGCCCATCGGCGTCGTCATGGTCAGATTCCAGTTACCGTCTACGGCCATTCCCGTCTCCCAAGATAGTCCGGCGAACCGCGACAATCCGCGGCCGGTCCAGCGCCGAGCCTATAACCCAACTTGCACCGCGCGCCTAACGCCGTGTGCATGATCCGGAAAGTGTGTAGCGGTTTTCCGAGCAGATCATGCGCAAATGACAACCTAAAGCGCGATCATATCGCGCTTTAGGCGCGAGCAGCGGCACGCAAGCGGCTTGTGACGATGAGCCGCAGAACCACGTACTGCACGGCGAAGGCCAGGATCTTGGTGCCGCCCGCAACCACCGAGATATAGAACGCCCACAGCTTCAGGTCGCCGGTCGAGGCCACGGCGATCATGCCCACGCCGATCACGAACATCAGCGCCGCCCAGGCATAGCCGGCCGCCGTCACATATTCCGGAACGGTCTCCGCGACGATCGGCGGCACGTAGCGCAGCATCCAGCCGCGCTTGAGCATGATGAGCCCGATCGCGAAATGCGCGATCGAGGGCTTTGCCAGCATGAAGCGGGGATCGTTGGTGAACAGCGTGACGGCACCGAGCACGATGACCAGCGCGAGGCTCGCATAGGTCATGAAATTGAGCTGACGTCCCTTGATGCGAGCATAGATGACCTGCGCGATCGCGCCCGCAATCGCCACCGACGTCGCCAGGATGACGTTGTCGGTGATGAGGTAGATGACCAGGAAGACGATGGCCGAGAGGAAGTCGGAGGCGAGGCGGGCGAACACGTCCTTCATCGTCGATCCTTTTCATCGGGAATTCGGTAGCGCGCCGGCCGGCACACCGTACTTGATCCTGCAATATCCAGGATACCATTTTGTGAAATAGATCGCGCTGTTGCGGGCGCCGAAGGCGACCGCCAGGCCCGACCAGATCGGCAGGCCGGGGACATAGAGCAGCACGATATTGGAGGCCATCATCAGCAGGGCGGCCGCGGTCCATGCGCCGGTGATGGTGTAGTTGGCGCGCAGGAAGCCGGGCATCGCCGCAGTCTCGGCCGGGACGGATTCCAGCGCATATTGCAGGGTGAACGGCCGCCGCGCCAGCATCGAGCCGAGCGAGATGGCGAAGATGCCGATGTCGACCGACAGCTTCACGGCGAGGGTGCTGAGGGCCGGATTGAGCAGCACGAGGTAAAGGCCGGTCCCCGCGAACACCACGGCCGAGCCCGCCGCCAGGATCTTCACCGAGCGGCCGCGGGCGACGTCGATTGCAATGGTGCCGAGGCAGATCGCCGTCGCTGCAAACATGCTGACGGTGGCGGAGGTCAACAGCATCAGGAGGGCATAGACGCCGTAGGGGGCTAGGATCAGGAAAATCGCCATGGGCCGCCTCGATCAGACCGATCTTGACAATGTCAAGATGAGTAATTCAGGGGCAGGAAACCGTCAAGCCGAATCTTTACACTGTCAAAATTATGTGAGTGAGCCACGTTTTGACCTCCACCGTCATTCCGGGGCGTCGCGACTTGTCCGCCGAAGCTCGAAGAGCGAAGGCGGAAGCGATGAGCCCGGAATCCATCGTGCCGCATGACACGCGGTGGAATGGATTCCGGGCTCGCGCCAAGTGGCGCGCCCCCATTGCGCACTTGCGCAACGTGGAGCGACGGGAGGAGGGGGCATCTAGGCCGCCCCAACCCAATTGCCGTGAAAACCGTCGGGGACACGATGGCCGAGCTGCACCAGCGCGACCGGGCCGGCCTCGACATCGGTGGCGTTGAACACCGCGAGGTCGCTGCGGTTGTCCCGCGCGCGCCAGACCACCGCGAGCAGCCATCGCCTTCCTGAGCATCCCTGGATCGTTCGACGAACACCGGCTCGGAGATGGTGTCACCGGGCGGCAGCAGGTAGTGTCCGAGCCGGCGGCCATTGCCGTCGACATGGGCGATGCCGGACAGCGCGCCGAACATCGGCAGCCTCGGATTGGCGCAGGCGTACCAGCCGTGACGGCTCTTCAAGCCGGCGCGGCGATCGTCGATGCGGGGGAATTCGCCGGTGAGGTCGTCGAGATACATCTGTTGGAAGCGGTCGGTATTGCCGTCGAGATCGAAAGTCCAGCGGCAGTGGCGGGCGCGCGACTTTTCCGGATCCGTCGGCCGTCCGTCGGGATGCGGAAACAGCGGCGCCTCCTCGAACCGCATGACGTCGGCGACGATGCGGTTGCCGTCCTCCCACGCGTTCATCACGTGGAAGACGTAGCAGGCTTCAGCGCGAAACCAGACGATCTCCTTCGACGTGCCCTTGCGCTTCATCACGCCGACATAGGCGCCTTTCTCCGGCTCCCAGGCGTAGGGCGGCCGCCCCGCCATCGCGCGCTCCATGCTGCCGGTGAGCGGCAGGATCGGAAACAGCACGTGGTTCTCGGTGACGACGAAGTCGTGCACCATGCTGGCATAGGGCGCCTCGAACCGCTCGAAGCGCGCTGCTCTGCCTGATGCATCGATCGATCCGTAGGAGAGGCTAGGCGTGAGCGGCCCGGCGGCGTTGTAGCCGAAGAACACCAGTTCGCCAGTGACCGGATCGATTTTCGGATGCGCGGTGAAGGTGCCGGCGACGCGGCCGTGGTAGTTGCAATAGCCGCGCGTGGCCAGCGTGCCCGGTTCGATCTCGGTCGGCAGATGCGCCTCCTCCAGCGCGAGCAGCTTGCCGGCATGGAAGATGATGTTGGTGTTGGCGACGCCGCCGTCGGTCAGATGCGCCGGCGCATCCGGCAACTTGCGGCCGAAGCCGCCGAACAGCGCGCGGCCGGCATCGTGCTCGGCCTGCCATTTCGGCGTGCGGACCCAGCGATTGCGGTAGCTGGCGCGGCCGTTTTCGAGGTGAAAGGCGTGCAGCATGCCGTCGCCGACGAACCAGTGCGCACCGGGAGATTCGAATTGCGGATTGGGGCCGTTGCGATAGAGCGTGCCGTTCAGCTCGCGCGGCAGCTCGCCAACGACCTTGAGGAAGGGTGCGTCGGCCTCGAACGGGATCGGCGCGAGATTGTTGCGGCGCTCTGCGAAGGCGTCCTGCTGCACGGCAAGTCCTCCAATCTTTACATCGTAAAGATCAGATAGGCCGAGTGAAGATCTCGGTCAAGCGAAATCTTTACACTGTCAATATTGCGTCATATAGCTGAGGCATGGCCAAAACCGACACCAAGACCAGGACTGAAACAGCGCGCCGCGCGCGCCGGACGTCATCCGCCGGCGGACGGCCTCGCCCCGCGCCGCGCACCGCCAGCGCGAAGACCGAGACGCCCTATCATCACGGCGCACTGCGCGAGGCGCTGCTGCAGGCGGCCGAACGGGTGCTGGAGCGCGACGGGCTCGCCGGCCTGACGCTGCGCGCGGTGGCGCGCGAGGCGGGCGTGTCGCATGCCGCACCCACGCATCATTTCGGCGACCTGACCGGCCTCGTCAGCGAGCTCGCGGCGATCGGCTTTCGTCAGTTCAACGAAGCGATGGCCTCGTCCTGCGCGGCCGCGGCGACGCCGCCCGAACGCATGTTGGCGCGGCCCAAGGCTTATGTCGCCTATGCGCAGGCCCATCCCGGCATGTACGGTCTGATGTTCCGCGCCGAACGGCTCGACTATTCCAAGCCTTCACTGCACGAGGCCGCCGAGGCCTCCTTCGCCGGGCTCGCCAACGCCATCGGCGCGATGCGGCAGGAGCAGATCAGCGGCGATGCACTGACGCTGGACCAGGGCGCCGCGATCGCGCGGGCCTGGTCGATGGTCCATGGCTTCACCACGCTGCTGCTCGATGGCCGGCTCGAGGACATCCTTGAGCGGCTGCCCAAGGGCACGACGGCCGAAGGGCTGCTGGAAGCGATGCTGAAGTCGACGGTGGGCCCGAAGTTCCCCACGTGACGCCGCGATCCATGGCCAAGCAACCGAATGTGACAACGCCTCATGACGAAGCGTCGTCTTCTGGAACTCCATCCGTCAGACGGTTCATTGTGGGGAAGGTTCAAACAGACCCTGACAGGGGCGCTGAATCGTTCTAGAAGAGCGGCTTCGCTTCGGCCTATCCTCGCCTCGTTTGTGTTGTCGCTTCTCTCGATCATGCCAGTCATCTCGTCCAGCAAACCTTATCGCGTCGGCCGCTCAAAGACCGGACTCGGTCTTTTCGCCACCAAACCGATCAAGAAAGGGACCCGGATCATCCGCTATTTCGGACCGATCCTGGACTCGCGCATTCCCGAACACGACGAGATTGAGAACAAATACCTGTTCGAGCTCAACGGCCGCTGGACCATCGATGGCTCGGTGCGCAAGAACGTCGCGCGCTACATCAATCATTCCTGCCGGCCAAATGCGGAATCCGATGTGCGCCCGCGCGAGCGCAAGGTTTTTATCCGCGCCATCAAGAACATCGAGCCGGGCGACGAGATCAGCTACGACTACGGCACCGATTACTTCAAAGCCTATCTGAAGCCGATCGGCTGCAAGTGCGAATCTTGCGAGAAGAAGCGCAAGAAGCTGCGCGCCGAGGCACGGGCCGAGCGGGCCAAGGTGAAGGCGCGTGCGGAGCGCAAAACCAAGCAGGCCGGCGCGAAGGCTGGCGGCAAGAAGAAGCTCAACGGCCATGCCATCGGCAAGGCGAACGGCCGCGCGCGGGCGTAGCCGTCAACTCCGCTGTCATTCCCCGCGAAAGCGGGGAATCCAGTACGCCGTAGCCTGTCCGCATACGACTACCGTCTCTGGAATACTGGGTCGCCCGGTCAAGCCGGGCGACGACTAGCAGTTGTGATGCGGTCAAGCGTCACGCCGCCACTGCACTCCCGCTCTTTCGCAATCCCACATATTGCAGTTCGGCGAATACGCCCGTTGCGATCGCTTGCGCAACGACCATGAGCTCGCCGGCAATGTTCGGGGACACGGCTCCTGAGAACAGGAGCGCAATACTTGCGACCGTCCAGACTGCATTGCCGATCACGACCAGGAGGACGAGCGCCTTCGGCAGCGAGGCGCGCGAGCCGAGCCAGCCGACCAGCGCGGTGTAGGCGATCAGGAACAGTCCGGTCTCGCGCAACAGCACGTCCGGCAGATTGAAGAGCGATGCAAAGGCAGGCGCGCCAAAGGTGAGGCCGAGCGCCGAGACGCCGCTGAAGACGGCGTCGGCAAGCAGGGCGCGGCGCAGGAATGTGGATGCGTCGATCATCTTGGTTCTCCTTGGGTTGAGGCTTCCGGGAAAATCAGTGCAGGCCGCGCCACCAGGCGCGGATCAGGCGGGCGAGACGGAACGGGCAGAGGCTTTTGCCTACGCCGTGTTCGAAGGCGGCCACTTGTGCGACGACGTAGTCGCCGGTCGAATGCACCAGCGGCTCCGGCATGTTGAGGCCGCGCGCGAGCATCCGGGTTGCGAACGTCACACCCCAGGGTACGAAGTGGTCTGCGAAGGTGCGGTAGAGCAGCAGCGCGATCATGGTCATCTCCTGTTGCGAGCGAAGATGCGCCGGTGCGATGCCGAATTCGATTACCTCCCGGGTAATGGATGGGACGAAATCCGCGTGCTAGGTTTTCGACCATGAACGCACATGCATCCACCGCACACACCGAACGAAGCCAGCCGATCCATATCGGCGATCACTTGCGCGATTGGCGGCAGCGCCGCCGCATGAGCCAGCTCGATCTCGCGGGCGAGGCCGAGATCTCAGCGCGGCACTTGAGCTTCGTCGAGACCGGCCGCGCCGTGCCCTCGCGCGAGATGGTGCTCAAGCTCGCCGAACGCCTCGACGTGCCCTTGCGCGAACGCAACGTGCTGCTGGTCGCAGCCGGCTACGCGCCGGCCTTTCCGCAGCGCCCGCTGGAGGATCCCGCCTTGAAATCAGCCCGCCAGGCGATCGACCTCGTGCTCAAAGCGCATGAGCCCAATCCCGCGCTCGCGGTGGACCGGCACTGGAACCTGGTGTCCGCCAACCGCATGGTGGCGCCGCTGCTCGACGGCATTCCGCAGCGACTGCTCGGCCAGCCCTTCAACGTGCTGCGGCTCGCCTTTCACCCGGAGGCGCTGGCGCCGCGCACGGTCAATCTCGCGGAGTGGTGCGGGCATCTGCTGGAGCGGCTGCATCGGCAATGCGAGGCGACCGCCGATCCCGAATTGATCAAGCTCTACAATGATCTCAAGAGCTACCCGATTCCGGCGCGCGCTGGGCCGCTGTCGAGCGACAATGTCGCGATCCCCTTCAAGTTGCGCCACGAGGGGGAGATACTAAGTTTCTTCTCCACCACCATGGTGTTCGGTACGCCCGTCGACATCACCTTGTCGGAGCTGGCGCTGGAGACCTTCTTCCCGGCCGACGAGCGCACCGCCGAACGGTTGAAGCAAATGGCGGCAGGTATGACCTAGCGCACCTTGCCTCGGCGCGGGTTCGGCTTATCTTCGGGCAAACCCTTGAAGTGCCCGAAGGAGGCGCCCATGAGCACGCTGAAACCGCTCCAGATCGACGTCGTCTCCGATGTGGTGTGCCCGTGGTGCTACATCGGCAAGCACCGGATCGAGAGCGCGCTCGCGTTTGTTCCGGACGTGCCGGTCAAGCTCAATTTCCGCCCGTTCTTCCTCAATCCCTGGGTGCCGCGCGAGGGCATCAGCCGCGAGGACTATCTCACCACCAAGTTCGGCTCGGTCGAGGCCTATAAGGGCATTGCCGGCCGCGTCGTCGCAGCGGCGAGCGAGGAGGGCCTCGTCTATCGGCCCGAGCTGGTCGCGCGCCAGCCCAACACCATCGACTGCCATCGCCTGATCCTGTGGGCGGAGGCGATCGGCAAGGCGCCCGAGATGAAGCAGCGCCTGATGGAGCTTTATTTCCGCGACGGTGGTGATCTCACCGACGTGAACGTGCTGGTGCAGGCCGCCGCCGATGTCGGGCTCGATGCCGAGGACGTGCGGCGGCGCCTCGCCACCGACGAGGACGTTGCGCGCATCTCGGCGGATGCACAGGAAGCCGCGGACAAGGGCATCTCCGGCGTGCCGACCTACGTGTTCGCGCAGAAATACGCCGTCTCCGGCGCGCAGGATCCGAACCTGCTCGCCCGCGCCATCCGCCAGGTGTCGGCGGAGATCAACGCGCAGGCGGCGGAATAGCTGTCTTATTTCCGCAGCAAGCGAACAGCGCGTCGCGCCGCTGCGTAGGCGGCACCATGCGCCACCAGCGCTGCGTGAATGAGCGCCACGAGCGGATCGTTTCGCCTCAAGGGGATCAGCACGTCGCCGATCGCGAAGCGGCCGCGCCAGATCGGGTTGATCATGGGATGGTCGGCGTTGGCAGTGGAGTCGGCGTTCGCGATAGCGGGATCGGCGCAGAGGTGGCGGGTGAGCTCGACCGTGAGCTGCACGCCGGGCGAATTTTTTGCAAAGCGCTCGTCGACGCCGAGCTTGAAGAAGAAGGCACGGTCCTGATGACGCAGCACGATGCCAGCGGCGACCGGAGTTAAGCCGGCGCGCAAGCTGACGATCTCGCATTGCGCGGTTTCCGCGAGCGCCGGCACGGCGCGGCGGATGAACGTTGCATCGCCCGCATCCTGGATCAGCGCGGTGCCGCGCTTGCCTTTCCAGCCGCTGGCTTCGAGTTGCAGGAAAGTTTCGAGCGCCGGTCCGATCTCGTCAGGCTTGCGTGCCACCTCAAACGCGACGGGACCGTGCTCCGCGAGGCGATGGCGCTGACGGCGCAGCTCCTTGAGCTTCTTCGTGCCGAGCGCCTCTTGCAGCAGCTTTTCGCCGTCCTGCGTCGCGTCGAGCGCGGCACGAACGTAGGAGCTCAGCACGCGCGGCTTCAGACCGGTTCGGGCCAGCACATTATCGAGCGATGTCATCGCCGCGCCGTGGAGCGCGACGTCGCGCAGGATCAGCGCATGCGCGCCGGCATCGCGTGCCTGCTGGAGCAGACACGCGGCAGCCTCTGCTGAGTAGTCGCGGTCGATCAGCGGGCTGCACAGCGTGCCGTAGGGATGGGCGCTCACCAGCGCGGGCAGGGGGATCTTCCACGCGCGCCAAAGCGAGACCACTGGCATCAGCCCGATCAACCGCTTTGAGGACGCATTGAACGCGCGCAAGGCGCGCGCACCGGTGCGGCCCTGCGCTGTCGCGCTGACGGCGAGTTCCCAGGCGGGCAGGTAATAGCCATTCGGCTCGATCGCCTGCTGGGCAAGCGAGCGCCATTGTCCGATATCGACGGAGGTCAGTGGGACGAGCGCGCGCGCCGGTACGGCATCCATTGCGGATGCCGGATTGATCGCAGCCTGGTGCGCGATGTCGACCACGTCCCGTCGTCCCCGTTCACGCCGGCAAAAGCCGGGTCACGCGGCCATGCTTAGCGTAAAGATTGGAAAAATACCGTTGGGACGCCGTTTCAATTCGAGTGATATTGTTAACGTCTCATTGAGCATCCGCCCGGCAAGCCGCCGGATGCTGCGATGGATGCGCAAAGAGTGCTCTCGATCCGGAGGATCAACATGATCGCAACGCCTTTCACACCGATCGCTTCGCTCCTGGGCGGGGCGTTGATCGGTCTGGCCGCCGTGCTCTTGATGTGGGCGACGGGACGGATCGCCGGCGTCAGCGGCATCGCCGCGCGCCTGTTTCCGCCTTATGAGGACCGCGAATTCGCTGGCCGTCTCGCCTTTGTCGCAGGCCTCATTGCCGCACCCGTCTTGGTGCGGCTCGCCACCGGCAGCCTGCCGGCGCAGACGATCGAAGCGGGAACGACGGCCCTGATTGTCGGCGGACTGCTCACGGGCTTCGGCACGGTGTGGGGCAGCGGTTGCACGTCCGGCCACGGCGTCTGCGGCCTGTCGCGGCTGTCGGTGCGCTCGCTGGTCGCGACCATCACCTTCATGGCGGCGGGCATGGCCACCGTCTTCCTGATGCGGCATTGGAGCTGACGGTAATGGCCATCCTCGTTCAATTCGCAATCGGTCTGATCTTTGGCCTCGGCCTCATCGTCTCCGGTATGTCCAATCCGGCAAAGGTGCTGAACTTCCTGGATGTCGGCGGCATCCCGGGAGGGACGTGGGACGCGAGCCTCGCTTTCGTAATGGCCGGCGCGGTCGTCGTGACCTTCATCGGCTTCAACCGTGTCTTGAAGCTCGCGCGGCCTTTCTTCGCCGAGCGGTTTTACGTTCCGACGCGAACGGATGTCGATCTGAGAATTGTCGCCGGTCCCGCCATCTTCGGCGTCGGCTGGGGGTTGGTGGGCTTTTGCCCGGGGCCGGCGCTGACTGCGCTCGGATTTGGCTCGGCCTCCGCCTTCATTTTCGTCGCCGCGATGTGTGCCGGCATGGTGCTGGCCCGCTTCATCGCTCACCTGCCGTCGTTGACGCGCTTCGTCACGCCGCCCGACCCGCTCGAAACCTGACTAGAAGGTCAGTCATCCGACACCATGACATGGAAGGGACCGGGCAAGCATTCTTGCCCGGTCCCCAAGTCAAGTGCGATCAATAGCGGTCGGTGCCGACGCCCACGCTGACGCCGGGGGCGCGGATGCCGACGCCGGCCCGCGGTCCTTCATCCCAATCGCGATAGGTGCGACGCTCGTAGTAGCGATCGCGCGGCATTCTGGCATAGGAGTCGCGCACGATCACGCGCGAGCCGCCACGGGTGCGATAGCAACGGCCGGCATCGTCGCAGACGAGCCGCACCTCTTGGATGAGATCAGGATTGGTGTATTCGCTGGTCGTGTAGAAGTCCGCGGCCTTCGCGCCGCCTGCTGCGGCCAGTGCTCCGACGCCCGCCAGCAGCGCAATCGTGAACGTCCTCATCATCTCCTCCTCCGGTACTGCCCTCGGCGGTAACAAGAAGAGGAGGCGGCGTTCGTTCCGGCCGGTATTCATGTTTTTCCCGGAACTGGACCTCGCGCCGATGGGTTCCCGCATTCAGGCGGGGAAGATGAGACACGTCGTCGTGCCGTGGGCGAGCAACCGACCCTTGGCGTCCGTCACGCGCCCATCGGCCGTTCCGATGCGACGGCCGCAATTCAAGACCTTGCCCTCGGCCCGGACCAGGCCGGTCTCCGGCGTGATGGGACGCACGAGAGAAATCTTGAACTCAAGCGTCGTCTGGCTGATCCCCTTGTCGAGGGTCGACTGAATGGCGAGCCCCATGCAACTGTCGAGCAGGGTAGCCGTGAGGCCGCCATGGACCGTGCCGGCCGGGTTGAGGTGAGCGGCCGTTGGCACAAGCGCGACGACGACGCGACCGCTCTCGGCCTCCACCACATCATAGCCGAGCGTCTGCGCGATGGTGTTGAGAGGTAGAGCTCGCCTCGCAAGGCCCTGCACGAACTCAAGGCCGCTCATTTGCTTCTGTTGTTCGGGAGTGACCGTCCCGTAGATCCTGGTGGTCATCGTGATCTCCCTCGACCGTTTTCGAACTTTGACGTTCTGGCCGTTCTGCGGAACGCCGAAGGCGGACGGCCGTAGAGGCGCGTGAAAGCCATGCACATGCGTCGCGTGCTCGAAAAGCCGGATCGTTCCGCAACAGCGGCGATGGGAAGATCGGTTGCATCGATGAGGCGCTTGGCGCGCTGGATGCGGAGCGACAGCGCCACTTGCAGCGGAGACGCATCGAGGTGACGGGCGAACAGGCGCGCCAGATGGCGCGGGCCAACTCCGAGCCGTTCGGCCAGCCGGTCCACGCTGCTGCGGTCAAGCTCACCGTTCTTGATGAGCATCAAGGCACGTTCGACGGTTGTCCTGGTGCCCTTCCACGCAGGGCAGAACGGCGCCGTTTCGGGACGGCATCTGAGGCAGGGCCGGAAGCCGGCGTGCTCGGCAGCGGCCGCGCTACGATAGAATGTCACATTGCGAGCGAGCGGCGTGCGCGCCGGACAGACGGGACGGCAATAGATCCCGGTCGTCTTGACAGCGACGAACATGACGCCGTCCAGCGCGGCGTCGCGGCGGCGAAGGGCTTCATATCGTCCATCGAAGTCGAGCATGGAGCCGCTATAGCGCCAGCATTGTCGCGGTGCGAGTCCGATACGGTGACCACGTCCGAAAACGTCCGATGTGCCGCAAGGCAGTCCGCTAGATCGGCTCGTAGGTCTCCGACGCACAGATGTCGTCAGGTTCGGCGCGGCGCCGGTCGACCACCTTTCCGCCGGCGATCGTCACGATGTACGTCTGGATGCCGAGCGCCGTACCGGTGGCGGAGGTGAGCTGCGCGCGGACACAGGCCGTCCAGCCCGGTCCGCGCACTTCGTGATGGGGCGGGGCGACACGAATCTCGCGAGGATAGGATGTCGTCAGGAACACCACGTCAATCTGTTCGCGCACCACGCGCTTGACGTCCGGGGCCGGTTCGGGTGGCGGCTGTTCGGCCTCCTTCATGCGCATGAACTCGGGTACCGGGGCGCGGCTGTCGGCAAAGCCGCACGCGCCGAGCGCAAGTGCGCTGGCGAGCAGCGCCACCCGAGCAACAATCCGCAACATTCGTGAAAATCCCCCTGCGGGCCAACACATAGGTACAAATGCGACCCGGCGAAGCCCCTGCCGATCAACATTTGCTGAAGCCGGCAGGCAAGCGGGATTTGCTATTACGGGATTGCGGGCTAGTTTGTACCCCAGACGAGGGGGATTGCGCCAATGAGGATCTTGGTCATTGCGGCCGCGGTGTTGGTGCTGACGGCCGCCTCGGCGCAGGCCCAGATGGGCGGCGGCCGGCGGCAGCCCGGCAATGATGCCCCCAAGGCGGACAACAAACCCAAGGTCGACGAGAAGGCCTACAAGGCCGCGCTCGAGCGCATTCCCGAGCCCAAGGATAAGTACGATCCGTGGAGCGGGGCACGCCCGGGCGATCCCGCAAAGAAATCGAAATAACGCGGGGTGGGCGTTGCCGAGGCGCCTGCGATATCCAGTCGGCCTGATCGCGCTTCTCTTGCTTGTGGCGCGGCCATGTTCGGCCTGGGAAAGCTGGGGTGGCGATGCCGGCGGCTCGCGCTTTTCGCCGTTAGGGCAGATCACGCCCGACAATGTCGGCAATCTCGTTCGGGCATTCGAATTCCGCACCGGCGATCTCGCGGCTCGTCCTCCCGAGGTGATGCGGCGAACGAAGTTCGAGGCGACGCCGCTGTTCGTCGAGGACAGCCTGATCTTCTGCTCACCGTTCAACGAGGTGATCGCGCTCGATCCCGGCACCGGCGTGCAGAAGTGGCGCTACGATCCGAAGATCGCCATCAATCAACGTCCTGCCAACCGCTATGTCTGCCGCGGCGTCACTTACTGGATCGACGATAACGCGCCTGCGGATGCCGCCTGTCGATCGCGCATCTTCATGGGCACGAATGATGTCCGCCTGATTGCGCTCGATGCGAAAACAGGAGCCCCGTGTGCCGATTTCGGCAATGGCGGCGAGATCAGGCTCGAGATCGGCACGGCGCTGGAATGGCCCGGCGAATTCCAGATCACCTCGCCGCCGGCGATTGGCCGCGGTGTCATCGTGGTCGGCTCTGCGATCGGCGACAACCGCCGCGTCGACGCGCCGAGCGGCGTGGTGCGTGCGTTCGATGCGCGCAGCGGCCAGCCGCGTTGGACGTTCGAGCCACTCAAGCGCGACGGCATCGCAGCCGGACATGCCAATGTCTGGGCGCCGATGTCGGTCGACGAGGCGCGCGGGTTGGTGTTCCTGCCGACGTCCTCGCCGTCGCCGGACTTCTGGGGCGGCAGGCGTCCCGGCAACAACGAGCATGCCAATTCAGTCGTCGCGCTCCGCATCGAAACCGGCGAGCTCGTGTGGGCGTTCCAGACCGTGCATCACGACGTCTGGGACTACGATCTGCCGGCACAGCCGACGCTGACGCGGATCGATACCGGTGCCGGTCAGCGCGATGTCGTGATTCAGCCGACCAAGCAGGGTTTCGTCTTCGTGCTCGACCGCGACACCGGCAAGCCGGTGTGGCCGGTCGAGGAGCGCGCCGTGCCGCAAGGCGGTGCCGAGGGCGAAAGGTTGTCGCCGACGCAGCCGTTCCCGACGCATGTGCCGGCGCTGACATCGCAGACAATCTCGAACGACGATGCACACTCGCTAGTGCCGGGCCTGCGCCGCTCCCCTTGCGAGCGGCAGTTCGCGGAGGCGCGCAACGAGGGACTCTACACACCGCCGTCGGTACACGGCACGCTGGAGTTTCCCTTCACTGGCGGCGGCGTGAACTGGGGCGGCGCAGCCTTCGATCCGGCCCACCAGATCCTCTACGCCAACACCAGCCGCGCCGTACATCTCGTCAAGCTGATCCCGCGCGCAGAAGTCGCCGGATTCAATCCGCCGCCCGGACATGATTTCGGCCGGCAGCAGGGCGCGCCGTTCGCGATGTCGCGTGCGGTGGTGACGTCGCCATTCGGGCTGCTCTGCAACAAGCCGCCCTGGGGCGAGATGGTCGCGGTCGATCTGAAGGCGGGCAAAATCCTCTGGCGTTCGACGGTCGGCACCACCGAGGATCTGGCGCCGCTCGGCGTGCCGCTTCCCTGGGGCGCGCCGCTGGTCAACGGGCTTGCGGTCACCGCAGGCGGTCTCGTCTTCACCGGCGCGATGGATGCTTATTTGCGCGCGTTCGATGCGCGAAGCGGCAAGGAGCTGTGGCAGGTCCGGCTGCCGGTACCCGGTGTCGCAAACCCCATGACCTATCTGTGGAAGGGTGAGCAGTATGTGGCGATCGGCGCCGGCGGTCACTCCGAAGCCGGCACCTCGATCGGCGACAGCGTCGTCGCCTTCCGCCTGGCGCGGCCGGGGGAGGCGGCGTCACTGTGGTCGCGCACCGTCGATCGTCCCGGCGGACGATTCCAGGCGGCATCGTCAGCGATCGTGCTTGCGATCATCGCCGTGGTGATCGCGGGCCTGCGCTGGCGCCGCAAGCGTCGTATCAAGCAGGCATGATGGCTGCCTTGGGTGATGCGAACGGCCGTTCACATCGCGTTGCGTTATTGCACGAAGGCGATGCCGACACGCGTGTCGTTGCGCCATACCGGGCGGCAATTCCGCACGAAATTGTCGCGCGCGATCGATAATGTGAACGATTGCGGCAGCGTAACGAAGCCATCCAGGTCGATCGCCGCGCCGCCCGTCGACATGTTTCGCACCGTGCACGGGATTCCGCTGCCTTCAAAGGTGATCGTGCCGCCCTTGAAAACACGGTGGCGCTGCGCTGCACGCTTCTCGATCATCGCGTTCATCCACTATGACGATCGTAAAATAGTGCATAGAAATTACGTTGAAATGAATTCAATACTGGCGCTACTTGCACGGCGCTTCAGACTTCGTTTACGAAGCCGAAGCGGGGACTCTTCTCCGCTGAATTTTCAAAGCCGTTCTTTTATGGCGCGGCGCGCTGGTCATGCTCATCCAGGCAGCATCGCGAATGCGCTCGAGACCATCGCCACCGGCTTGTTGTCGGTGGCGGAGAGCAGCGTGACGCGGCCGAAACTCATGGTGCGCCCGAGCCGCACCACGCGCGCGTCCGCCAGCACGTCGGAGGATGCGATCGCGCGCATGAAATGCGTGGTCTGGTCGACTGTCGTCATCGGCCGGTAGCCGCGATTGGCGGCGAGGATGGCGATCACCATCGCGGTGTCGGCGAGCGCCATCAGCGCCTGGCCGCAGACCACGCCGCCGTGCCGGCACAGGCGTTCCGAAAAGGTCATGCGCAGGGTTGCGCCCGGTTGCCAGTCCGGCACGTCGGCCGGCGCGATGTGGTCGATGTGCTCGACGGAGAGGCCGAGATCCTGGACCCATGGGGCAAAGACCTCGCCGAGCACGCGTCTGGCTTCAGTGATGCCGAACTCCGCTTCGGGCTGCGATTGCATTGCTGTCGTTTCCTCATCTGTTGCCGGTTGTTTCAGCCATTCTGCCCGGATTGGCGCGGCAAAGTCACCCGGTCCGCCGGCGGTCCAGCGGCTTGAAAATGCCCGACTTCACCTTCTAAAATACTGTGCTTGGCAGTGGGTGGACGATGTTGCGTCGATTTGTCTTGGTGTTTTGCCTGGCCGCGCTTGGCCTCGCTTTGAACGGGTGCACCAAATGCGGCCCGATCTGGGACGATTGGCTGTATTCCCCGAAGTCGTGCAGATCGGACCGGCTCTGACGGTTCGTGCGGCCTGCGCGGCGCCCAAGGACTCGTGATGAAGGCCCGTGATAAGGACCGCGGCAACGCTGCGGCAGGAATGATGAGGCGCGGTGATCTGCGCTCTCGATGATCAAGGAGTGAATGATGAAGGTTTTCCGTATGGCGGCGCTACTGGCTGTGCTGGCAGGGCCGGCCTACGCGCAAGCGCCCCATATCAATCTGCTGCAGGACGGCCCCAGCAAGACCGACGATGAAAAGGCTGCGGATGCCGAGCGCGAGCGGGCCTACAAGGACACGCTGAAGAAGATCCCCGACGCCAAGACGGCCAACGATCCCTGGGGCGGGATGCGTTCCGATCCGCCGAAGCCGGCCGCACCGAAGGCCGCGACCTCGACCAAGAAGACCAAGACCGGCACCGCCGCCAACTGACCGAACTCAGCCGGGAGGGCCGCGGTGATGCGGCTCCCGGCGGGACTCCCCTTCGTCAGCCCCCTCCCTACATCTTTGCCAAGGGTTGCGTCGAGGAGGTGAGACATGGCCGATCGTCCGCGGGATCTCGCCGAGCGGATGGCGCGCCGGCGCAGGGCGGCGGTCCGGTCGGCCGAAGTCGCGGGCGACGGCTATCTGCGCGAGACCTTCACCCTGCCGCGCGAGGCCGCACGCGCGCGAGCACGGGCCTTCTTCGCCCGGTACCCCAAGGCCGGCTATATGAGCGAAGTCGAGACCTGGCGCGAGCTGCCCGGCGGCGACATCGAATTCACCATGCGGCGGCTGCCCAGCGCCGACTAAGGCGTGGATCGCTTTAGTCGAAGGATTCGGCGACGATGCGGATGCGGAACACGGGCTCCTTGGATTCGTCCAGAAGCTCCATGTGCCACTCCGAGTTTTCGCGGAGCTTGCGGGCGATGCCGGATGCCATGTCGGCGCAAACGCTGGTCATCTCCTTCCAGGCTGCATCGCGATTAGCGAATTCCGTTGCTTGGTCCGCGCAGCCGGAATAGCGGCCGTTCCGGATTCGAAAGAAATATTGTGGCATGGCTGACACCGATCGCGTAAGGCTGCGCCCCCCGGGGCCATGAGGCGGCCAGTGCAATCCCAAACCGCAGGCAGATCAATTCCGGACCTCTACGGAATTGGCCCCCGCCGCGGCAGCCCGGACTGGCGGCCCGGAGCAAGCCAACATATTGCCGAGCAACGGGCACTTGGAGGCCGTCGCAATATTCCGCGGACAAGCCAAGCTTGCCGTCAAGTCGTGGAAAGTCCACGGCAATCTTGAAAGCGCGCTCCGGAACAAACGCGATCTGATTTCGAGGAAGCTCTGCGGTAAGTCAGGATGACTGACACAGGAACTCTGTTCATGGCCGGAGAACCACGGGCTATTCGATTGAGGTTCACGGAAAATTAGCCATATGGCGCACGTCCTCGCGGCGAGGACCATCGCGCTTAAGAGCCCCCTAAGTTCCGTGAGCACGTCGCTGAACGAACGGCCGCGGAATCGGGACGGTGACCTCGTGCGGGCGTGCATTCGGAAAGATCGAACCAGCATCGGGACGGCACGTGCCTTGCTTTGCCTGACGACGGTGCACAGCGAGGGCACGCGTCATGCTCGGCATTCCCCGACGCTTCAGTCATTTCGTCTTCGGCGTCATCCAGTCCGGTCTCACGTCGCTGATCGCCGCGGGCATTGCCAGCTTTCCGGCCGCAGAAGCGATGCTGTTCGTCAAGCACTGGCTGCTCTCGTGGATGGTCGCCTGGGCCGCGATGCTGCCCATCGTGCTGCTGGCGGCGCCGGCGATCCGCTCGTTCGCGCTGCGGCTCACGCGCGAGGAGGGGAACGCATGATTTGGCCGCAGCGGTCGAAAAAACCCCGCCAGGGGAGAGCCGGGCGGGGCAAAGGTTATTGGAGGCTGAGGTGCTGGGCTGCAACACCATAGCCACGTCACCCTAGCCGGCTCAGCTTACGGCAGCCTGACATGCCGACGGTCAGAATCAGGATCGGCGGCCGCCGCATCGTCGCTAGTGGACACCAAACCCCGCTCAGGGTAGAGCGGGGTCGACTGGGTATGGAGGCTCGATGTTGGTCCACCGGGCAGGATCACGCTAGAAGAGTCGGCTTACAGGCGCCTTACGGCTCGCAACCATAGCCGCGCCAGAGCGGCCGTATACTGCCTCGCGCCGGTCCCAATTTGGACACCCGATCGCAGAACTAGGGACACACAAGTCGGTGACATTCTGAATCGTTCGGCAAGGCCATGGGGGAAACGTGGCGTGCCGATATTGGGGTGGCATCATGGATAACGTAGAGCGGTCTTTCGCCGCCGCGACGGCGGCTGGCTTTGTGGTGCTGGTCGTCGGCATCATCCTGTTGGCGCTGATGTAGGCGACAGGCGCGACTTGGGGGCGGGCGGCGCGTGGCTCGCCTGATTGAAAGACTACCAGTGGCGCGAAGGATGAGTGAAAGAGCGAAACCAGCTAAGGTGCGCCGGGTTCGAGGAATTTTACCCGTCAGGAGCGGTCACGTCGTGGTCTGTGGCAATTGGAGGGGTGTTCACCCCTACTTTGCATGGGGTTGTTTTCCATAATTTTCGCGATGGCGAGGAGACCCGCCAATCGAAGCGGGCTTCACACGGGGTAGGTCGTCCGTAGGCACCGGCCTTGCCGAGCCTAGCTCATTCGCATTAAGGCATTCGAGGTACTACCCGCGAAAGAACATATTGCGAACCTAGAACAAATGGGGTACATTGCTCCTATCGCCGGCCCGCTTCGCCAACCGTTTGTCCATCTCGCGAATCCCCGCCATAAGGAGCACGACCCAATGTCCGCTACTGCCCTGCGTATCGTCGAAGGATCTTCCATGGACAAGAGTAAAGCCCTGGCCGCCGCGCTGTCCCAGATCGAGCGCCAATTCGGCAAGGGTTCGGTGATGAAGCTCGGCAAGAGCGACCGTTCGATGGACATCGAGGCGGTGTCCTCCGGCTCGCTCGGGCTCGATATCGCGCTCGGTATCGGCGGCCTGCCCAAGGGGCGCATCGTTGAGATTTACGGGCCGGAATCCTCGGGCAAGACGACCCTGGCGCTGCATACGGTCGCGGAGGCGCAAAAGAAGGGCGGCATCTGCGCCTTCATCGACGCCGAGCATGCGCTCGACCCGGTCTATGCCCGCAAGCTCGGCGTCAATATCGACGAGCTCCTGATCTCCCAGCCCGACACCGGCGAGCAGGCGCTGGAGATCTGCGACACGTTGGTGCGTTCGGGCGCGGTGGACGTGCTGGTGGTCGATTCGGTTGCGGCGCTGGTGCCGAAGGCCGAGCTCGAAGGCGAGATGGGGGATGCGCTGCCGGGTCTCCAGGCCCGTCTGATGAGCCAGGCGCTGCGCAAGCTGACGGCCTCCATCAACAAGTCCAACACCATGGTGATCTTCATCAACCAGATCCGCATGAAGATCGGCGTGATGTACGGTTCGCCTGAGACCACGACCGGTGGCAATGCGCTGAAGTTCTACGCCTCCGTCCGTCTCGACATCCGCCGCATCGGTGCGATCAAGGAGCGTGACGAGGTCGTCGGCAACACCACGCGCGTGAAGGTGGTGAAGAACAAGCTGGCGCCGCCGTTCAAGCAGGTCGAATTCGACATCATGTACGGTGAGGGCGTCTCCAAGATGGGCGAAATCCTCGATCTCGGCGTCAAGGCTGGCATCGTCGAAAAGTCCGGCGCCTGGTTCTCCTATGACAGCCAGCGCCTCGGCCAGGGCCGCGAGAACTCGAAAGCGTTCCTGAAGGCCAATCCCGACATCACCGCCAAGATCGAGACCTCGATCCGCCAGAACTCCGGCCTGATCGCCGAGCAGATTTTGGCCGGCGCCCCGGAGCGTGATGCCGACGGCGAAGAGCCGACCGAGGAGTAGGCTTAGAGGCAGATTTTCGCGAGGAGCGGGCGCTGAGGACGTTGAGTTGCCGACGTCTTCGGCGCCCGCTTCGTTTTGTGTGGGGTGCTGAGGCAAATGAAGCGCGTAATCCTGACCAGTTCGTCCGGCCTTTGCCTTATCCCTGCGAACCGCGCGGATGTGGTTGTTTCCCTCATCTTCCGGTTTGTCTGGGGACCATTGCCCTCACAGGATCACTTGGCCGGCCATCTCGCCTCACGCTCGCCCTATCTCGAAACCCACTGGTCGCAGTTTATCCGTGGGCCTTCGCGGGTCAGCCGCCTGCGCAAGAATCGGGCGTTGGTTCACTTCTGTGAGAACTTCGACGTTGTCGAGTTGTGGTTCGATCGGAATCCGAATGATCAATTGCAACTGATTTGGATCCTCGAATACCTGCGTTCTGATCCCGCCACCGCCTCGCGTTTGCGGTTGTGCCTGCCTGATATCGATCTGGCCGGATCGGACAGTCAAGGGCTTTGCACCCGTGCTGTGCGAGATGTCGACGTCACGGAAGACGAGCTTGAGACCGCAAGCATGGCCTGGGAGGCCTACCGAGCACCCACGCCTGAGGCCTGCTTCTATCTATCGGGGAGGAAGCTGAGCGCCCTGCCGCTGCTAAGCCCGACCTTGAGGGAACTGCTTGCAGAACTGCCGTCGTCGACGACGGGACTTGGCGCTACCGAAATGCGATTTCTCAAGCTGATTGCGAGCGGGTGTATCCGCACGAGGCGGCTGTTTGAACTGCGGGGACCCGCCGACGTACATGTATTCGATCAATGGGAATCGGAGGCGTTGCTCGAAGGGCTCGCGTTCGGTCCGATGCCGGCGGTCGCCGGTCTGGATGAGGAACTGGCTACACTTACCCCCGACCACGCGAGACATCGTTACGCCGCCTATCGCCGGAGCCGGCTGGCGCTGACGGAATTCGGCAAAGCGGTCCTTGCGGGTCGGGAAGATTTCCGCCGCCACAATCCGATCAAGCGCTGGTGGGGCGGCACCCTTCTGACCAACGAACGGCTCTGGCGCTGGGATGCACAAAGCGGCTCGCTGGTGGCACCGTGACGGCTTACTCCGCCGCCTGCGCGTAGTCGCTCACCGGCGGGCAGGAGCACACGAGGTTACGATCACCATAGACGTTGTCGACGCGGCCCACCGGGCACCAGTATTTGTCGGTGCGCGAGGTGCCGGCGGGGAAGCAGCCTTCAGCGCGGCTGTAGGCGCGCGTCCAATTGTCGTCGGCGATGTCGTGCACGGTGTGCGGCGCAAGGCGCAGCGGCGATGCCTCGATCTTGAAGCGGCCGGCCTCGACCTCGGCGATCTCCTTGCGGATCGCGATCATCGCATCGCAGAAGCGATCCAGCTCCGCTTTCGATTCCGACTCGGTCGGCTCGATCATCAGCGTGCCCGGCACCGGGAAGCTCATGGTCGGGGCGTGGAAGCCGTAATCGATCAGCCGCTTGGCGATGTCGTCGACGGTGACGCCGGACGTATTCTTCAGCGGCCGCGGGTCGACGATGCACTCATGCGCGACCCGACCCCTGGCATTCTTGTAGAGCACCGGGAAGTGCGGCGCGAGCCGTGCCGCGACGTAGTTTGCGTTGAGGATCGCGATCTCGGTCGCACGCTTCAAGCCTTCACCACCCATCATCAGGATGTAGATGTAGGAGATGGTCAGGATCGAGGCCGAGCCGAACGGCGCGGCCGAGACCGGACCGGTCGGCGCGTCGGCGTTCGTCGCAGGATGGCCGGGCAGGAACGGCGCGAGATGCGCCTTGACGCCGATCGGGCCCATGCCCGGACCGCCGCCGCCATGCGGGATGCAGAAGGTCTTGTGCAGGTTGAGATGGCTGACATCGGCGCCGTAGTCGCCCGGCCGCGACAGGCCGACCTGCGCATTGAGGTTGGCGCCGTCGAGATAGACCTGGCCGCCATGGCCGTGGACGATGTCGCAGATCTCGCGGATGTGCTCCTCGAACACGCCGTGCGTCGAGGGATAGGTGATCATGACAGCAGCGAGATCGTTCGAATGCTTCTCCGCTTTGGCGCGGAGATCGCTGACATCGACGTCGCCATTCTTCTCGCAGGCGACCACGACCACCTCCATGCCGACCATCGCCGCGGAGGCCGGGTTGGTGCCGTGAGCGGAGGAGGGAATCAGGCAGACCTTGCGGTGGCTCTCTCCGCGCGAGGTGTGATAGCCGCGGATCGCGAGCAGGCCGGCATATTCGCCCTGTGCCCCCGAATTCGGCTGCAGCGAGATCGCGTCATAGCCGGTGATGTCGCACAGCCACTTTTCCAGCCGCGCAAACAGCGCGTGATAGCCTTGTGCCTGCTCGCGCGGCGCGAAGGGATGCAGGGAGCCGAACTCCGGCCAGGTCAGCGGCATCATCTCGGTGGTCGCGTTCAGCTTCATCGTGCAGGAGCCGAGCGGGATCATCGCGCGGTCGAGCGCGAGGTCGCGATCGCTGAGCTTGCGCATGTAGCGCAGCATCTCGGTCTCCGAGCGATGCGCGTGGAACACCGGATGGGTGAGGAAGCCGGTCGTTCGCCTCAAGGCGTCCGGCAGCGCTTCGCGCGTCGCTGCGTCGATCTCGGCATAGGACAAGGTGCCGCCGAAGGCGCGCCAGACAGCTTCGACGGTGGCGGGCGTGGTGGTCTCGTCCAGCGCGATGCGCAAGGCCGCGCCACCGAGGCCGAGATTGATCTTTTCGGCGACGGCGCGGGCGACGATCGCGTCGCGCTGCGGGCCGGCATCCACCGTCACCGTGTCGAAGAAGGATTCGGACTGTGGCGCGAAGCCGAGCTTGCGCAGGCCGGTCGCCAGCACCGCGGTGCGGCGATGCGCGGTACGCGCGATCTGCGTCAAGCCTTCGGGGCCGTGATAGACCGCATACATCGACGCGATCACGGCGAGCAGCACCTGCGCCGTGCAGATGTTGGAGGTCGCCTTCTCGCGGCGGATGTGCTGCTCGCGGGTCTGCAACGCGAGGCGGTAGGCCGGCGCGCCGCGCGAGTCCACGGAAAGCCCGACGATGCGGCCGGGCAGCGAGCGCTTCAGCGCATCGCGCACCGCCATGTAGGCCGCATGCGGTCCGCCATAGCCCATCGGCACGCCGAAGCGCTGCGCCGAGCCGATCGCGATGTCGGCGCCGAGTTCGCTGGGTGAGGCGAGCAGCGTCAGTGCCAGCAGATCGGCGGCAACGATCGCGAGTGCGCCCTTGGCGCGCAGTGTCGCAATCGCGGGCCGCAGGTCGCGCACCGCGCCCGAACTGCCCGGATACTGCAGCAGCGCACCAAGCACGTCTGCCTTGTCGAGATCAGCGAGGGGATCGCCGACGATCAGGGTCCAGCCCAAGGGTTCTGCGCGGGTGCGCATCACTGCGAGCGTCTGCGGATGCACGTCCTTGTCGACGAAGAAGGCCTTCGCCTTCACCTGCGAGTGCCGCTCGGCGAGCGCCATGGCTTCCGCCGCCGCGGTCGCCTCGTCGAGCAGCGAGGCATTGGCGACGTCAAGCCCGGTGAGGTCGCAGATCATGGTCTGGAAGTTGAACAGCGCCTCCAGCCGGCCCTGGCTGATCTCGGGCTGGTAGGGCGTGTAGGCGGTGTACCAGGCGGGGTTCTCCAGGATGTTGCGCTGGATGACCGCGGGCAGGATCGTGCCGGAATAGCCCTGGCCGATCAGCGAGGTGAACACCTGGTTCTGCGCGGCGAGCTCGCCCATATGCGCGATCGCTTCGGTCTCGCTCAAGGGCTTGCCGAGATCGAGCGGGGCAATCTGCCGGATCGAGGCGGGCAGCGTCTCCGCCATCAGCGCGTCGACGCTTTTGGCGCCGACGGTGTCCAGCATCGCGGCGACATCGTACGCCGACGGGCCGATATGGCGGCGGACGAAGGTGGCGGCGATCTCGCCGATGGACTTGCGGTGCGCGGTCATCATGGGTCCTCGCATTAGATTTCTCGGTCATGCCCCGCGAAGGCGGGGCATCCAGTAAACGCAACCGTTCGAGCTTGAGCTGATAGGCCGCGGCGTACTGGATCGTCCGCCGGAGCCTGTCGTCCGGCCGGCCCAAGGCCGGACCGGATGGCGGACGATGCCACGGAGAGTTGGGTCAGAGTTCGCGTCATCTCACGCCGTGTGCGCCTTGTAGGCGGCTTCATCCATCAGGCCGCCGAGCTCGCTCTTGTCGGCAATTTTGATCTTGAAGAACCAGGCCTGACCCTGCGCGTCCGAGTTGACCAGCGCCGGCTCGCCGGCGAGGGCCTCGTTGATCTCGATCACCTCGCCCGAGATCGGCGCGTAGACGTCGGAGGCGGCCTTCACGGACTCTACGACTGCCGCGGCTTCCGTCTTCTTGAGCGTGCGGCCGATCTTGGGCAGTTCGACGAACACGACGTCGCCGAGTTGCTCCTGTGCATAGTTGGTGATGCCGACGGTGGCGACATCGCCGTCGATGGCCAGCCATTCATGGTCGGAGGTGTACAGCATCGTGGTCATTCTCGATCCTCAGCGTTTGTAGGTGTTCTTCACGAAAGGCATGGCGGCGACTTGCATGGCTAAGCGCTGGCCGCGCACCTCGGCGAAAAGCTGCGTGCCGAGCGCGCTCTGTGCGGTGGGCACGTAGCCCATCGCCACCGGCGCATTCAGGCTCGGGCCGAAGCCGCCCGAGGTGACCTTTCCGATCGGCTCGCTCGATGTCACGTCCGCAAACAGCAGCGCGCCCTCGCGCACCGGCGCGCGGCCCTCAGTGCGCAGGCCGACGCGGCGGCGGCTCGCGCCCTGATCGAAATGGGCGAGGATCTTTGCAGCACCGGGAAAACCGCCGGCGCGGGCGCCGCCGGTGCGGCGGCTTTTCTGCACCGACCATTCCAGTGCGGCCTCGACCGGCGTGGTCGTGGCGTCGATATCATGGCCGTAGAGGCAGAGCCCGGCCTCGAGCCGCAGGCTGTCGCGCGCGCCGAGCCCGACCGGCAGCACGTCGGAATTGTCGAGCAGAATTTTGGCAAGCCGCTCGGCATCGCCGCCGGGAACCGAGATCTCGAACCCGTCCTCGCCGGTGTAGCCTGAACGCGAGACGAAGCAATCGAGGCCGTCGACCTTGCGCGGCCCGGCATCCATGAACTTCATGGAAGGCGCCTCTGCACAAAGTTTCGCCAGCGCAGCTTCCGCCTTCGGGCCCTGCAGGGCGATCAGCGCGCGCTGGCTAAGCGAATCGATGATGCAGTCGTCCGAGAGGTGCGCGCGCAGATGCGCCTCGTCCTCAGCCTTGCAGGCGGCGTTGACGACCAGGAACAGGTGATCGCCGAAATTGGCGACCATCAGATCGTCTAGGATGCCGCCGTCCGGATTGGTGAATTGGGCGTAGCGCTGTCGGCCCGGGGCGAGCGCCACGATGTCCTGCGGTACCAGCTTTTCCAGCGCCTTTGCCGCATCCTCGACCTTGCCGGATTTCGGTCGTAGTGCGATTTGGCCCATGTGAGACACGTCGAACAAGCCGGCGGAAGCTCGGGTATGGAGGTGTTCCTTCAGGACGCCTGCGGGGTACTGCACCGGCATTTCATAGCCCGCAAACGGCACCATCTTGCCGCCGAGGGACACGTGCAGCCCGTAGAGGGGGGTACGTCTGAGGGAGTTTTGGTCTTCGCGCGCTAGCATCACAGGGGCCCTCGCGGTTCCCGGGGACGATTCCCCGATGGAAACCAGTCGAAGCCCCATCTGTCGCTGTGCCTGAGAGTATTATCCCGTCGGCGGGTGCCACCCGGGCTTCAAGCCCGTCGGCGCCTCTTTCCAGATGCTGTCAAAGCCACGCGGTCCTTTTGCCTGAGAGTTTCCGGGGCGGTTGCTCCTTCGGCGCCGGCTACCAAAAGCCGGTCTCTCCCGACGTGGCCGTACGATACAGGTAGGTACAGAACACGGCACGGCCAAGGCTGTCAACGCGTCCAGAACGCCTATCAACGGTCGATTGCGCGCCTGCGGCAACCCTCTGATCTGCCTGCACAGTTTCTGGACAGTGAAGCTGGCCTTGTCTAAAAGCGCATTCGCCCGCAGATATCAGCCTAAATCTTCCGGTTTGGATGGCGTGAAGCGGGTCCAAGCATACCCGATTGGATGAACATGAGCGGCGTTAACGAGATCAGATCGACCTTTCTGAACTTCTTTGCCAAGAACGGCCACGAGATCGTGCCGTCCTCGCCATTGGTGCCGCGCAACGACCCGACGTTGATGTTCACCAATGCCGGCATGGTGCAGTTCAAGAACGTCTTCACCGGCATGGAGAAGCGGCCCTATCAGCGCGCCACCACCTCGCAGAAATGCGTGCGCGCCGGCGGCAAGCACAATGACCTCGACAATGTCGGCTACACCGCGCGCCATCTCACCTTCTTCGAGATGCTCGGCAACTTCTCCTTCGGCGACTATTTCAAGGAGCGCGCGATCGAGCTCGCCTGGAATCTGATCACCAAGGATTTCGGGCTGAAGAAGGAGAAGCTGCTTGTCACCGTCTATCACACCGACGACGAGGCGGCCGGCTATTGGAAGAAGATCGCGGGCTTCTCCGATGACCGCATCATCCGCATCCCGACCTCGGACAATTTCTGGGCGATGGGCGATACGGGGCCGTGCGGTCCGTGCTCGGAGATCTTCATCGACCGCGGCGAGCACATCTGGGGCGGCCCTCCGGGCAGCCCGGAAGAGGACGGCGATCGCTTCCTCGAATTCTGGAATCTCGTCTTCATGCAGTTCGAGCAGGTGACGAAGGAGGAGCGCGTGCCGCTGCCGCGTCCCTCGATCGACACCGGCATGGGGCTCGAGCGCATGGCCTGCATCCTGCAGGGCGTCGAGAGCGTCTTCGAGACCGATCTTTTCCGCAACCTGATCGATGCGACGGCGTCCGCGCTTGGCAGCGGACCGAACGAGCAGACCGTCGCCTCGTTCCGCGTCATCGCCGACCACTTACGCTCCTCGGCCTTCCTCGTCTCTGACGGCGTGCTGCCCTCGAACGAGGGCCGCGGCTATGTGCTGCGCCGGATCATGCGCCGTGCGATGCGCCATGCGCAGCTCCTGGGCGCGAAAGAGCCGCTGATGCATCGCCTGGTCTGGGCGCTGGTCCGCGAGATGGGTCAGGCCTATCCGGAGCTGGTGCGCGCGGAGAAGCTGATCGAGGAAACGCTCCGGCTGGAAGAGACCCGCTTCCGCAAGACGCTGGTGCGCGGCCTTGCCATCCTCGACGAGAAGTCGGCCTCCTTGCAGAAGGGCGACATGTTCGACGGCGACGTCGCCTTCACCCTCTACGACACCTATGGTTTTCCGCTCGATCTGACGCAGGACGCGCTGAAGTCGCGCGGCATCGGCGTCGATCAAGCTGCCTTCTCTGACGCGATGGAGCGTCAGCGCGAGAAGGCGCGCGCGTCGTGGGCGGGCTCTGGCGAGGCGGCCAGCGAAGCGATCTGGTTCCCGCTGCGCGAACGGCTCGGAGCGACCGAATTCCTGGGATACGAGACCGAGAGTGCCGAGGGCGTCGTCGCGGCGCTGGTCAAGGACGGCAAGGAAACCGACAGCCTCAAGGCCGGCGAGACCGGCTCGATCGTGCTCAATCAGACGCCGTTCTATGCGGAGTCCGGCGGCCAGGTCGGCGATACCGGCGTGATGGTCGGCGAGGGCGGGATCAAATTCCGCGTCACCGAGACCCAGAAGAAGGTCGGCGATCTCTTCGTTCATACCGGCACGCTGGAGCAGGGTGCGTTGAAGATCGGCACTGCGCTGCAGCTCGACGTCGATCACGCGCGGCGCTCCTCGATCCGCGCCAACCATTCGGCGACGCATCTTCTCCACGAGGCGCTGCGCCAGGTGCTCGGCGACCACATCGCCCAGCGCGGCTCGCTGGTCGCGCCCGACCGCCTGCGCTTCGACTTCGTGCATCCGAAGCCGATTACGGCGGAGGAGCTTGCTCGCGTCGAGGACATCGCCAACGATGTGGTCCTGGAAAATGACGAGGTCACGACCCGCATCATGGGCGTCGACGAGGCCCGCGAGGCCGGCGCCCGCGCGCTGTTCGGTGAGAAATATGGCGACGAGGTTCGCGTCGTCTCGATGGGCAAGACCGCGCGCGAGCACGGCGCCAACGCGCTCGGCTGGTCGGTCGAGCTTTGCGGCGGCACTCACGTCAGGCGCACCGGCGATATCGGCCTGATCACGCTGACAAGCGAGAGCGCGGTTGCGTCCGGCGTCCGCCGCATCGAGGCGCTCACGGGGCGTTTCGCGCGTAAGCACGCCAACGACACCATCTCGCTGGCGAAGACCGCGGCGGCCGAGTTGCGCACCTCGATCGAGGACGTCCCGGCGCGCATCACCGCGCTGATGGACGAGCGCAAGAAGCTCGAGCGCGAGCTCTCGGACGCGCGCAGGAAGCTCGCGATGGGCGGCGGCGCGTCCGCCGGCAACGGCGCGGCAGCGGGCGTGCGCGAGGTCGGCGACGTCAAGCTGATGGCGCGCGCGGTCGAGGGCATCGAGATGAAGGATCTCAAGAGCCTCGCCGACGACGGCAAGAAGCAGATCGGCTCCGGCGTGGTCGCGATCGTCGGCGTCACCGAGGACGGCAAGGCCGGCGTGGTGGTCGGCGTCACGCCGGACCTCACCTCGCGTTTCAATGCCGTCAACCTGGTTCGCATCGCCTCCGAAGCGCTCGGCGGCAAGGGCGGCGGCGGCCGGCCCGACATGGCTCAGGCCGGCGGTCCGGATGGCGCCAATGCGGCGGCGGCGCTCTCGGCGATCGAAAAAGCCATGGTCGGCGCGTAGGCGCCGTGCGCCTCGTTCCGCGAGGACGTGGGCTTCGCGATCCCAATTTGAGGGATCGCCTCTACGAATTGCTGGAACATGATCCGTTGGCCTATTCGGCCGGGTCGCGCTTCATCCAGCTCATCATCGGCGTCATCGTGCTCGACGTAATCGCGATGACGCTCGCCTCGGTGCCGGACCTGGACGCGCAGTTCGGTCTGCTGTTTTCGGCGCTTGCCATCCTGTCCGTGATCGTGTTCGCGCTGGAATATGCCGCGCGGCTGTGGACGGTGGCGGGCCACACGCCGCGCACGGGCTCGGCGCTCGCGGACCGGCTCGGCTACGTCTTCTCCGCGCTCGGCATCATCGACCTCATGGCGTTCCTCCCCGCTGGAATCGTGCTGGCGACGGGGCGGCACGCGACGCTGGCCGCGCTCGGCGTGCTGCCGTTCTTCAAGCTGATCCGCTATTCGCCGGCGATGCGCTCGCTGCTTGCCGCTGTGCACGCCGAACGGCGGGCGCTGATCGGGTGCATCGTCATCCTGTTCGGTGTGGTGCTCACCTTCGCTTCGCTGCTCTATGCCATCGAGCGCGACGTGCAGCCGGACAAGCTCGGCACCATCCCGCAGGCGATGTGGTGGGCGATCGTGACGCTCGGCACCGTCGGCTATGGCGACGTCGTGCCGGTGACGCCGCTCGGAAAATTCGTTTCCGTCTTCGCCATCATCAGCGGCTTTGCCATGATCGCGCTGCCGGTCGCGATCATCTCCACCGCCTTTGCCGAAGAGGTGAAGCGGCGCGACTTCGTCGTCACCTGGGGCATGCTGGCGCGGGTGCCGCTGTTCTCGCATCTGTCGGCAGCGGAGATCGCCGACATCATGCGGCTCTTGCGGGCGCGCACCATCGAGCAGGGTGAGATCCTGGTCCGGCGGGGCGATGCCGCCACGTCGATGTATTTCATCACCGCCGGCGAGGTCGAGATCGAGCTGCCGAGCCAGCACGTGCGCCTTGCCGACGGCACCTTCTTCGGCGAGATCGCGCTGCTGCACAAAACCAAGCGCAGCGGCACGGTGACCGCGACGCGCAAGACCCGTCTCCTCGTGCTCGACGCCCAGGACTTTCATGCACTGATCGAACGCATGCCGACAC
This sequence comes from Bradyrhizobium sp. ISRA430, assembly GCF_029909975.1. NCBI lineage: Bacteria > Pseudomonadati > Pseudomonadota > Alphaproteobacteria > Hyphomicrobiales > Nitrobacteraceae > Bradyrhizobium > Bradyrhizobium sp. ISRA430. Next base: position 66,849 of record NZ_CP094516.1, read on the forward strand.
TGGCCGCCCACGTCCGCAAGACCGCCGAGGCGCGGCTGGGGGAGACGGGCGATCTCGCGATGGCCGAGCTGGCGCAGGCGGAGCGCGAGGGCTCCGACCGATGATGCTGCGGCTACATCAACCCTTGCGCAGGAAGATGTACTGGGCCGAGTAGGGCGCGCTCCCGAACTCGCCGGTCCTCTCGCATGCGCCGTCGAGCTTGCCGAGCAAAGGTCTCGTCATTGCGGGGAGTCTTTGCGACGGAGCAATCCAGACTTGTCCCATGGAGGGATTCTGGATTGCTTCGCTGCGCTCGCAATGACGAGGTGGCGGATGGCAGCTTACGCCGCCAGCGCCTTGCCCAGGTTCTCGGCGACCTTGTCCAGGAAGCCGGTGGTCGAGAGCCAGCGCTGGTCGGCGCCGACGAGCAGCGCGAGGTCCTTGGTCATGTAGCCGTCTTCGACGGTGTCGACGCAGACCTTCTCCAGGGTGGTCGCGAACTTCGCGAGCTGCGGATTGTTGTCGAGCTTGGCGCGGTGGGCGAGACCACGGGTCCAGGCGAAGATCGACGCGATCGAGTTGGTCGAGGTCTCCTTGCCCTTCTGGTGCTCGCGGTAGTGGCGCGTCACGGTGCCGTGGGCGGCTTCGGCTTCCACCGTCTTGCCGTCGGGGGTGAGCAGCACCGAGGTCATCAGGCCGAGCGAGCCGTAGCCCTGCGCGACGGTGTCGGACTGCACGTCACCGTCGTAGTTCTTACAGGCCCAGACATAGCCGCCGGACCACTTCAGCGCCGAGGCGACCATGTCGTCGATCAGGCGGTGCTCGTAGGTCAGGCCCTTGGCGTCGAATTCCTTCTTGAACTCGCGGTCGAAGATGTCCTGGAAGATGTCCTTGAAGCGGCCGTCATAGACCTTGAGGATGGTGTTCTTGGTCGAGAGATAGACCGGATAATTGCGCATCAGGCCGTAGTTGAACGACGCGCGCGCGAAGTCGATGATGGAATCGTCGAGATTGTACATCTCCATGGCGACGCCGGCGCCGGGGGCCTTGAACACTTCCTTCTCGATCACGGTGCCGTCCTCGCCGACGAACTTCAGCGAGAGGGTGCCCTTGCCCGGGAACTTAATGTCGGTGGCGCGGTACTGGTCGCCATAGGCGTGGCGGCCGATGATGATCGGCTTGGTCCAGCCGGGAACGAGGCGCGGCACGTTCTTGCAGATGATCGGCTCGCGGAAGATGCAGCCGCCGAGGATGTTGCGGATGGTGCCGTTCGGCGACTTCCACATCTGCTTGAGGTTGAACTCCTTCACCCGGGCCTCGTCCGGGGTGATGGTAGCGCACTTGACGCCGACGCCGACCTTCTTGATCGCCTCGGCCGCATCGATGGTCACCTGATCGTTGGTCTTGTCGCGGTACTCCATCCCCAGGTCGAAATAGAGCAGTTCGACATCGAGGAACGGGTTGATCAGCTTGTCCTTGATGTACTGCCAGATGATCCGGGTCATCTCGTCGCCATCGAGTTCGACGACGGGGTTGGTCACCTTGATTTTTGCCATGATCGGGGAAGCCTCTTGGGAACGGCGCCTCGGGCGCCAACTGGAATGTCCGGCGCCTCATAGCACCGGGAAGCGGCGGGCGAAAGCCAAGTGATTATGCACTTTTAGCCCATCCAGCTTCCGCAGACGGGGAGCCGCGGGCGATCGCCGGCCGCCCCCGCGGATGAAGTTTCAGGCGAGATTCAAAAGTCGATTCTAACCCCGTTATTTCCCTTGAGAATTTTGTCAGGACAGGCAAACGACAGGCGGACGGGGCCGGCCCAAGGGCGCGGCTTGAATCAATTCTTTGGAACGCCTGCGCAAGGCCTTGAGAGATAGCGTGAAAGCAAAGCGAGATGTCGGGGACTGACAAGAGCAAAGCGGGCCTCGCCCTCGACGGTCCGATTGTGATCCTGGTCGAGCCGCAGCTCGGTGAGAACATCGGCATGGCGGCGCGCGCCATGGGCAATTTCGCCCTGAGCCGCTTACGCATCGTCAACCCCCGCGACGGTTGGCCCAACATCGCCGCTCAGCGCGCGGCCGCCGGCGCCGACCACATCCTGGAGCGGGTCGAGCTGTTCGATACGGTCGAGGAGGCGGTCGCCGATCTCGATCTGCTGTTCGCCGCCACCGCCCGCGCCCATGACCAGGCCAAGCCGGTGGTCGGGCCCGAGGCGGCCGCGGCCGAGATTTCGGGGCACATTGCGGCAGGGGGCGCGGCTGGCATCCTGTTCGGCCGCGAGCGCTGGGGGCTGACCAACGAGGAGGTGGGCCTCGCCAACCGCATCGTCACCTTCCCGGTCAATCCCGGCTTTGCGTCGCTGAACCTCGCCCAGGCGGTGCTGCTGGTCGGCTATGAATGGTTCAAGCAGGCGACATCCGGCGCGCTGCCGCACGGCATGCCGGAGCGCTCCGAGCGCGCCTCGCAACACCAGATGCAGGCCTTCTTCGATAACCTCGTGCGCGAGCTCGATCGGGTCGAGTTTTTACGTCCGCCCGAGAAGCGCGACACCATGCTGGTCAACCTGCGCAACATTTTCACGCGGATGGAGCCGACCAAGCAGGACATGCACACCCTGCACGGCGTGGTCATGGCGATCGCCGAGGGACGCAAGGGCCCGGCCAAGGGCGGCGTGCTCGACGGCGAGCAGGCGACGCGGCTGCGCGCGCTTCTGGCCGAGCACGGGCAGAGCGGGCTGCCCGACAGCGGCAGCACGGTGCGCGGGCTCGCGCGACTGCTCCGCCGCAACCCGACCGACGCCGAGCGCCTGCTCTGGCAGGCGCTCACCCGCGACCGCCGCTTCGCCGGCCAGTTCAAGCGCCAGACCCCGGTCGGCCGCCACATTCCGGACTTCGTCTCGTTTCCGCACCGGATCGCGATCGAGCTGGTGAACGTCGGCGAGGGCGAGACCATTGTCGCCGACCGCGCCGCAAGGCGGGCGTGGCTGGAGGCGCGGGACTACCGGGTCATCGAGATGCGGGCCACGGAGGTGGAGCACGATCTGGAAGCGGAGCTGGCGCGGCTGCAAGCTCTCGTGAGTGCAACGAGCGCCTAGAGCCGCCTTCGCGCTTCCTGCTTGCACTCACTCGTGGGGCAGCCTTGGCTCAATCCATTGGCACGTTTCGTGCAATCGAACGCGACACGAAACGACGTTGCTTCTATCCTGCTTCCCGGACGGGAACGGACTGGCGCGACAACTGGCTAGCCAAGGGAGACCCTGACATGAAGCGTTCCGACCTCACCGAAAAATTGCTCGACATCAAGCGCGAGAAGGGCTGGAGCTGGAAGTACATCTGCGAGAAGATCGGCGGCTATTCGGAGGTGCTGATCGTCGGCGCCATTCTCGGCCAGATGAAACTGACGAAGCCGCAAGCGGCCAATGCCGGCGAGCTGTTCGGCCTGTCGAAGACGGAAGTCGCGATGCTGAACGAGACGCCGATGCGCGGACAGGGCGTGCCGATGCCGCCGACCGACCCGCTGATCTATCGCTTCTACGAGCTCGTGATGATCAACGGCCCGGCCTGGAAAGCGCTGATCGAAGAGGAGTTCGGCGACGGCATCATGTCGGCGATCGATTTTGACATGGTGATGGAGCGCCTGCCGAACCCGAAGGGCGACCGCGTCAAGATCACCATGAGCGGCAAATTCCTGCCCTACAAATACTACGGTGCGAGCGGCAACGTGCCGGAGTACGGCTTCAAAGAGGGCTGACCGAAGCGAAGGCCTCGCGCAGCTCCTTGATCGGCGCCATCTCGCGAACAAAGGTGAAGGAGCCGTTCTCCTTCATCTCGCGTGCGCTCCGCAGGAACGCCGCCAGCGCATATCGCGACATGGCGCCGCCGACGCTGATGCGTTTGACGCCGGCTTCGGACAATTGCGCGAGCGTCAGCGTCGGATCGGCAAAGCCCATCACGAGGTTGAAGGGCTTGTTCACAGAAGCGATGACGGTCTTGATCGTGGCAAGGTCATGGACGCCCGGCGCGTAGAGGACGTCGGCGCCGGCAGCCTCGAACGCCTTCAGCCGCCGGATCGTGTCGTCGAGATCGTTGCGTCCGTGCAGAAGGTTCTCCGCGCGTGCCGTCAGCGTGAACGGGATAGACAGCGAGCGCGCCATCTCGACGGCCGCCTGCACGCGCTCGACTGCGAGCGAGAAGTCGTAGATCGGCCGCTCGCCGTCTCCGGTGGAGTCCTCGATCGAGCCGCCGACCGCGCCGGCCTCGGCGGCGCGCCGGATCGCTTCCGCCGCGCGCGTGGGATCATGCGCGCCGCAGTTTTCCAGGTCGACGCTGACCGGCAGGTCGGTGGCTGTCGCGATCGCGCGGCAATTGTCTAGGATGGCGTCGAGGCTGACCGTCGAAGTTCCCTGCAGGTTGGCAAGACCGAGGCTCGTGGTCGCGAGCGCCTCGAAGCCGGCCGCAGCGAGCAGTTTCGCGGTGCCGGCGTCGTAAGGGTTGGGAATGATGAAGGCGCCGGGGCGCTCGTGTAGGGCGCGAAACGCCTTCGCTTTCTCCAACTGGCTCGTCATGGCTCGTCTCCGCTTGACCTCGTCTGCTCGAGCCACCCTTAGGGGCATTCTCGTCATCCGCCAAATTTGTTATTTCTTTTTAGATCATCAGTTTTTTGCATGAGCTCCGCGATGGACAGCGACGCCCTCAACACCTTCCTGGCCGTTCACCGCAAGGGCGGGATCTCGAATGCCGCGAAATTCCTGCATCGTTCGCAGCCAGCGATTTCGCGACGTATCACACTGTTGGAGCAGGAACTCGGCGTGCCGCTGTTCGAGCGGGTGGCGGGCCGCACGAGGCTCAGCGACGCCGGGCGCGTGCTGATCCCCTATGCCGAGCGCGCGGTCGCGGCGGCGCAGGATGCCGAACAGGCGATACGCGCGCTGACTAGGCAGAATTCGGGGCCGGTTGCGCTGGCCGTGACCGGTACGCTTGCCGACGGCCGCCTGTCGGCCATCATGAAGCGATTTGCCAAGGAAAATCCCGATGTCACGCTTGCCTTGCGGACGGCGACCAGCGCGGAAGTGAGCGATCTCATCCGGCGCGGCGAGGCCACGATCGGCCTGCGCTACAACACCGATCGCGCCGGCGACCTCGCGTGCGAGCTGGTGCTCACCGAGGCGCTGCAGGTCGTCTGCGCGCCCGATCATCCGCTTGCGGGAAAGCGCGTGAAGCGCCTTGCCGAGCTTCGTGGCGAACGCTGGATCGCGTTCCCGGAGACGCGTGGGCGCCGCGAGATCGCGGCGGCTCACGTGTTCGCGCTGTTTCTCACGCAAGGGCTGGGCGAGGTGGAGTGGACCGCGGTGGACAGCCTCACTGCGCAGAAGCGGCTTGTGGAGTCCGGCTTCGGCCTTGCGCTATTGGCGCGAAGCCATGTGGCGGAGGAGCTGCGTGCAGGTTCGATCGCGACGATCGCGGTCGGCGATCTTGGCATGGAGCAGGATATCGTTCTTGTGACACGTAGCGGCGGCTTCCTGAGCGCGGCCGCTCAACGCCTGTTGGACACGATTCGCCGCGATTATGGCGCGCTCGATGTAGCGACCAAAAGGGGCGTCAAGAAGGGGTCGCCAGCGCGCAAGGTCATTGCACGCCGGCGCCGGGCCTGAACAGATTATTTCCCCGCCTTCACCTCCGCGGCCGCCACCGCGGTGAGCTCGTTCATCTTGGCGCGAATCGCCAGTTCGGTGATGGCGACATTCTTGGCGGCGAAATCTGTCACGACCTTGCGCAGCACGTCGCCGTCGCCGGCTTCCTCGAAGTCGGCAGCGACCACCTCCTTGGCGTAGGCCGTTGCCGCATCCCCGGTAATGCCCAGCTTTTCCGCCGCCCACAGGCCGAGCAGGCGGTTGCGGCGTGCCTCGGCCTTGAATTTCTGCTCCTCATCAAGGGCGAATTTCTTCTCGAAACCTTCCTCGCGCTTGTTGAACTCGCTCATGCCTCTTCCAATTCCCTGCTGAATCGACCTCCGGGCCCTCGTTGCGGGCGGCCCTTCGCTTGCCTAGATAGAGGGCACGAATCGGCAAAACAACGAGCCGTTAAGCCGCAGGCAAGACGGTATAAGTTGGCGCCAAACGGGCCGGATCGATTGTGCTGGGACAGCCAATCGGATAGGTTGCCTAAAGGCTTGGTTCCTGTTCTGTTTCCATGGGTTCCAGGCCGTTCACGGCAGCTCCGCTGTGGGTCCTAATCCTTGTCAACCGGAGCACACCAAATTCATGGATTTCAACAAAACACGGTACATCCCCATGAGCCGTCGGCGTCGCATTTATGAAGGCAAGGCGAAGGTCCTCTACGAAGGTCCGGAGCCGGGCACCCTGATCCAGCACTTCAAGGATGACGCCACCGCGTTCAATGCAAAAAAGCATCAGGTGATCGAGGGCAAGGGCGTCCTCAACAACCGGATCTCGGAGTACCTGTTTCAGCACCTCAACGACATCGGGGTGCCGACCCATTTCATCCGCCGCCTCAACATGCGCGAGCAGCTCATTCGCGAGGTCGAAATCGTGCCGCTGGAAGTGGTGGTGCGCAACGTCGCCGCCGGCTCGCTGTCGCAGCGGCTCGGCATCGAGGAGGGCACGCAGCTCCCGCGCTCGATCATCGAGTTCTACTACAAGAACGATCAGCTCAACGACCCCATGGTGTCGGAAGAGCACATCACTGCCTTCGGCTGGGCGACGCCGCAGGAGATCGACGACATCATGGCGCTCGCCATCCGCGTCAACGACTTCCTCACCGGCCTCTTCCTGGGCATCGGCATCCGCCTCGTCGACTTCAAGATGGAGTGCGGGCGGCTGTTCGAGAACGAAATGATGCGGATCATCGTCGCCGACGAGATCTCGCCGGATTCGTGCCGGCTCTGGGACATCAAGTCGAATGAGAAGCTCGACAAGGACCGCTTCCGCAGGGATCTCGGTGGGCTGCTCGAGGCCTACACTGAAGTGGCAAAGCGCCTCGGCATCCTCATGGAGAACGAGCGGCCGGCGGGCTCCGGCCCGGTGCTGGTGAAGAGCTAAAGAGGGAATTTTGACGTGAAGGCACGTGTTACCGTTACCTTGAAGACGGGCATCCTCGATCCGCAAGGCAAGGCCATCGAAGGCGCGCTGAAGTCGCTCGGCGTCGACGGCGTCGCCAGCGTGCGCCAGGGCAAGGTGTTCGACATCGAGCTCGCCGGCGCCGACAAGGCCAAGGCCGAAGTCGTGCTGAAAGAGGCCGCCGACAAGCTGCTCGCCAACACCGTGATCGAGAATTACCGCGTCGAGATCGTGTAGCTCTCGGAGCGCCGGCCGGGTGTCACAGCCAGCCGGCGCGGCGGAAGCGCACATAGAGCGCGGCGCATGAGATCGCCATCACGCTCAGCAGCACGTAATAGCCGTACTCCCATTGCAACTCCGGCATGTTCTTGAAGTTCATGCCGTAGATGCCGGCAAGCGCGGTCGGGATGGCGAGGATCGCAAGCCACGAGGCGAGCTTCTTCGAGACCGCGGTCTCCTGCGCCTGGCCGACCAGCAGGCTCGCTTCGAACGCGAAGGCCAGCACCTCGCGCATGGAATCGATGCGCTCCTGGATGTTGCGGACGTGGTCGGTGACGTCGCGGAAAAGCGGCTGCATGGTCGGGCGCACCATCGAAAGCTCATCATGCTCCAGCCGCCGGCACACCTCGACCAGCGGCCCGATTGCGTTGCGCAGTCGCAACAAGTCGCGACGCAGCATGTAGAGCCGCTCGATCTGCTCCTTGGTGATCGCGTGCGACAGCACGTAGTCCTCGATCTCCTCGACCTCCTCGTGAATGCTCTCGAGCACGGGCGAGTAGTTGTCGACGATGAAATCGAGGATCGCATAGAGGATGTAATCCTCGCCGCGGGCGAGCGCCCGCGGGCAGCTCTCACAGCGTTCGCGCACGGTCGTATAAGAGGTCGAGGCGCCGTGACGGACGGTGACGAGATAGCCGTCGCCGATGAAAATGTGGGTCTCGCCGAACGCGATCCGGCCCTCGGCCAGTTGCGCCGTTCGCGCCACGATGAACAGCGCCTCGCCATACTGCTCGATCTTCGGCCGCTGATGGGCGTGGTTGGCGTCCTCGATTGCGAGCTCATGCAGGTCGAACTGCTTCTGCACGGCGGTAAGCAGCGCCATGTCGGGCTCGTGCAGTCCGATCCAGACGACATGACCGGGCTTTGCCCGCCAGCTCGAGGCCTCGCTGATGGCGATATTGGCGACGCGCCGCCCGTCGACATAGGCACCGGCGGCGACGACGCCGTCGGCGGAAACCGGCTCGGCAGGAGATATCGGGCGTGGCGGGACATTCATGGCTTTCATCCCGGCAAATCGTTCGGCCAAATGGCAGGCTATGGCCTGTGCACAACGCTCTCCGGCGAGGCTAGCACTGGTAAAATCCGCGTCAAATGGTTATGTCTCCTGGCGAATTGGCCCCCGCGCCAGCCCGATTCCAATCCTCGCCCGGAACTTAAAACCATGAAAGCCGCCGTCCTCGTCTTTCCCGGAATCAACCGCGAGCGCGACATGGCGCGGGCGCTGAAGCTGATCTCCGGACACGCGCCCGCGATGGTCTGGCACGCCGAGACCTCGCTGCCGGCCGGAACGGATCTCGTCGTCGTGCCCGGCGGTTTCTCCTACGGCGACTATTTACGTTGTGGCGCCATCGCGGCGCGTGCGCCGGTAATGGATGCGGTGCGCGACTACGCGGACAAGGGCGGCCTCGTGCTCGGCGTCTGCAACGGTTTCCAGATCCTCTGCGAGTCCGGCCTGCTGCCGGGTGTCTTGATGCGCAATGCGCGGCTGAAATTCATCTGCCATGACGTGCATCTGCGCGTCGAGCGTTCCGACACGCCGTTCACGCGCGGCTACAATGCCGGCCAGGTGATCCGCGTGCCGGTCGCCCATGGCGAGGGCAATTACGAAGCGGATGAAGAGACCATCAAGCGCCTCGAAGGCGAGGGCCGGGTGCTCTATCGCTACTGCTCCGCCGACGGCGTGGTCGACGAGGCCCACAACATCAACGGCGCGGCGCATTCCATCGCCGGCATCGTCAACGACAAGGGCAACGTGCTCGGCATGATGCCCCACCCGGAGAACCACGTCGAAGAGATCATGGGCTGCACCGACGGGCGCGGCCTGTTTGCAGGGCTCGTCCAGCACCTGGAAAAGGCCGCGTGATTGCATTCGTGTTGAAGCGGCTCTCGGCCGCGATTGTGGTCGCTCTGCTTGCGAGCGCGGCGCTCGCGCAGGATTTTCCCAAGCGTCCGATCACGATGATCGTGCCGTTCGCGGCCGGCGGCACGTCGGACGTGATCGCGCGCACGGTCGCCGAGCAGATGAGCATCGCGCTCGGCCAGACCATCGTGATCGAGAACGTCGCCGGTGCCGGCGGCTCGACCGCACTGGCGCGCGCCTCGCGTGCCGAGCCAGACGGCTACACGATTGCGATCGGCAATGCCGGCACGAACGCCGCGACCTACACGATCTATCCAAAGCTGCCGTTCACGCCGGACTCCTTCGTGCCGATCGCGATGGTGGCGAAGACGTTCGGCATCATCGCCCTGCGCAAGGATTTTCCGGCGAAGGACGTGAAGGAGTTCATCGCCTACGCCAAGGCCAATCCCGGCAAGATCAATCTCGGCCATGCCGGCGTCGGTTCTTCGAACTACCTGATCTGCAAGAGCTTCGTGACGGCGGCCGGGATCGACGCGACGCTCGTCGGCTATCGTGGTGCGGCGCCCGCGCTCACCGACGCGGTCGGCAGCCAGATCGACGGCGTCTGCGATGCCGCCGCCTCCGTCTCGCAGTCGATCAACGAAAAGCTGGTGAACGGCCTCGTGGTCGGCTCCACCGTGCGCCTCGCCACGCTGCCCGATCTGCCCACTTCGGCCGAAGCGGGCCTGCCCGAATTCGAAGCACAAGGCTGGAATGGCCTGTTCGCGCCCAAGGGCACGCCGCCGGCCGTGATCGCCAAGCTGAATGCCGCCGCGCGCACGGCGGTGGAGACCGACGCGGTGAAGAAGCGCTTTGCCGATCTGTCGACCGTTGCGCCAGACGCGGACGAGCACGCGCCGCAGGTGCTCCAGCAACTCGTGACGCGTGACGTCGAGAAGTACCGTAAAATGCTGGCGGACGACGCCAAGCAATAGCGTTCTGCGCTATCGCAGCTTCAGCCGCTCGGCCGGCACCGTCATGGCGGCCACGCCTGCCATGACCAGCAGCAGTCCGAGCGCGAGGTTGGACGGCACGCTTTCGCCGAGCAGCACCACCGACAGCGCAACGCCGATCGGAATGCGCAAATAGCCCTGCGCATTCGTCGTCAGCGTGCCGAGCCGGCTGAGGCACATATAGAACAGCATCAGTCCCAGGGCGCTGGAGACGATCCCCATGACGATGGTGGCTGCGATCGCCTGCGGCGTCGGATGCAGCGTCCACGGCTGGTCGATGACGAGCGAGGGCGGCAGCAGCACGAGGCCGCCGAACAGGAGCGAGCCGGCTGCCACCACCATGGGATCGTAGTCGGACAGCCGCAGGCCGAAGATCGTCGCGCAGGCGAAGGAGATGGTGGCGAGCAGGATCGCGATCTCCGCCACGATCTCGCTGCCGAAGCCACGCAGCGCGTCAAGCCCGACGATAGCGACGGTGCCGACGAGGCCAAGGATCGCGCCTAGGAGCTTCAGGAGGGTTGCCGGCTCGTGCCGCGTGATCAGCGAGATGATCAGGAAGGCAAAGATCGGCGTCGTCGAGGCCAGCACCACCGTGTTCGAGGCCGGCACATATTGCTGCGACCAGGTGATGATCAGGAACGGGAAAGTCGAGTTGATCAATTGCTGGGTCGCGAACAGCTTCCAGGCCTTGGCGTCCGTGGGAATCCGGACGCCGCGCATCCGCAGGATGGCGAACAGGAACGCGGCGGCGATCAGCGAGCGCACCGAAATGAAGGTGATCGGTGGGATCGTATCGAGCGCGAGCTTGGCCAGCGGATAGGTGGAGCTCCAGCAGCAGGCCAGCGCCAGCAGCAGCGCATAATCGCGCCAGCCGCGCGCGGCACCTGCTGCAATGGTCGGTAAAGGCGTTGGCGCGGCGCGACCCGTCCTCGATGTGCTCTGCGGCACCTTTTGCTTGCTCCCCGGCGCGACAGCGCCTCGCGAAGTCTGGGCGAGGGCGCACCGAAAGGGAAGCCGTCGAGCTATGCGTTTGGCCGAGGTAGCGGCTTCCGCTTCACCCGCTTGATCGTGCCGGAGAAGGTGAACAGCGGCCGTCCGCCCGATGTCAGCTTGCCGCGCAGGAAGATCAGCGAGCCGCCGGCGCGGGACACTTCCCCGGTGCATTCGATCAGCTCGCCCTCGCGGGCCGCGTCGAGGAAGTCGCAGGCGAAATTGGTGGTCACGGCCGGCCCATCCAGCTCGTGTGTGGCGATCGCAAACAGGCAATAGTCGGCGAAGGCCATGAAGCATCCGCCATGGACGTTCCCAGCGCCATTGAGGTGCTTCTTCTCGACCCGGAAGGCGCAGCGGACGCCGCCGTCCTCCTCGACCTTGTGCCAGAACGGGCCGATGTGGCTCTCAAAACTGTCGCGAATCCAGGTCCTCCAGCCCGTGAATTCCCCTTCGGTCGCGATGTGCAGGTCGGGGCGGCGGGATAGGGGGGCTTTGGTGAGCTCGTGCAAGGAAATGGGGCCTTCAATTACGGGTCGTTTGCCCTTAAATCCGATCCGTGCGCGCGTTGCAATTCCTGTTCCTGCGGACCCCGGCTGCAAAACGTGGGACAGCGGGAAATTGCGTCATAAAGGGCTTTTCCCGGCCCCCCGATGTTCCTAAGAACGGCCAAACTCGCCGAAAGCCCCGAATCCATGTCGAAGAACGAACCCAAGATCACCCCCGAATTGATTGCCGCCCATGGGCTCAAGCCGGACGAGTATGAGCGCATCCTCAAGCTGATTGGGCGGGAGCCGACCTTTACCGAGCTCGGCATCTTCTCGGCGATGTGGAACGAGCACTGCTCGTACAAATCCTCGCGCATCCACCTACGAGGCTTGCCGACCAAGGCGCCCTGGGTGATCCAGGGGCCCGGCGAGAACGCCGGCGTGATCGACATCGGCGACGGCCAGGCGGTGGTCTTCAAGATGGAGAGCCACAACCACCCAAGCTACATCGAGCCCTACCAGGGCGCGACCACCGGCGTCGGCGGCATCCTGCGCGACGTCTTCACCATGGGTGCGCGGCCGATCGCCTGCCTCAATGCGCTGAGTTTTGGCGCGCCCGAACATGCCAAGACCCGACATCTCGTCTCCGGCGTCGTAGCTGGCGTCGGCGGCTACGGCAATTCGTTCGGCGTGCCGACCGTCGGCGGTCAGGTGCGCTTCCACACCCGCTATGACGGCAACATCCTCGTCAACGCGATGGCCGTCGGCCTCGCCGATGCCGATAAGATCTTCTACGCGGCCGCCTCCGGCGTGAACATGCCGATCGTCTATCTCGGCTCCAAGACCGGGCGCGACGGCATCCACGGCGCATCGATGGCCTCGGCCGAGTTCGATGAGAAGTCCGAGGAGAAGCGTCCCACCGTGCAGGTCGGCGATCCCTTCGCCGAGAAGCTTTTGCTCGAGGCCTGTCTCGAGATCATGGAAAAGGGCTGCGTCATCGCGATCCAGGACATGGGCGCGGCGGGATTGACCTGCTCGGCGGTCGAGATGGGCGCCAAGGGCGACCTCGGCGTCGACCTCGACCTCGACGCGGTGCCGACCCGCGAGACCGGCATGAGCGCCTACGAGATGATGCTCTCGGAGAGCCAGGAGCGCATGCTCATGGTGCTCAAGCCCGAGAAGGAGAAGGAAGCCGAGGCGATCTTCAAGAAGTGGGGGCTCGATTTCGCCGTGGTCGGCTACACCACGCCGAGCAAGCGTTTCGTGGTCAAGCACGGCGGCGATGTCATGGCCGATCTGCCGATCAAGGAGCTCGGCGACGAGGCGCCGGTCTACGACCGGCCGCATGTCGAGTCCGCAGCGCTACCGGTCGTGCACGCCCGCGACGTGCCAGCGCCGATGGGCACCGGCGCCGCGCTGGAGAAGCTGATCGGCACACCCGACCTGTGCAGCAAGCGCTGGGTCTGGGAGCAGTACGACCACGTCATTCTCGGCAACACCTTGCAGCGCCCCGGCGGCGATGCGGCCGTGGTGCGCGTGCAGGACGGGCCGAAGGGGCTCGCGCTGACCGTCGACGTCACGCCGCGCTATTGCGAGGCCGATCCGTTCGAGGGCGGCAAGCAGGCGGTGGCGGAAGCCTGGCGCAACATCACCGCCGTTGGCGGCAAGCCGCTCGCGATCACCGACAATCTCAATTTCGGCAATCCGGAGCGGCCCGAGATCATGGGCCAGTTCGTCGGCTGCCTGAAGGGCATCTCGGAAGCCTGCCGCGCGCTGGACTTCCCGGTCGTGTCCGGCAACGTCTCGCTCTACAACGAGACCAACGGCCGCGCGATCCTGCCGACACCCTCGATCGGCGGCGTCGGCCTGCTCGACGACTTCACCAAGTCCGCCTCGCTCGCCTTCAAGGCTGAGGGCGAGGCGATCCTGTTGATCGGCGAAACACATGGCTGGATCGGCCAATCGGTGTACCTGCGCGACATCTGCGGTCGCGAGGAGGGCGCACCACCGCCGGTCGATCTCGCTGCCGAGAAGCGCAATGGCGATTGTGTGCGTGGCATGATCCATGCGGGCACCGCGACCGCCGTGCACGACCTCTCCGATGGCGGCCTCCTGGTCGCGCTGGCAGAGATGGCGATGGCGAGCGGCATTGGTGCGCGCCTCCTGGCGGCGCCGACCGCGCTGATCCCGCAGGCCTATTGGTTCGGAGAGGACCAGGCGCGCTACATTGTCACCGTGCCGGAAGCGGAGGCCGGTCGCGTGCTCGCGAAAATGCGTGGCTGTGAAGTGCCCTGCGTGCGGATCGGCACCACCGGCGGCGATGCGATCGCGATCGCGGGCGAAGCGCCGGTTGCGATAGCCACGCTGCGCGCCTCGTTCGAGCGCTGGTTGCCGGAGTATATGAGCGGGAAGGCGGCGTAAGCCGCCGCCGCATTCTCAAGACCGTAATCCGGGACTGTTCCCAACGGCGAGAGACCCGGATTTCGCGGAGCCTGTCATCGTGCGGCGCTTTGCGCCGGACGCCTCACAGCACCCTCGTTGCCCCGGGGATCTGGCGCAAGGCGCGCGTCAGCGCCCAACTGAACGCGACTGTCAGCACGAATCCGATCGTCGCCTTGATGATCGCAGGCAGGTCATAGTCGAACAGCCAGTATTGCAGCCAAAGCGCGATCGGGTAGTGCACCAAAAACATGCCGTAGGCGTCCGCCTGCATCGGATCGAGTAGCTTGGCTGAGCCCGATTGTCTGAATCTCTGGAAAAGGGCCAGGATCAGAAACATGATAGCCACGCTGAAGACAGCGAAGCAGATGGCATAGAGCCCCTCATACCAGTTCGGCAGCGGCGACGGATTTCCCAGTATTTCGCGCTTGATGTAGATCAGCACCCAGAGCAGGCAATACGGAACGATCGCCAAGACCATCCAGTCCCAGCTAACCCTCGCCATCCGGCCGTCTGCCGCGAGCAGGCCGCGATCCATATTCGCGACGCCGATGCCGGCACCGAAAAAGAAGTAGCTCGCATAAAGCATCACGCGCCCGTGCTGCACCGAGAACGGCCCGAACTCGAACCAGCTACTTGGTCCATAATACATCAGCCCAGGAACATAGAACGCTGCGGTGACGGCAAGCATGACCGCGAAGAACATTTCGGGCCGACGGCGACCGTGCAGCGAGAGGCGGTTAATCGGATCGAGCAGGGTGGGTGACAGCCGATACAATATGCAGGCCACCACGTCGAAGCCGAGCAGGACCCAAAGGAACCAGATCGGTCCGCTCGGCCACGGGCCCTTCGTGACCATATTCCACCAGTATTCCGAAAAGCCGATCTCGGGATGGTGCCGGAGCGAGATGGCGTAATAGGCGAGCGGAATGACCGTGAACGCGCAGATCACGAACGGCAGGCCAAGCCGTAGCAGGCGATCTGCCAAATAGTTCAGCGGTCCCTTGCGGGCGATGCCCGACCACGCAAACAAGCCCGACAGGAAGAAGAACATCGCCATGAAGAAGCTGTCGGTGGCCAGCACGACCATGTCGAAGCCGAAGAAGAATTTCGGATCGGTGTGACCGAAGTAAGTATATGGGATCACCGCGTGATGCAGCAGCACCACCAGCGTCAGGAAGGTGCGGGCGCGATCGAGTGCCAGGTTGCGCGCCTTGCTCTTCGGCGCTGCGTCCGCCTCGACGCCGATCGTCGCAGACTGTGAGATCGTGATCATGGCCGCCCCGGTTTGCGTTCCTGCCCCGGTCCGACTGTGCCGCCGGGAACCGGATTCAGCAAGGGCAGTTTGCGCCATCGCCCCCGCGTCCCGACGGCCTCAGGAACCAGCGCGGTGTGGCGAAGTTAGGATTCACGAAAAGGTTGAGGCCGCCTGAAGCGGCCACCGACACGTCGGAGCTGGCGATGACCATCCTGAAATGGGCGCTGATCTTCCTGCTGATTTCGATCGTGGCCGGCGTACTCGGCTTCACCGGCATCTCGGCTGCCTCGGCCGACATCGCCCGCTTCCTGTTCTACATCTTCGTCGTGATCTTCCTGGTGCTGCTGATATTGGGTCTCACGATATTCAGGGCGTAGCGGGGCTGCTCCAGCATTCTCAGTCGTCATGCCCGGGCTTGTCCCGGGCATCCACGTGCTTTCGCGTCCGCGATGGCCAAGAAGGTGGATGGCCGGCACCCGGCTCCGCCGAGAGGCTTCGCCGGGCTACTCAGTATTGGGCCGGCGAAGCTTTAGCGAAGACGGCAAGCCCGGCCATGATGGCAGGCCTACGTGGATGTTACCCCACTTCCTCGATCTTCACCTTGTCCGGGTAGAAGGCGAGATGGCCGGAAATCTCGGTCATCGCGGGGTAGGGTGTCTCATAGGTCCAGATCGCGTTGTCGAGTGTCGTGCCGTCGGCCTTGACGCTGTAATAGCTCGCGTCGCCCTTATAGGGGCAGTGGGTAACGCGGTCGGTACGCTCGAGCAGCGCCATGTTGGTGTCCTCGCGCGGCACGTATTGCACGGCCGGATACTTGGCCTCCTTCAGCGTCAGGGCCTTGGCGGTATCCGCGATCACGATGTCGCCCGCCGTCACGCGGACGCGCCGGGGGTTCGGGGTGATGGTGATGGGGTGGTCGGGGCCTGGAAGCTTCATGATTTCACGCCTTTTCGATCAATCTGCCGCGCGCGGCACTTTGTCGTGCCTTTATCCTGGTCGGATCGCGGATATAGTGGCTGGGTGCGTGACCTTGAAGACCGTTCACGCTAAGTTTGGCCCTGCCGGGTAGGGGACCCCGGCAGTGATTCGAAGCCGAACGAGACCAGAAGGAGCGCGACTCGAATGCCAATGGACGCCCGCGATATCGAGGCGATGATCAAAGCAGCGATCCCCGATGCCGAGGTAACCATCCGTGATCTTGCCGGCGACGGCGACCACTATGCCGCGACCGTAATTTCGGAATCCTTCCGCGGTAAGTCCCGCGTCCAGCAGCACCAAATCGTCTATCAGTCGCTGCGTGGCCAGATGGGCGGCGTGCTGCACGCGCTGGCGCTGCAGACCGGAGTGCCCGGGACCTGATTTAATCGCGGGACCGGGGGACGAAAATGGCTGCGGAGAATCCTCGCGGCGCGATGTTTCGTGTCATCGTCCCGAACCAGCACAGCCGCGTGACCTATGCCGAGCTGTTCTTCGATCTCGTCTTCGTCTTCGCGGTTACGCAGGTATCGCACACGCTGCTGCACCATTTCACCCCGCTGGGCGCGGTGCACGTCACGTTGCTGTTTCTCGCGGTGTGGTGGGTCTGGGTCTACACCACCTGGGTTACCAACTGGCTCAATCCCGAGCTGACGCCAGTCCGCATTCTGCTCTTCCTGATGATGCTCGGCGGCCTCGTGCTGTCGACGACGATCCCGACGGCGTTCGAGGGACGTGGACTGTGGTTTGCGATCGCCTATGCGAGCATGCAGGTCGGACGCACGGCATTCTGGCTGTTTGCAACCCCGCCGCATCGCACGCCGGTACGGCACAACGCCATCCGCATTCTGGTCTGGCTCTCCGCCTCCGCGATCTTCTGGATCCTAGGCGGCTTTGCGGATGGCGAGACCCGGCTATGGCTTTGGATCGTCGCGCTGACGATCGAATACGTTTCACCCGCGGCCCGCTTCTGGGTTCCGAAGCTTGGTCTCTCGTCGATCGAGGCCTGGGCCGTTGAAGGCGGTCACATGGCCGAACGCTGCGCCGGGTTCATCATCATCGCGCTCGGCGAAGCCATTGTCGTCAATGGCGCGACCTTCGCCGAGCTGGACTGGACCACAGAGAACATTCTCGCCTTCGTCTCTGCCCTCGTCGGCAGCGTCGCGATGTGGTGGATCTACTTCCACAAGGGCGCCGAGGCCGGCTCCGAGCTGATCTCGAAGACCGCCGAATCCGGCCGGCTGGCACGGCTCGCCTATACCTATCTGCACCTGCCGATCGTCGCCGGCATCATCCTGACCGCGGTCTCGGACGAGCTGGTGCTGAAACATCCGACCGGCCACTCCGACATCCGGATCATCGTGAGTACGATCGGCGGGCCGCTGGTGTTCCTGGTCGGCACGATCCTGTTCAAGCATTCCATCCGCGGCTTCCTCCAACTCTCGCACGGCATCGGCATCGTCCTGCTGCTCGTGCTGAGCTGGTTTGCAGCCGATCTCTCGCCGTTATGGCTGTCGATCGCGACGAGCGTGATCATGATCGTGGTCGCCGTGTGGGAGTCGGTATCGCTGGGGTCGACACCGGCAGAGGCCGAGGAGCATTGAACCGCCGGCTGGCGGATCGACAATATCCGCACCAGGGAACCTGGATATCCTGACGCAACGGCTGACGGCGGCTCGAACCGGCGCGTTCGGCCGGAAGTGTTTACTCGGTGGCCTCCAATGCGTGCACCGAGAACATCTTTGCCGCATCCGTCCAGGTCTCGCGCAACCGCCAGCCGGCGCCCCGCGCCAGCGCAGCGAAGCGCTCGAGGCTGTATTTGTAGCTGCTCTCGGTGTGGATGCTTTCACCCGGCCGGAACGAGAAGCTCGTTCCCAGCATGCGCACGGTCTGGCTCTTCTTGCTGATCAGATGCATCTCGATGCGGTGCCGCTCGCGATTGTAGATCGCGCGATGGGTGAAGCCGGACAGATCGAAATTGCCGCCGAGCTCGCGGTTGATCCGCACCAGCACATTGAGATTGAAGCGGGCGGTGACGCCGGCGGCATCGTTGTAGGCGTCGTAGAGCACCCGCTCGTCTTTCTCGAGGTCGGCGCCGATGATCATCAGCGCGCCCTGACCGAGGATCTCGCGCGCGCTTCTGAGAAAGGCCTGGGCTTCCTGCGGCTCGAAATTGCCGATGGTTGAACCCGGGAAAAACCCGACCTTGGGCATCGATGCGACCGCCCTGGGCAGCTCGAATGGCGTGGTGAAGTCCGCGGCCACCGGATAGATGCTGAGCGAAGCAAAGTCCCGCTTGAGGCCGCTCGCTTGCGCCTTAAGGAAGTCGCCGGAAATGTCGACCGGCACATAGGCGGCGAACTTGCAGTGCTTGAGCAGCAGGCGGACTTTTGTGGTCGCACCTGCGCCGAACTCGACCAGTGCGGCATGCTCCGGAATGATCTTCGCAATCTCGCTGCCGCGCTCCTTCAGGATCGCAAGCTCGGTGCGCGTCGGATAGTACTCCGGCAGGCGTGTGATCGCCTCGAACAATTCCGATCCCGCCGCGTCGTAGAAATATTTCGGCGACAGTTTTTTCGGCTGCCGCGATAGGTCCTCGATGGCCTCGCGGGCGAACGCGGTGGTCTGCTCGTCGGGAAGATGGGCCTCGGCCAAAGCGCTGGCGTGCACATTCATGATACTCTCCTGAACGCGCTGTCCGGCGCGCGGTTGTCGTCGGATGAGAACTCAGTCGTAGTCGGCGAGCCGCAATCCCGTGAATTGCCAACGGTGGTGGGGATAGAAGAAATTGCGATAAGTAATACGGCTGTGCCCGCTCGGGGTTGCAAGCGAGGAGCCGCGCAGCACGAACTGGTTGACCATGAACTTGCCGTTATACTCGCCAAGCGCCCCTTCGATCGCGCGATAGCCGGGGTAGGGCGAATATGAGCTGCGCGTCCATTGCCAGACGATGCCGAAGGCGTCGTTGAGCTGGCCGGCGCGGGCGGCGACCTCCCATTCCATCTCGGTCGGCAGATGCTTTCCGGCCCAGCGCGCGAATGCATCCGCCTCGTAGTAGCTGACGTGGCAGACGGGCGCGTCGGGATCGACCGGCTTAAGGCCGGCCAGCGTCATCATATGCCACGCGCCATCGACCTCGCGCCAATGACCCGGGGCGTCCCAGCCCTCGTTGTTCACGGCGGCAAAGCCATCCATGAGCCATAGCGTCGCGGTCCGATAGCCGCCGTCGCGCATGAAGGCGAGCCATTCGCCGTTGGTCACGAGATTGCGCGCGATCCTGACCGGACCGACGAGCGCACGGTGCGCGGGCTTCTCGTTGTCGAAATGGAAGCTGTCGCCGGCATGCCCGATGCTGTGGATGCCCTCGTTGAGCGTCAGCCACGCCTCGCCCGCCCGTGTTGCAGCCGGGAAGCGCCACTCTGCATCGTAGGCCGGTAGCACCGGATTCTGCGCAAACGCGTGCAGGATGTCGGTGAACATCAATTCCTGATGCTGTTGCTCATGATTGAGGCCGACCTCGAGCAGCGGCGCGATTGAGCGGAGCTTGTCCGCATCGGCCTCGCGGAAGAATTTCACCACCGCTTCATCGACATATTTGCGATATGCGGTGATCTGATCGGCGCTCGGGCGCGTGATGTCGCCGCGGCGATGCCGGGCGTGACGGGGGCCGGCGCTGACGTAATAAGAATTGAACAGGAACGCGAAGTCGCGATGAAACGGCCGGTAGTCGGGACAATGTTCGCCGAGCAAAAACTGCTCGAAAAACCACGTCGTATGCGCCCGGTGCCATTTCGCAGGACTCGCATCCGGCATGGACTGGATCTGCTGGTCCTCGGGCGAAAGCGGCGCGGCACGGCGCTCGGTCTCGCTGCGGACGGCGAGAAACGCCTCCTCCAGTGTCTGGGCGAGGCCGCCCGGCACGGACGATGGTGACGAAAGCGGTGGCGTGGTCGTGGCGGAGGCTTGTTTCGTCACGTGTTTCTCCAGACAGGACAAGAGAACGTTGGTGGCGTAGTCCGGTTCCAAAATTCAGGTTCGTCCTAGATAGGGCCTCCGTTACGGGATAAAAGTCCTCCCCGGCGATGATATTGGCGTCATCAGCCCATCGCCCCGCCGGGCTCCCGAGGGGGCGCCGGGAGCCTCGTCGCCGCCATTTTACTTTGGATGCACAATAGTTTGGGCTACATATATAGGCAGGATCGGGTTAAATCGGCGGAGCCGCCCGAAGCGATTGTTGAGGGCTCCGCCCCAGAAGGACATGGATATGAGCATCGAGGAATTCATCGACAGCGAAGTGAAGTCGAACGACGTGGTTCTGTTCATGAAGGGCACGCCGCAGTTTCCGCAGTGCGGTTTTTCCGGCCAGGTCGTCCAGATCCTCGATCATCTCGGGGTCGGCTATAAGGGTCTCAACGTTCTCGAATCCGCCGAGCTGCGCAACGGCATCAAAGTCTATTCGAACTGGCCGACCATCCCGCAGCTCTATGTGAAGGGCGAGTTCGTCGGCGGCTGTGACATCGTCCGCGAAATGTTTCAGGCCGGCGAGTTGCAGCAGCTCTTCTCGGACAAGGGCGTCGCGGTCAACGCCGCGGTCTGACGCATGCCGGAGCTGACGTGCCGGATTGGCGGCGCCCAGCTCGAGATCATTGTTGCCGACATCACAACGCTGAGCGTTGACGCCATCGTCAACGCGGCCAACACGTCGCTCCTCGGCGGGGGCGGCGTGGATGGAGCGATCCATCGGGCAGCCGGTCCCGAACTCGTCGCCGAATGCCGCATGCTCCATGGCTGCAAGACAGGCGACGCCAAGATCACCAAGGGTTATCGGCTCAAGGCCGCCCACGTGATCCACACGGTGGGACCGGTGTGGAACGATGGTACAAGCGGCGAGGACGATCTGCTCGCCTCCTGCTATCGTCGATCTCTGGCGCTGTGCCGGAAGCATGAGCTGACTTCGGTGGCGTTTCCCGCAATTTCGACCGGCGTCTACCGCTTCCCCGCCGACCGGGCCGCCGATATTGCCGTCCGCACCACGATCGAAGCGCTGCCGGGGGCGCCTTCCGTCACCCGCGTCGTGTTTTGCTGCTTCTCGGAGCCGAGCGCCGCCCTCCATGCCGAGGCACTCAATCGGCACAGCGGCTCTTGTGCCGACTGAGCCGGTCAGTACACTCCGCCGGACCATGTTCCGGGGAGGGGATATGACTTCATATTTTGGGCTGCGCGCGCTGCTTTGCGGCGCCTTGATATCTTTTGGCACAATATCGCTGGCGCAGGCGGAGGGGACTTACGAAGTTCCGGCCGGCGCGCATTTCAATCAGGACAAGCTCGCCAAGATCAGTGAGTTCTTCAAGAACGAGGTTGCCACCGGCAAGATCGCCGGCGCGACGGTGCTGATCCGCCAGCACGGCAAGCCGGTCTATCACGAGGCGTTCGGCGTACAGGACGTCATCAGCAAGGCGCCGATCACGGACAAGACGATTTTCCGCCTGTTCTCAATGACCAAGGCGATCACATCGGTGGTCGCGATGCGATTGATCGAGGACGGCAAGATCAAGCTCGACGATCCCGTCTCGAAATACGTCCCCTCGTTTGCCAATGTGAAGGTCGGCGTCGAGAAGAAGGCCGAGGACGGCAGTAGGTCGCTCGAGCTGGTGCCGCCCAACCGGCCGCTGACGGTGCGCGACCTGATGACGCACACCTCCGGCGTCACCTATGGCTTTTATGGCGACAGCTTGGTCCGCAAGGCCTATCGCGACGCCAATATCTATGCGGGCGATTTCGATCTTGCCGAGTTCGCCGAGCGCATCGCCAAGTTGCCGCTGCACAACCAGCCGGGCGCGCTCTGGCAGTATGGCCATTCCACCGACATCCTGGCGCGCGTCATGGAAGTCGCCACCGGCAAGTCACTGCTCGAGATCGAGCGGGAAAAGCTGCTCGATCCGCTCGGCATGGTCGATACCGGCTTCTTCGTCACCGATCCGGCGAAGCAGAAGCTTCTGGCGCAGCCTGTGCCGAACGACAGCGATTTCCGGGTCGGCCGGATCAACGATCCGACCGTGGTCAAGAAGTGGCAGTCCGCCAGCGGCGGTATGGTCTCGACCATGGCGGATTACGAACGCTTTGCGCAGATGCTGCTCAACGGCGGCAGCCTCGACGGCAAGACCATTCTCAAGCCGGAGACGTTCAAGCTGATGGTGACCGACCAAGTCGGCCCGAACTCGGGCGTCGATCGCGATTACTTCTACTTCCCCGGCGATGGCTTCGGCTTCGGGCTCGGGCTTGCGGTTCGCACCGATCCCGGCAACGCCAAGCCGCCACCGCCCGGCGATCTCGGCGAATTGAAGTGGGATGGCGCCTCCGGCTGCTATTTCGTGATCGACCCCAAGCAGGACATGTTCTTCGTCCTCTTGGAGCAGACCCCGACCGAGCGCCAGCGCGTGCAGCGGACACTGAAGCAGTTGGTTTATGAAGCGATGGAGAAGTGACATGTGCGGGCGCCGCGCGCTCATCGCGGCGCTCGTCCTACTGTTCGGTGCAATCGGTGCGCAGGCGGGCTCCGAGCGACGCGTTGCGCACAATTTCTCGCCCGAAGGGCTGGCAAAGGTCTCCGACTACATCAGGAACGAGATCGCGACCGGCAAGATTCCCGGCGCCATTCTGCTGCTGCAGCAGCACGGCAAGCCGATCTACTACGAGAATTTCGGCGTCCGTGATGTCGCGACCGAGATTTCGATGAGCGCGGACACGATCTTCCGTCTCTATTCGATGTCGAAGCCGATCACCTCCGTTATGGTGATGATGCTGGTCGAGGAGGGCAAGCTCGCGCTCGACGATCCCGTCTCGAAATACATTCCGGCCTTTGCCGGCATGAAGGTCGGCGTCGAGACCGAGGCCGAGGACGGCAAGACCGCGCTGGTATTGGAGCCGCTCAATCGTCCGATCACGATCAAGGATCTGCTGCGTCACACTTCCGGGCTGCCCTATGGCTATTATGGCGGCGGCGCGGTGCACCAGCTCTATGCAGAGGCCAACCTCTTCAACGGCGATCTCACCAATGCCGACTTCGTCGCGAAGATCGCCACGCTGCCACTGGCCGAGCAGCCGGGCACGGTGTGGGACTACGGCTATTCCACCGACGTGCTCGGTCGTGTCGTCGAGGTGATCTCGGGGAAAACGCTGCTGCAGTTCGAGAAGGAGCGGTTGCTCGATCCGCTCGGGATGAGCGAGACTGCATTCTACGTTGCCGATCCCGCCAAATTTTCGCGCATTGCCGAGCCGATGCCGGATGACCGCAACATCAATCCGACGACGCAGGTCCGCGACATCAGGCGACCGCTGAAATGGCAATCGGGCGGCGGCGGCATGGTCGGCACAGTCGGCGACTACGCCCGTTTCGCGCAGATGCTGCTGAATGGCGGCACCTATGAAGGTCGGCGCTATCTGAAGCCCGAGACCATCGCATTGATGGCGTCGGATCATATCGGGCCTGAGACAAGGATCGCGCGCGACCAGAACTATTATCCGGGCGCAACCAGCGGTTTCGGCTTCGGCTTTGCGGTGCGCACCTCGGTGCCGCCGACCACCTCGTGGCCGCTCGGCGAGTATCGCTGGGACGGCGTGGGCGGCACCTTCTTCTTCATCGATCCCGAGGACGACCTGTTCGGGATCTTCATGGTGCAGACCCCATCGCAGCGCGGCCGGATTCAACTGGCGCTGAAGACGCTGATCTATCAGGCCATGGGGCGCTGAGCGCTACGCGCCGCGTACGATCTCGCGGACGTGGCCGATCGTCTCCTCGATCTGGCTCGCGGTGACGTCGAGATGCGTGCAGGCGCGGATGCGCCCATCCATCATCGCGAGCATCACGCCGCGCTGGCGTAACGCCGCAATCATCTTGTCGCCGGGAATGCCGGCGCCGTCCGGCTTGAAGAACACAAGGTTGGTCTCGGGCTCCTGCACGTCGATGCCTGCGATCTGCGACAGCCCGCGTGCCAGCGCGCGTGCATTGGCATGGTCGTCGGCAAGCCGCTCGACGTGATGGTCGAGCGCGTAGATGCAGGCGGCCGCACAGATGCCGGCCTGTCGCATCGAGCCGCCGAGGCGCTGCTTCCACTGCCAGACCGCGTCGATGAAGGCGCGCGAACCCGCGAGCGCGCCGCCGATCGGTGCGCCGAGGCCCTTGGAGAAGTCGATCCAGGCCGAGTCCCAGCCGGCGGTCATGTCGCGCGCGGAGATGCCGGTCGCGACCGTGGCGTTCAGGAGGCGCGCACCGTCCATGTGGGTGGCGAGGCCGTTTGCTTTCGCGATGGCGACGATCTCGTCCAGCGCCGCTTTCTTCCAGATCGTGCCGCCGCCGATATTGGCGGTCTGCTCGACGCTGACGATCGTCTGCGAGGGCTGGTAGCGGGTGCGCGGATGGAGCGCCTTGCGGAACGTCTCCGGCGTGAACTGGCCGTCGGGGCCCTTTAGTTGCGTAACCTGGAAGCCGCCGAGCGCGGCGTGGGCGCCGCCCTCGCGGGCGATGATATGCGCGGTCTCATGCGCGAGGATCTCGTCGCCGGGACGGCAGTGCACCAGCGTTGCCGTGACGTTGCACATCGTGCCCGACGGCATGAACACCGCGGCCTCCTTGCCTAGGAGATCGGCGACGCGTTCGCACAGCGCGTTCACGGTCGGATCATCGCCGACCTGCTCGTCGCCGACTTCGGCGCGCGCGATCGCCTCGCGCATGGCAGCGGTCGGCCGCGTCTGCGTGTCCGAGAGCAGGTTGACGCGCACCGGCGGCGCCTTGGGATCGACGGGGGGAGGGGTGTAGAGCATGGGGCGCCTCCTGACGGCGGGACGGCCACTGAGGTGGCTCTTAAGCAAAAAGGCCCCGGCGAACCGGGGCCTTTCGAATTTCGTTATTAGCGCGAATAGAATTCGACGACCAGATGGGGCTCCATCTGCACCGGGAACGGTACGTCGGAGAGGCCGGGGATGCGCGCGTATTTTGCGGTCATCTTACCGTGGTCGACTTCGAGATAGTCGGGCACGTCGCGCTCGGCGAGCTGGCTCGCCTCCAGCACGTGGGCGAGCTGCTTGGAGGCTTCCTTGACCTCGATCACGTCGCCGACCTTGAGCTGGTAGCTCGAGATGTTGACCTTGCGGCCGTTCACCTTGATGTGGCCGTGGTTGATGAACTGACGCGCGGCGAAGATCGTGGAGACGAACTTGGCGCGGTAGACGACCGCATCGAGACGGCGCTCGAGCAGGCCGATCAGGTTCTCGCCGGTGTCACCCTTGAGGCGGCTCGCCTCGACATAGATGCCGTGGAACTGGCGCTCGGAGATGTTGGCGTAGTAGCCCTTCAGCTTCTGCTTGGCGCGGAGCTGCACGCCGAAGTCGGAGAGCTTGCCCTTGCGGCGCTGGCCATGCTGGCCGGGGCCGTATTCGCGGCGGTTCACGGGGCTCTTCGGGCGGCCCCAGATGTTCTGGCCCATACGGCGATCGATCTTGTACTTCGCCTCACTGCGCTTAGTCATCGCGTCCTCTTAGGGTTCATGATTTGAGGAGACGCGCCCTCCTGTGTGACGGGCTAGCCCGGCACCGACAGGTCCAATCCCCAAAGCTTGGAAAGGAACAGGACCACGGGTCGCGAAACGCTTCGCGGGCCGAAATCGGCCCGCGAGCAGGGGGGCTTTTAGGGGAGTTTGGGCTGTCCTGTCAACGCGAATAGCCCGCCGCCGTCACGTCCTGACTGCCCGGACCGGCTTCGGCTCGGCCGCTGGCCGGGTCCCCCGTAATTCGGCAGCAATTTCAGTGTTCAGGACCTGTTCCAGCTTGGTCAGGACCCGGGCGATCGGGGCGGCATCGGTCACCCGGTGGTCCCAGCGGATCACGACATGGATGGTCTGGTCGCGCCCGACCACCCCATAGCTGACGATGAAGGGGCCGGGCGTGATGGCCTGGAGCTCGCCGCCGCCATAGGCGGCGACCGAGGTCACGGAGAAGCTGCCGAACCAGTTGCCCCGCTGGCGGCCGAAATTCAGCCCCACCGCCCAGGACAGCCGTCGCAGCGGCAGCGGCAGGCGGGTCGCCCGCATGATCTTGCGGAACATCGGCACATCCTGGATCGGCGCCGCCTTGGCATGCCTGATCTGGGCATCGATCTCGGCGAGCGGCAGGGCCTCCGGGGCCGCGACCCGCTGCGGCAGCACGCATTCCTCGCCGTCCTCGGTCCGCGCGATCGCAATCAGCGCCACGCTCTTGGGCAGCTCGTAAAGCGCCGGCCGGGGCCATTTGGCGTAGACCGTGCGCAGGATCGGCTCGTCCCGGGCAACGAGGGCGAAGGCCTTGACGAACATCGCGGCCCAACCGGCTGGCGCCAGCGCGGTGGCGCGCGCCTCGAGCAAGGGACGGATCTGAAGCGGTCGGGACAGGGAAACGAATGGCACGCTCATCGAGGCGCGCATGAGGTCGCAAATCAGACGGCGTGGCAGCGAAATGTGCTTTGGTGTACCGCGCATCGTTCTCCGGTTCCCGCGGATTGAAATGGGGTGCGGCGAGGGGCTCCCGCTCGCCGTCTGCACTAGCACGAACCAACCGGCTGGGGGCCGGTGTCGGTTCGGCCCATCATGGGGCTGGCGTCGCCAGCGGCTTGGTCTTGTCGACGATGTAGATCCCAAGGACTTTCAATGACTTGTCGCCATGGGTCTTGGCGTCATGCACGACGCCGGCCGGGATCTGGTAGGAATCGCCGGCTTTCAGATGCTTGTCCGGCTGACCCTCGATGACGAGGTCGGCCTCGCCCTCCAATACATAGCCCGTCTCGATCCCGGGATGAGTGTGGCGGCCGGCGGCGCCGCCCGGGGGCACTTCGGCGACGGCGGTCACCGTCGTGTAGCCTTCCGGAAAGTCGATCTTCTGGAGCGGGGTGCGCTTGATACCGGATTGCTGGGCGAAGGCCGAAAAAGCGAGGCCTGCGAAGGTCAGAGCGAGCAAAGTCTTCTTGATCATGAAAGTTCCTCCCTGGAGCGGCAGACCCTAGCAGCGCGGCCGTTCCCGGCAAGGCCAGCCCGCCCATTCAGCGCTTGATCCCTTCGAACGCGGCCATGATGCCACGCTGGAACAGCGACCAGTCGAAGCCGAGCGCGATGGCGCGGTAGCCGCGGTCGATCAGCCGGTTAGCCTGCTCGGCGGTGCGCGCGACGCCGCCGATCGGCACGCCACTTCTGAGGATGCCGGCCTCGGCGCGGGCGATCAGCTCGAGCAGCTCCGGATCATCCATCTGCCCGCGCTTGTTGATGGAGGTCGCGAGATCGCCGGGGCCGATCACAGCGACGTCGATGCCGGGCGTGGCCATGATCTCGTCGATGCGGTTGACCGCGTCGACATGCTCGATGGTGATCATGCAGATCATCTCGTCGTCGGCGCCGGCCATGTAATCCGGCATCGACTGGCCCCAGCGGAACGGCGCGTGGAAGGGGCCCCAGAGCCGGTCGCCGCGCGGCGGGTAGCGCACACTGCGCACCGCTTTCTCGGCATCTTCGCGGTTGGTGATCATCGGAAAATTGATGCCGAAGGCGCCGATGTCCATCGGCGCCTTTGCAAGCCACGGCTCGTTGGCCGCGATCCGCACCAGCGGCGTGCAGGGCGTCCCCGTGGTGGCGGCGATCATCGCGTGGGCTTCCGACAGACCGATCGGTCCGTGCTCGAGATCGACGATGATCCAGTCGAGCGAGCGCGCCATGATCTGCACGGTCTGCACGCTCGGGATCGTCGCGATCGCGCCGAAGGCGGGACGGCCCTCGCGCCAAAGCTGGCGGAGACGGTTGAGCGGCGTTGATGGGACCGACATGGGAAACCTGCGGCGGGATGACGACGGCAGAGGCTAGCAGCCCGCCGCGTGGGCCGAAAGTCGGCTCTAAAGCGCGCCGCGCTTTAAAGCCTTAGTTTTGTTGGAGCATGATCTGGTCGGAAAACCGCTGCACACTTTTCCGGATCATACTCTAAGCCGGCACGCGGCCGCCGAAGAACGGTGTCAGCGTGGGCCCAAGCCCATGCGCGCGGTTCGAGGTGAAGATCATCTCGGCGCCGGTCTGGACGAGATCGGCAGCTTTCGGCCCCAGCAGATCCGAGACGCGGCGGGCGATCGCAGGCGCCGGATCGATCCAGTCGACCGGCCAGGGCGCAAGCTTCTTCAATCGTTCGAGCAGCAGCGGATAGTGCGTGCAGGCGAGCACGACCGTGTCGGTGCGCGCAGTCGCGTCCTCGGGGTCACCGACGAAGCAGGGTTTCAGTTCGGCGAGGATGTCGCCGTCGCTGATCGGCTTGCCGCCAAGCGCGGCTTCGGCGAGCGAGGCGAGCTCGGGCGAGCCGACCAGCGTCACCTCGCAGCCTTGCGCGAAGTCGCGGATCAGCGCGCGCGTATATTCGCGCTTCACCGTGCCCTTGGTGCCGAGCACCGAGACGCGGCGGGTCTTCGACTGCGCGCAGGCCGGTTTGATCGCCGGCACCGTACCGACGAAGGGCACGGAATAAGCGGCGCGTAGCTGCGATAGGACCAGGGTGGAAGCCGTGTTGCAGGCGATGACGATGAGGTCAGGATCGTGCGTGCCAATCAGTTCCCCCATCAGCGGCACCACGCGGGCGACGATCTCGTCCTCGCTGTGGTGGCCGTAGGGAAAGAAGGCATCGTCGGCGACATAAACGTAATGCGCGTCGGGGCGCGCGGCCACGACCTCGCGCAACACCGTGAGCCCGCCAAGGCCGGAATCGAACACCAGGATGGTCGGAATATCGGTCACGTCGCTAGCTTAGCCCTCGCATGGTTACCATTCGGTTTTTGGGGCGCTTTTGCGGCCAAGCCGCCAGAATATTGATTTGGAACAATTCCAATTCGTAACTGCCGTCCTATCCCGCTATCAGGAAGCCGTGCTGCGGTGCGGGCGGCGACGACATACCCGCAAATTCCGGGGAAGCTGACATGATCAGAAATACGAATGCCGGCTGGGGCAGCGTCGCCCGATGGCTGCACTGGATCTTGGCGCTGGCGATCATCGGAATGATCGGCTTCGGCTGGTGGATGAACCACATCCCGGCGCGCCCCGACCGGTTCTTTTACCGTTCGATCCACGCCGACATCGGCTATGTGATCCTGCTGCTCACATTCATCCGCCTGGTCTGGCGCGCCATCAACCCCACGCCGGCGCTGCCGGCCGAGACCTCGCGCTGGCAGAAGATCGTCGCCCACGTCAGCCATGGCGCGCTCTATCTCGTCGTCATTCTGGTCGCGATGCTGGGCTGGGCGCATTCCGGTGCGCGTTCGCCCGACTACTCTGACTTCTTCGGCCTGTTTCACGTGCCGCAATTCACCTCTCCCGACCGCGCGGCAGCAGGCGCCTATGAGGACCGTCACATCTTCTTTGCCTATGTGCTGCTTGCGCTGATCGCGTTTCACCTGGTCGCCGCCCTCTGGCACCAGTTCATCCGCCGCGACCGTGTTGTGGCGCGGATGGTGACGGGCGAGGCCGAGGCGGGGTAGGGGCGTTTTCGCGAGGGCGTTGCGAGTGCTGTAGCCCCATACGCCGCTGTCGTGCCCCGGCTTGGCCGGGGCATCCAGTACGCCGCGGTTGCTCCGTATCCTCGCGCCGCCTCTGGAATACTGGATCGCCCGCCCCAGTGCGCAATTGCGCACAAGGCGGGCGATAACAGTGAGATTATGCGACGCGCGCACCCCAATCGCGTCATTGCGAGCGCACCGAAGCACTCCAGACTATCTCCGTGGAAAGATTCTGGATTGCTTCGCTGCGCTCGCAATGACGACACTATTAGTCCCGTCGTCGAACCAGACGGCGCCGATCACGCGATCCTGTTCGTGGTCGCCGCCCGCTCTGCCGCGAGCTGGTCCTGCAGGCGCTGGATGTTCTGCAGCAGGCGCTGGCTGGTGAGGACCAGGAAGTAGTAGCCGAATTGCGGATCCTGGAAGTAGATCTCGAGCAGCCGATCATAGGTGATGGTCAGCACCTGTCCGTCTTCGATGCACTCGACCGTGCCGGTTCGGCGGTTGTCCGGCGTCAGGAAGCCG
The DNA here is from genome assembly GCF_029909975.1 of Bradyrhizobium sp. ISRA430. Taxonomy (NCBI): domain Bacteria; kingdom Pseudomonadati; phylum Pseudomonadota; class Alphaproteobacteria; order Hyphomicrobiales; family Nitrobacteraceae; genus Bradyrhizobium; species Bradyrhizobium sp. ISRA430. The sequence goes on from NZ_CP094516.1 coordinate 97,250, forward strand.
AGCTCTCCCATCAGGGTTCCGGGCAGGATCTCGACATTGATCTCCTTGACCAGGAATTTTCCGGTGACCGTCAGGTACATTTCGTTCGCGGGATCGCGCAGCTTGAACAGGACATCGCCGCTGCGATATTTGCGCTCGGTCATGAACGGCTTGAGCCATTCGATCGACATGTCGCCTTCCGCTGCATGGCGCGCCTTCTTGACGAGCTTGAGCATCTGCCGCAGGCGCACGGCGTTGATCGGAAGCAGCAGCAGATACAGGAGGAACGTCGAGACGTTCGCGGAGAGCGCGCCGAAGGCGGCGAAGAACACGCAGCCGATCATGTTGACGACGCGCAACGGCACCATCGTCCGCATCAGCAAGGTGGCGACGAAGAAGCCGGCGCCGATGGCCGCGAGTAGATTGGCCAGCGTGATGTTGTGCAGAAAGATCTCCAGCAGCCGATTGAAGATCGCGTCGTAGGTGACGTCGTTGGGATCGAGGCCCATCTGGACCAAAATCTTCGCGATCCTGAGGTTGTCCGTTGCCGCATCGAGAATGCGGTCGAGGATCGTCGAAATGTCTGCGCTGCTGGACGCCATGATATGTCCCCGCGTAAGGCCTTCAGTCCTGATCGATGGTCTTAAGACGTATAGCCGAAATCGAATGACGACCGCTTGAATGGAGTTTCCGGCGGTCCTGCCGCAAGGGGCGAATTTTAACCCGAACGGGAGTTTCGGCAATTGCCCGTTCGTTGCGCCTGTGATCCGAACAGATCGTGATTCGGCAGCGGGAGGGTTGTGAGCCGCACCAAATTCTCCGATCCGGCGTCAGCAGATCTTGTCGCCGCAATGCCGAGGCAATGGACGAACGCCAGTTCATCCATCATTCTGTCCGCGCTCGACCCACAATCGGTCGAGACCTCGCCTGAACCAAAATGTCAACGACAAGGGGCGGGGAATGAACATGAGGGAGGACGGAATTCCATGGCGGGCATTCACGCGCTCGATCGGCTTATCGGCAACGACTATCCGGATCTTTTGACGGACGAGGAGGTCCGGGCCTTCGAGCAGGTCCCGTATGCCGATCGCGTTGCGGCCGAGAGCACCTATGACGCGATCCAGCTTGGAGCTGCGCGCAACCCCGATGGGGCAGCGATCCAGTTCCTGCAAAATGCCGATCCGGCCGACACGCCGCTCGTCGTCAGCTACCGCGACTTCATCGCCCGCGTGACGCAGGCCGCCAACATGTTTCACGCGCTCGGCGCGGGCAAGGACGACGTCATCAGCTTCATGCTGCCGCTGGTGCCCGACGCCTTCGTGACGTTGTTCGGCGCGGAGGCCGCGGGCATCGCCAACCCCGTCAATCCGCTGCTGGAGCCGTACCAGATCGCCGAGATTCTCGAGGCTGCGAACACCAGGATCCTGGTGGTGCTGGGGCCGATGCCGGGCACCGACGTCTGGCAGAAGGTCGAGCAGATCCGCCCGCAGCTCAAACATCTCAAGGCGATCGTGCAGGTGGCCGGCGGCGGCGATCCCGACAAGGGAATCTACGCATTCAGCGACCTGATCAAGCAGCAGCCGTCCGACCGGCTCGTCAGCGGTCGCAAGATTCATCGCGACGACATCGCCGCTTATTTCCACACCGGCGGCACCACCGGCACGCCGAAGCTGGTCCGCCACACCCATGCCAACCAGGTCTATCAGGCGTGGGCGCTCGGTCTGATGCTGAAGTCGAAGCCCGGCGGCAACATGCTGTTCGGCATGCCGCTATTTCATGTCGGTGGCTCGTTGACGCAGGTGCTGCTGACGCTGTCGAGCGGCGGATCGCTCGTCGTGCTGTCGCCGAGCGGATGGCGCAATCCGAATTCGGTGAAGAACATCTGGGGACTGGTCGAGCGCTTCAGGGTGGAGGCGCTGTCGAGCGTGCCGACGGTGCTCGCCGCCGCGCTCGCTGTGCCGCCGGGCAACGCCGACATCTCCAGCCTGAAATACGCCGCCGGCGGCGGCTCGGCGATACCCGTCGCCGTCGGCTCGGCGATCCAGGACAAGCTCAAGCTGCCGGTGGTCGAGGTCTACGGGATGACGGAGACGTCGAGCGTGCACACCCTGGCCTATCCGTCGCGGCCGATCCGGCTCGGCTCGGTCGGACTGCCGATGCCTTACGCACGCGTGCGCATCGTGCAGCTCGATGCCGACGGCCGCCTGATCCGCGACTGCGCGTCCGACGAGATCGGCGTCGTGATCATGGCCGGGCCCGGTGTGTTCGGCGGTTATCTCAACGACGAACACAACAAGGGCGCCTTCGTCGACGAGGTCTGGGTCAATTCCGGCGATCTCGGCCGGCTGGATCCCGACGGCTATCTCTGGATCACCGGCCGCGCCAAGGATCTCGTGATCCGCGGCGGCCACAACATCGATCCGGCACCGATCGAGGAGATCATGTTCCGCCATCCCGCCGTCGGCTTCGCCGCGGTGGTCGGGCAGCCCGACGCCTATGCCGGCGAGCTGCCCGTCGGCTACGTGCAGCTCAAGCCGGGCGCCAAGGTCGAGCCGGGCGAGCTGGAGGCGTGGGTGCGCGAGCGTACGCCGGAGCGAGCCGCCGTGCCCGTGCAGGTCATCCCGATCGATCCGATGCCGGTGACCGGTGTCGGCAAGGTGTTCAAGCCGCAGCTTCGCTGGGACGCTGCGCAGCGCGTGTTCACCAAGGTGCTGGCGCCGATCGCCGAGCGCGGCATCGACTGCAAGGTGCAGGTCGGCGCCCATGGCAGCCACGGCTCGATCGCCACGGTGACGCTCGCCGGGCTCCCGGAGGAAGAGCGCGAGCTGGTCGTCGGCGAGGTACACGCGCTGCTTGCACCGTTCGTGATGCGGCACGAGGTAGTGCACGCTTAGTGCAGGCGCCTCGGATCAGGCCTGGCCCCAGCTCTCGCCAAATTCAGGCGAGGGCGCTTGGGCGCATTATCCATCGGCCCGCTTGGATGACCTTGTGTGACGGATATCACATAGGACGATTTGGCATTCGGCCATGCTGCCACTAGTGTTGTGGAATTGCATCCGGGGGGACTGCAGTGATTCCGTTTCGGCTTTTTGGATTATTGATTTTTGCGACCTGGCTGATTAGCGGACCGGCTCACGCCGAGAAGCGGGTCGCGCTCGTCATTGGCAATTCGGCCTATAGAAGCGTGCCGCAGCTCGCCAATCCGGTGAGCGATGCCGGCCTGATCGGCGGCATGTTCAAGAGGGCCGGCTTCGACTCCGTCGAGGTCAAGCAGGACTTGAGCGGGTCCGAGATGCGCAAGGCGCTGCGCGAGTTCGGCACCCGCACGCGAGATGCCGACGTTGCGGTCGTCTACTACGCCGGTCACGGCATGGAGGTCGATGGCAACAACTACCTCATCCCGACCGACGCCGCCCTCGAAACCGATACCGATGTTTACGACGAAGCGTTCCCGCTTGATCGCGTGCTGGTCGCCATCGAGCCGGCGAAACAGCTTCGCCTGGTGATCCTTGATGCCTGCCGCGACAACCCCTTCGCCAAGACCATGAAGCGGACGGTGGCCTCGCGGGCGATCGGCCGCGGTCTCGCCAAGATCGAACCGACCAGCCCGAACACGATGATCGCCTTTGCGGCGAAGGCCGGCTCGACCGCCTCCGACGGCGATTCCAAAAACAGTCCCTTTGCAACGGCGCTTGGCGATCATCTGCTGAAGCCCGGCCTCGATCTGCGCAAGGCGTTCGGCTTCGTGCGCGATGACGTCCTGAAGGCGACCGGCTACAAGCAGGAGCCGTTCGTCTATGGCTCGCTGGGCGGCGATGACGTGGCGCTGGTCCCGGCAAAGCCGGTCGCCGCCGGCCCGCAGGCCAATCCGCAGGACAGCGTCCGCCGCGACTACGAGCTGGCGCTGCAGGCCGGCCTCCGCGAGGCCTGGGAAGCATTTCTGCAAGCCTATCCCGACGGATTCTACGCCAATCTGGCGCGTGTTCAGTTGAAGAAGATTGCGGCCGAAGAGGAGCGGGCTGCGGCGACCGAGAAGGCGCGCCTCGCCGAACAGGAGAAGACGAGGCTCGCCAGCGAGCGGGCCCAGAAGGCGGAGCTGGAAAAGGCCACTGCTGCGGCGAAGGCTGCAGAGGAGGCGCGCATCGCCGCCGAGAAGGCCAAGCAGGTCGAGCAGGCCAGAGCCGAAGCGGCCGAGCGGCAACGCAAGGCGGCCGAGGCTACCGCCGCGAAAGCGCTCGCGGAGAAGCAGGCGGCGGAGAAGGCCAAAGCCGAGCTCGCCGCCAAGCAGGCCGCCGAGAAGGCGTCAGCAGAGCAGAGCGCAAAGCAGTCGACGGATCGGCAGATGCCTGAGGGCGAGAACCAGAAAGTGGCCGCTCTCTCGCCTGCGCCGGCGTCGACGTTGTCGGCGGCTGATCTGACAAAATCCGTGCAGAGCGAACTGCGCCGCGTGGGCTGCCTGTCCGCTGCCGCCGACGGCGACTGGAGCGCCGCATCGCAGCGCTCGCTGACGATGTTCAACAAATACGCCGGCACCCAGTTCGACGTGAAGCTCGCCAGCGTCGACGCGCTCGATGCTCTGAAAGCGAAGCCGGGCCGGGTCTGCCCGCTCGTGTGCAATTTCGGTTTCAGGGCCGACGGCGATCAATGCGTCAAGATCACTTGCCGCGCCGGCTATCGCGTCAGCGACGACAACGAATGCGAGAAGGTGCAGGACAAGAAGCCGGTCGCAACGCGCGAGAATCCTTCGAGACGCGACGCGGAACGGAAGGCAACCGAATCCTCGCCGTCCAAACCTGAGGCGAGCGGGCAGATTATCTGCAGTTCGACCGGCTGTCGCCCGGTGCAAAAAGGGTGCCGGCTCGTGAGCGGGGTGATCCCCGGAAGGGTCAGTTCGAATGTCACGACTGGCGGGAATTACGAGGTGTGCAATTAGCCGACGGCGAACTAAGCAGTGGACCGGCATCCGCGGGTGATTTACGTGAATATCATTCGTTTTTTCTGTGCATTGATTTTCGCAGCTTTCTTCGCCTGCGCCCCCGCGCAAGCCGAAAAGCGCGTCGCGCCCGTCATCGGTAATTCCGCCTACAAGAGCGCGCCCAAGCTCGGCAATCCCGTGAACGATGCCACCCTGGTCGGCGGCATGTTCAGGAGGGCGGGCTTCGATTCCGTGGACATCAAGCTGGATCTCAACGCCAGCGAGATGCGGCGCATGTTGCGCGAGTTCGCCGGCAGGACCCGCGATGCCGATATGGCGGTGATCTATTACGCCGGCCACGGCATCGAGCTCGACGGCAACAACTATCTCATTCCGACCGATGCCGCGCTGGAGACGGATGGCGACGTTCTCGACGAGACCGTCCCGGTCGAGCGTGCGCTATTCGCGGTCGAGCCTGCCAAGCAGCTCCGCCTGATTATCCTGGACGCCTGCCGCGATAACCCATTCGCGAAGACGATGAAGCGTACGCTGGCTTCGCGCGCGATCGGGCGCGGGCTGGCGAAGGTTGAGCCAACCAGCCCCAATACCATGATTGCCTTCGCGGCAAAGGCGGGATCGACGGCATCGGACGGCGATTCCAAGAACAGCCCGTTCGCCACGGCGCTCGTCGAGCATCTGCCGAAGCCGGGCCTGGACCTGCGCAAGGCCTTCGGCTTCGTGCGCGACGATGTGCTCAAGAGTACGGGCTACAAGCAGGAGCCCTATGTCTACGGCTCGCTCGGCGGCGACGACGTGCCCCTGGTAGCGGCGAGGCCGGCACCGACCGGTCCGCAGGCCAATCCGCAGGAGGCCATTCGCAAGGATTATGAGCTCGCGCTCCAGCTCGCCACGCGCGACGCCTGGGAAGCGTTTTTGGGGCAATATCCGGAGGGTTTCTACGCCAATCTGGCCAAGGGCCAGTTGAACAAGATCGCCGCCGAAGAGGTGCGCGCGGCGGCCGAACAAAAGGCGAGGGCGGCCGAGCAGGAAAAGACAAGACTCGCCAACGAACGCGCCCAGAAGGCCGAGCAGGAGAAGGCGGCTACGGCTGCCAAGGCCGCCGAAGAGGCGCGGATCGCGGCGGAAAAGCAAAAGCAGATCGAACAGGCCAGAGCGGAAGCGGCCGAGCGGCAGCGCAAGGCGGCCGAAGCTGCTGCCGCAAAGGCGCTCGCGGAGAAGCAGGCGGCGGAGAAGGCCAAAGCCGAGCTCGCCGCCAAGCAGGCCGCCGAGAAGGCGTCAGCCGAGCAGACCGCAAAGCCGGTAGCCGATCGACACGTGCCTGAGGGCGAGCAGAAAGTCGCAGCCCTTTCGCCCGCGCCGACGTCCACATTGTCGGCGGCCGATCTCGCAAAGTCCGTGCAGAGTGAATTGCGCCGCGTCGGCTGCATGAAGGCCGAGCCCAACGGCGAGTGGAGCGAGCCAGCGCAACGCTCGCTGATGCTGTTCAACAAATACGCCGGCACCAAATTCGACGTTAAGCTGGTGAACGTGGATGCGCTCGATGCACTGAGAGGCAAGCCGGGACGCGTCTGCCCGCTGGTCTGCGATCATGGCTTCAGGGCCGACGGCGATCAATGCACCAAGATCACCTGCCGGGCCGGCTACCGTGTCAGCGACGATAACGAATGCGAGAAGATTCCGGAGAAGAAGCCGGTCGCGACGCGCGAGGAATCGAAGAAGCGGGATACGGACCGGAAGCAGGTTGAGGCGACGCCATCCAAGCCGCAAGCATCTGGCCAGATATTTTGCAATGCTGCTGGCTGCCGCCCTGTCGGCAGGGGATGCAGAATAGAGCGCGCCGGCACGTCTGATGCGAGCTCAGTGATGTCCGGCCGGACGAAAGAAGTCTGCGATTGAATAGGGTGGGTTAGGCCGTAGGGTGGGTTAGCGCAGCGTAACTCACCACTTCTGCAACCGCGGAAAAGGAAGAGGTGGGTTACGCCTTCGGCTAACCCACCCTACAAGACCGTGCTCTAGCCCGCCGGCATCCTCGTCTCGATCAAACGCACCCAATAGGAGGCGCCGTGGCCGAGGATGTTGTCGTTGAAGACGTAGGCCGGGTGGTGGCACTCGTTGCCGTCGCCCATGCCGACCAGGATCATCGCGCCGGGGCGCGCCTCCAGCATGAAGGAGAAGTCTTCCGCGCCCATCATCGGGATGAACTTGTCGTTGACGCGCTCGGCGCCGACGATGTCGCGGGCGACCTCCGCCGCGATGCCGGCCTCGCGCGGATGGTTCATCGTCACCGGATACATGCGCGTATATTTCGTCTCGGCCGAGCCGCCATAGGCGCGGGCGACGCTGTCGGCGACCTCGCCGATGCGGCGTTCGACGAGATCGCGCACTTCAGGATCGAGCGTGCGCACGGTGCCGCTGAGCTCGGCGACTTCCGGGATGATGTTGAAGGCTGTGCCGGCGTGGAATTGCGTGATCGAGATGACCGCCGATTTCAAGGGGTCGACGTTGCGCGCGACGATCGACTGCAACGCGTTGACGATCTGCGAGCCGATCAGCACGCTGTCGATCGCCTTGTGGGGGCCCGCGCCGGCGTGGCCGCCCTTGCCGTTGACGGTGATCCGGATGTTGTCGGAGGAGGCGAGCATCGGCCCGGGCGTGGTCGCGAAATGGCCTTCGGCGAGGCCCGGCATGTTGTGCATGCCGTAGACCTCCTGGATGTTCCAGCGCGTCATCAGCCCGTCCTCGACCATGGCCTTGCCGCCGCCGCCGCCTTCCTCGGCGGGCTGGAAGATGACAACCGCGGTGCCGTCGAAATTGCGCGTCTCGGCGAGATATTTGGCAGCGCCCAAGAGCATCGCGGTGTGGCCGTCATGGCCGCAGGCGTGCATCTTGCCGGGGATCTTGGAGGCGTAGGGCACGCCCGAGGTCTCCATGATCGGCAGTGCATCCATGTCGGCGCGCAGGCCAATGGTCTTGCCGGAGGCGGACTTGCGGCCGCGGATCACGCCGACGACGCCGGTGCGGCCGATGCCCGTCACCACCTCGTCGCAGCCGAACTCGCGCAACTTGTCCGCGACGATACCGGCGGTGCGGTGGACTTCGTAGAGCAATTCAGGGTTCTCGTGGAAGTCATGGCGCCAGGCGGCCATTTCGTCGGAGAGGGCGGCGATGCGGTTCACGATGGGCATGAGGGCTCCGTCTCTGTTGTTGTAGCCCGGATGAGCGAAGCGACATCCGGGATCTTTGTGCGTGGCTCCCCGGGGTATCGCCGCGCTCACCCGGGCTACGGACGCGCGCTCAGCTCTCGCCGAACACGCGCTTGAAGATCGTGTCGACGTGCTTGAGGTGATAGCCGAGGTCGAACTGCTCTTCGATTTCGGCGTCGGTGAGATACTTCTTCACCTCGGCGTCCTTCTTCAGGAGCTGGAGGAAGTCGCCTTCGCCGCGCCACACCGGCATGGCGTTGCGCTGCACGAGCTTGTAGGCGTCCTCTCGGCTCGCGCCCTTTTGGGTCAAGGCCAAGAGCACGCGCTGCGAATGCACGAGGCCGCCGAGGCGGTCGAGGTTCTTCTGCATGTTGGCGGGGTAGACCAGGAGCTTGTCGATCAGGCCGGCAAGGCGCACCAGCGCGAAGTCGAGCGTGACGGTCGCATCGGGGCCGATCATGCGCTCGGCGGATGAGTGCGAGATGTCGCGCTCGTGCCAGAGCACGACGTTCTCCAAGGCCGGCGTCACATAGGCCCGCACCATGCGCGAGAGGCCGGTGAGATTCTCCGACAGCACCGGGTTGCGCTTGTGCGGCATCGCGGAGGAGCCCTTCTGTCCTTCGGAGAAGAACTCTTCGGCCTCCAGCACCTCGGTGCGCTGGAGATGGCGGATTTCCACCGCGAGGCGCTCGACGGAAGAGGCGATCACGCCGAGGGTTGAAAAATACATCGCATGGCGGTCGCGCGGGATCACCTGCGTCGAGATCGGCTCCGGCGTCAGGCCCATGGCCTTTGCGACATGCTCTTCGACGCGCGGATCGATCTGCGCGAAGGTGCCGACGGCGCCGGAGATGGCGCAGGTCGCGACCTCCTTCCGCGCCGCGATCAGGCGCTCCTTGGCGCGCGAGAATTCGGCATAGGCATAAGCGAGCTTGAGGCCGAAGGTGACCGGCTCGGCATGGATGCCGTGACTGCGGCCGATGGTCGGCGTCATCTTGTGCTCGAAGGCGCGCTTCTTCAGCGCCGCCAGCACCTTGTCAAGGTCGGCGAGCAAGAGGTCGGCAGCGCGGGTGAGCTGGACATTGAGGCAGGTGTCGAGCACGTCGGAGGAGGTCATGCCCTGATGCACGAAGCGTGCCTCGGGGCCGACGATCTCGGCGAGGTGGGTGAGGAAGGCGATGACGTCGTGCTTGGTCTCACGCTCGATCTCGTCGATGCGGGCGACGTCGAAGGTGGCGTTCTTCGCCTTGTCCCAGACCGTCTTGGCGGCCTCTTTGGGGATCGTCCCGAGTTCGGCCAGTGCGTCCGCCGCATGCGCCTCGATCTCGAACCAGATCTTGAACCGCGTCTGCGGCTCCCAGATCGAGGCCATTTCCGGGCGGGTATAACGGGGGATCATCTGACGGCTCCAGGAAGGTGGGGCGGGGCGTCCCAAGGAGAACAAGGGGCGCGGCTCCGGCCAAAATGCTTTTTACGCCGCGATTTAGCAGAGCGGGGAGGGCGAAACAAACGGCTGGGACGAGGTAGCAGGGGATGACCGGCGGCCATGTGCGAAAGCGGCCAGTCCGGACGTAACGAGCCGGGCCAGAAATTAACTGTCAATCACGGATCATTGACTGACAGATATTGAAATCTGTCAGCGAGACGTGTATATCCGTTTCCGGACGCTCCGATTGGGCGTCCCGTGGCTATCTCCCGGGGGCGCCCGACATCCGAAACATCTGCGGATCGAGGGACGTAATTGAAGGGGCAGGAGCCGCGGACGAGTGGAGAACAAGAAAATGACGACCGAAATCCTCAATTTCACCGGGACGATTGGGCATTGGCTCAATTTGCTGGTGGCGCGCCAGATCGCGGCGCAGGCTGCAAAACTGCCTCATTAAGGCGAGAGCTTTCCGAAACGACCGGCAGGGGCGCTTCGGAAGCAGCTCCATCGCCGGATGAGTGAGCCCTTATCGGGAACATGGTGCTGGCATGAATGAAGCCGTTGTCTTGACGCCGGAGCGGATCCTCGAAGTCACTGAGGATGTGCTCAGGCGCTACGGACTTGCCAAGGCCACGGTGGTTGACGTTGCCCGTGCTCTCGATGTGAGCCACGGCAGCGTCTACCGGCATTTCCCGAGCAAGGCCTCGCTGCGCGAAGCCGTTGCAAAACGCTGGCTCGAGCGCATCGACGGACCGCTGCGCCAGATTGCCGAGGACAGCACTGGTCCCGCGCCGGAGCGGCTCGACCGCTGGCTGCGCACGCTGTTCGCCGCCAAGCGCGAGCGCGTCTGCGACGATCCCGAGATGTTCCAGACCTATCTGACGCTGGCGCGCGAAGCCTGCGCCGCGGTGAAGTGCCACAAGGACGGGCTGATCGACCAGATGTCGGCGATCCTCGTTGACGGCGTGAAGCAAGGCGTCTTCCGTGTCACCGACACCAAGGCCACCGCACGCGCGATCTTCGATGCCACCAGCCGCTTCCACCATCCGGCGCATGCCGACGAGTGGAAGGATGCCGATCTGCCGGCACGCGTCGATGCGACGCTGGCGCTGCTTCTGCGCGGTTTGCAGACCGCTTAGACCGACGCTCCCATTCCAAAGTTCGTAACGCCTACTTCACCCTCTCTCCTTGTGAAGAAGGTTTCCATCGCCGTGCGACGGCGAGGGGGCCGCGTGCTTCCGTGCGTGAAGTGCGGCGCCGGTCGATGGCACAACCGACGGGCTTTCCGGGTATACATTGACTGCGATTTCGACTGTGTCCTTTGAACGCTTTCGAAGGCGCGAGAATGTTAGCTCCTGATCGAGCATGGGGCAGCGGAAGTGGACAATGGCCGTATCCGGCAAGCGGCAAAGTTCGTCGATGAGCTCACCTACTGTAATGATCGGGGGACGTGGGACGGCCTTGTGATTAGCCTTACTCATGACATTACTCCTTCGACTCCAGTGCTAACCGGAGCTGAACGGTCTCTGTTCCATTTCGTATAGCAATCGGATGGGGAAGACAGACTTGAAAAGTTATGATGTCACTCAGAGAATCCGGCAGCCTTGCTGCTAGATCTTCGTCAGCCCGCACGTCGCGGCCAGCCGCACGAGTTGCGCGTCCGTGCGCGCGCCGGTCTTGGCCTTGATCAGATAGTGATAGTTCTGGACCGTCTTCACACTGAGATTGAGCTGTGAGGCGATCTGCTCGGTCGTAGCGCCGCCGGCGAACTGACGCAAAATCTCGATTTCCCGTTCACCCAATTGATCCAGCACCGAGCCGGTCGGCGCGAGGCTGTCCTCAGCCAGCACATGCGCGATGTCGTCGCTCATGGCGCGCTCGCCGCGGGCAACGCCCCGGATCGCGCTGACCACTGCGGACGGCTCGCTGCTCTTGGTGACGAAGCCGCTGGCGCCGGCGCTGAAGGCAGCTTTCACCAGCACCGCCTCGTTGTGCATGGTGAAGACCAGAATGCGCGCACGCGGGCTGCGGGCGCGGATGTTGCGGATCGCCTCCAGCCCGCTCGCGCCGGGCATCGAGATGTCCATCACCACGACGTCGGGATCATGCGCCTTGAAGGCGGCATAAGCGTCCGCGGCGTTGTCGGCTTCCGCCACGACACGGAGATCGCCCTGGCTCTCCAGCACGCGCCGATAACCCTGTCGCACGATCGGATGGTCGTCGACCAGCAGCACGGAGATGCCTGTTGTCGCAACCTCGGTCATGCCGGCCTCACGCCGCGAGCGGGATCGTGGCGGCCACGCTGAGGCCGCGCGTTGCGGGGAGGATCGACAGCGAGCCGCCGGCCGCCGCAACGCGCTCGCGAATGCCGGTGAGGCCAAAGCCCGCGGAGCGCGCCACCTGCTCGGCATCGCCGCCGCCGTCATCTTCCACCCGGATCACGAGCGCATCGTCTGCTCCCGAACGGCGCTCGATCCGCAACGAGATCTCGCGCGCCGCGCTGTGGCGCAGCGCGTTGGTCAGGCATTCCTGGGCGACGCGATAGGCGGTGGTTGCGGCCGGGCCGCTGATGTCGGCGAGGTCGCCCTTGAGATCGAGCTGGATCGTCGGCTGCGTCGCGCTCTGCGAGCGCCAGCGATCGACGAGATTGACGAGGCTCGCCTCCAGCCCGAGCTCCTCGGGCAGGGGATTGCGCAGACGCTTCAGCGTATCGCGCAGCGAGGCCATGATGCGGTGGGTGGCCTGCGAGATCATGCGCGCATCCTGCGCAATGCCGTTGTCCTTGCTCTCCTTTGCGCTCGCCGTCTCGATCGTGTTGGCGAAGGCCAGGATGGCCGACAGGTTCTGCCCGAATTCGTCGTGCAGCTCGCGGGCCAGCGCGCGACGTTCGTCGTCGCGGATCTCGATCAGGCGCCTTGTCAGGGCTGCGCGCTGCTCGGTCGCCTCTTCCAGCCGGCCGCCGAGCTCGCCCACGGCCTTGCCGATCATTGCGAGCTCCATCGAGCGGAAACGTGGCAATGGCGTGCGATACTGGCCGCGCGCCATGCGCTGCAGCGCGGTGACGATCGCGCGCGCCGGCGCCAGCGTGTGCGCGATCGCCAGCGAGGCGAGCAGCGCGATCGCCGCCGACATCAACAGCGCGACGTCAATCACGTTGAGGATGTACTCCCAGGCGAGCGAGATCGCGGCCGCTTCATCCGGGGTCGCAACAACCGTGCCGGCCGCGGCTGCGCGGGGACTAACGGGCCGCACCACCTCGGCATGGCTGCCGAGGAACGTGGGCACGATCGCTGCAAACCATCGCGGCGGCGCCTTGCCGATGCCCTGGTTCTGGCCACAGAGCGGCTTTTCGAACGCGGCCGCCGGCTGGAACTCGACGCAGACGCCAGGCGAGATCAGCTTCATCGTCTCCAGCGTGCGCCAATCGGGAACCGGCAGGAGGTGCTCGCGCATTCTGCTGCTGCGCAACAACAGCTCGCGCCAGTACAGTGCCTCCAACGCTTTCGCGACGCGCTGCGCGGATGTCGCGGTGGCGCGGTCGACGCTTCGATAGGCATCGAACGTCGCCCACACCGTCGCTGCCCCGAGGCAGAGCGCGACGATGAGAAGCAGGCGGGCGACGAGCTGGAGCACGAGACGCATGCGATCACCCCCGACGTTTGCTAAGCTCACAGTAACAACGCCGCCGCGCCTTGCCAATTGCAGGGAAGGGCAGGGATGAGGCTCGGGCAAATTTCCCAAGCCAGTTTGGGCATGGCTCTTTGGACCGGGGGCGGTAATTTTGATCTAATCCGCGACGAAAGATCGTTGCAGGCCGGGAGCAATGCAGCATGAGCTCGATCACGATTGGACCGACCGCACGGCAACCGGCCGACCCGTCGGAGCGGAGCGCGCTCCTGTTCTGGATGATCTTCACCGGCCTTTCCGTCTTCGCCGTCGTCCTGTTGTGGCGGTTCGGGCTGATCCATCTGATGCTGACCTCGGACCGGACCTACATTTCGAGCGTCATCGCGGTGCTCTACGTCGCCACCTGCGGTCACTGCTTCCTGCGGACGCGGGCGATCGCGCGTGAGGGGGCGGCGGCGCGGCGCTGCCGCACGGTGCTGGCGGCGGCCGGTGGCAGCAAGGCGCTCGAGGCCGGCGGGGCCTCGCTGCCACGCGGGCTGGTGCGGGATCACATCGAAAGCCTGGTGACGAAGGCCGCCGCGCAGGACTACCGGCCGGTCGACCAGACCCTGCTGCTGCGCACCCTGGCCGACCGCCTGCGCGGCTCCAATGGTTTCGGCGCCTTTGTCTCCGACACGCTGATGAAGCTCGGCCTGCTCGGCACCATCATCGGCTTCATCATCATGCTGGCGCCGATCGCCGGCCTGGACGCCGCCGACAAGGTCGCGATGCGGTCTTCGATGGGGCTGATGAGCGACGGCATGGCGGTTGCCATGTACACGACGCTTGCGGGCCTCGTCGGCTCGATCTTGGTCCGCATCCAATATTACATGCTCGATGCGGCGACCCAGCGGGTGTTCTCGGATGCCGTGGTGCTGACCGAGACCTATGTCACGCCGGCTCTGGAACGCCGTCATGCTGGATGATTTCGGTCTCTATCCGCGCGAGGAGCCGTTCGATCCGCTGGGCGTGATGCTGTTCAAGGCGCTCCAGGTGATCGCCTTCCTGTTCTTCCTCGCCCTGCTCGCGGTCTCCCCGGATTCCAAAGACGGCAAGATCGACTCCAAAGCCGAGTTCATGATCACGCTGGACTGGCCGGACAATCACCCCGACGATCTCGACCTGTTCGTGCAGGATCCCGCTGGCAACATCGCCTGGTACCGGCACCGCGAGGCCGGCTTCCTCACGCTCGACCGCGATGACCGTGGCGGCGCCAACGATTTCATCATGGTCAACGGCAAGAAGATCGCGTCGCCGATCCGCGAGGAGATCGTCACGGTGCGCGGCATCGTCGCCGGCGAATACACCGTCAACGTCTCCCACTTCGTGGCGACGACCGGCGAGCCTGTCCAAGCGAACGTGAAGGTGCAAAAGCTTAATCCGACCGCGCAGGTGATCTTCGACAACAAATTCACGCTCGATCACACCGGCGACGAGAAGACGGCGGTGCGGTTCCGGCTCGATGCCGAGGGCAAGGTGGTCAACGTCGACCAGCGGCCGAAATCGCTGCTGGAGACGTTCCGCAGCAGTTGGCGCAACGGCGGCGACGTCGATCCGAAGACCGGTGTGAGGATACGCCGTGAGTGATCTGCAACTGGTCATCCTGACGCTGTCGGTCGCCTACGCCGTGATCGGCGCGCTGCTGCTGGTCGTGCTGGTCTATGCGCGCCTGCACTGGTCGCTGAAGGCGGTCGCAGTGGTCGTGACCAGCGTGTTCTATGTCGTCAGCTTCGGGGGCATGCGCGGGCTGCTCGGCTGGGCCAGCGCCGAGCGGATGCCGACCTCCTTCAAGCTGCTCCAGGCGCGCATCGTCGAGCCGCATTCGCTCGAGGGCGACCCCGGCTCGATCTATTTCTGGGTCGAGGAGCTCGACGAGGACAATCGCCCGAGCGGCATCCCACGGGCCTTCCGCGTGCCCTACAACGATAGGCTGGCCGACAAGACCCACACGGCGCAGAACGAGATCGCGGCAGGGCATCCGCAAGGCGGCCGCGCCGCCGATTTCGGCGGTGGCGAGGGCAGCTTGATCGACATGGTCCGGGAATATGTGACGCCCAAGACCATCCTCGAGACCAGCGGGGGCGATTCTTCGACCGGCGAATTCAATGCTCCGCCCGCCGGTGCGCAGGGCGCCGTGTTCACACCGCTGCCGCCGCCCCGGATGCCGCCGAAGGACGAGCAATAGGCTCTCCACCGCTGCGACAGCAGGGCGCGCTGGAAAGCAGCCCCGCGCTGGCGCATCTTGTTGATGTCCCTCAAATTGGCTTTATCGGCTTCCAGATAGCCTTTCGAGGGTGGAGGGTGCGTGCTCCTAGCTGTCTTCTCGGATATCCACGGCAACCGGCAGGCTTTCGATGCCTGCCTGAAGGCCGCGCGGGCGCGCGGCGCCGAGCGGATTGTGCTGCTCGGCGATCTCGTCGGCTATGGCGCCGACCCCGAATGGGTGGTGGATACCGCGATGGAGCTGGTCGCCCATGGCGCCATCGCGGTGCGCGGCAATCACGACCAGGCAGTGAATTCGTCGGCCGAGACCATGAATGCCGCGGCGCAGATCGCGATCGAATGGACGCGGGGGCGGCTCGACACCGCGCAGCGCCGGTTCCTCGCTGAGCTGCCGATGCTCGTTGAGGACGGCGACCGTCTGTTCGTACACTCGGAAGCCTCGAGTCCCAAGCGCTGGAACTATATCCGCTCGACGGCGGACGCCGCCAAGAGCCTGATATCGACGCCCGCGCACGTCACCTTCTGCGGCCATATCCACCGGCCCGCGCTCTATTCGATGTCGGTGACGGCGAAGATGACGAGCCTCGTGCCAAAGACCGACGTCTCCGTGCCGCTGCTGCGCGGGCGGCAATGGCTCGCCGTGCTCGGCGCCGTCGGCCAGCCGCGCGACGGCGATCCGTCGGCGGCCTTCGTATTGTTCGACACGGTCTCGTGCGAGATCACCTATTGCCGCGCGCCCTATGACATCGCGAGCGCGGCGAACCGAATCCGCGAAAACGGCCTGCCGCCCTGGCTGGCCGACCGCCTGTCGGAAGGACGCTGACGGCGATGCCGAAACCTCTGGTCAAGCCCGGCGCGGAGATCGACGGCTACACCATCGGCGAGGGCGTCCATGCCGGCGGCATGGCGACGCTGTGGACCGTCACTCATCCCGGCATCGACGTGCCGCTGCTGATGAAGATCCCGCGGGTGTCCGAGGGCGAGGACCCCGCGGCGATCGTCTCCTTCGAGATGGAGATGATGATCCTGCCGAGGCTTGCGGGACGCCACGTGCCCACGTGTTTCGGCACCGGCGATTTCGCCCACCAGGCCTATGTCGTCATCGAGCGTATTCCGGGGACCACGCTTTACAAGCGGCTGCCCGACCTGCCGCTGCCCTACGACGAGGCGCGGCTGCTCGTTGCGAAAATCGCGACCGCGCTCGCCGACCTGCACCGGCAGAACGTGATCCATCACGACGTCAAGCCGAGCAGCATCATGTTCCGCGACAGTGGCGAGGCGGTGTTGATCGACTACGGCCTGTCGCACCACAATCATCTGCCGGACCTGTTGCAGGAGGAGTTCCGCCTGCCTTACGGCACCGCTCCCTACATGGCGCCGGAACGGCTCTTGGGCGTGCGCGACGATCCGCGCAGTGATCTGTTTTCGCTCGGCGTGCTGCTCTATTTCTTCACCACCGGCGAGCGGCCGTTCGGCGAGGGCGAGACGTTGCGCGCGATGCGGCGCCGGCTGTGGCGCGATCCGCATCCGCCGCGCAAGCTGCGCCCCGACTATCCGCCCTGGCTCCAGGAGGTGGTGCTGCGCTGTCTGGAGATCGAACCGGTCTGGCGCTATCCGACCGCGGCCCAGCTTGCCTTCGACCTTGCCCATCCCGACCAGATCAAGCTCACCGCGCGCTCGGAGCGGTTGAAGCGCGATCCCCTCGGCGTCGCCTGGCGGCGCCGCTTCAACCAGGGCGTCACGCAGCCGCGCGCGAAAGCCGATGTCGCGGCGCAGATTGCATCGAGCCCGATCCTCGCGGTCGCGCTCGACACCGCGGAAGGCGCGCCCGAGCTGAACGAAGCACTGCGTGTCACGACCGAACGCATTCTCGCGACGCTCCCGTCGGCGCGGCTTGCCTGCGTCAATGTGCTGAAACTCAACCGCATCGCCATCGACCGGACACTGGACGAGCAGGGCTCAAACAAGCATATCGATCGCCTGGTGGCGCTCAGACACTGGGCCACTCCGCTCAAGCTGGATGAGAGCCGGCTATCGGTTCACGTGCTGGAGGCCGTCGATCCCGCCGCGGCGCTTTTGGAGTTCGCCGAGGTCAACCAGGTCGATCATGTCATCATCGGCGCGCGGCAGGGCTCGTTCAGGCGCACGCTGCTCGGCAGCGTCTCGGCCAAGGTAGCTGCGGAAGCGACCTGTACCGTCACCGTGGTGCGGCCGCCGCGGATGGCTGCGGATGCGGCAGAGGCGGATGTGGGCGAGGCGGCGGGATAGCGCTTCGCCCACAGGCTGGGTCAGGCCGGGTGGCCCGCGTGAGGGGCGCGCTTGCGGCGGATGGGCCAGGAGAAGTGCGGACCGGCTTCGCTATGATCTGCGCTGCCGCCGAAGTACTGGATGATCTCGCGGCAGGGCTCGCAATTGAAGAGGCTGCGCGAAGCGGTCGCCTTGGTCATTTCCTTCAGGCAGTTCGGGCAGTGCGGTTGCATCAGTCAGTCCAAAAAAGTTCGATGCCGGATGCTGCGTGCGGCCTTCACCGGCCCGGCCGATGGGCCAAAAACGACAAATGCACTAAAACCAAGCCACAACGCCACGCCAGTCCATACCAGGGTTGTCGTCATGATGTGCTCCCGCCAAACAGGCAAGACCCACTTGAAGTGATTTGTGCGAATCAGGGAAGTCCGGAGGAGTACGGACTTAGGTTGTAATTTTAAGGATTGCGCGCTGCATCGCGGCTGGAGCCGCGGCTCTCTTGCATCGCGCATGTCGAGCTTGATGCGGCTCAGATCGCTTCGCCGCGCGCTCCGAGCGCGGCGTTACGGATCGCGGCGATGTTGGTCTTGTAGGCTTCCTGCGTGCCGCCCCTGAACACCGAGGTGCCGGCGACGAACGCGTTGGCGCCGGCGGCGGCCAGCGCGCCGGCGACGTCGGGGCCGACACCGCCATCAACCTCGATGTCGATCGGG
Source organism: Bradyrhizobium sp. ISRA430 (assembly GCF_029909975.1). Lineage (NCBI taxonomy): Bacteria > Pseudomonadati > Pseudomonadota > Alphaproteobacteria > Hyphomicrobiales > Nitrobacteraceae > Bradyrhizobium > Bradyrhizobium sp. ISRA430. The sequence continues at coordinate 115,640 of NZ_CP094516.1, forward strand.
CGGCCCGCGGTCATCGCGCGGATATCGCGGATCTTGCCGATCGCGGAGGGGATGAAGGCCTGGCCGCCGAAGCCGGGATTGACCGACATCACCAGCACGAGGTCGATCAGGTCGAGGACGTATTCGAGCGCGCTGATCGGTGTGCCCGGGTTGAGCGAGACGCCGGCCTTCTTGCCGAGCGCGCGGATCGCCTGCAGGGAGCGGTGCAGATGCGGACCTGCCTCGGCATGCACGGTGATGTGGTCGCAGCCCGCTTTCGCGAACGCTTCGAGATAGGGGTCGCAGGGCGAGATCATCAGATGCGCGTCGAAGATCTTCTTCGTATGCGGGCGCATCGCCTTGATGATGTCGGGGCCGTAGGAAATGTTGGGCACGAAATGCCCGTCCATCACGTCGAGATGGATCCAGTCCGCACCGGCCGCGTCCACCGCGCGGACCTCTTCGCCGAGCCTGGAGAAATCCGAGGCCAGGATGGAGGGCGCGATCGCCAGGGGGCGGGGGCTGAGGGCTTGGGTCATGGGCGTTGTTTCCCGTGGCGGCCGAAGGAGGTGAGGCCTCGCCTAACATGGGCATTTGCGCCGGGCAATGCAGGGCAGGCGTCGTTCCTGTGGGCGGAAATTTCTGCCCTCTGCGGCATGAATTGCCGATGTTCCCGGGGCTCCGAGGGCGCGGCCAAGCCGGATTTCATTGAGCTTTTCGTGCTGGCACGGTGCTTGCTGACACAAGCGTAAGAACATTGGCCGCGGCATGCCGCATCGGTTGGAGTAGTGCAATGTTGTTCGCCCTCGGTGCCGTCTCGACTGCGCTCGATGCGATCCAGTCGCTGACGAGCTCGAAATCCTCGTCGGCGCAGAAGACGGGCTTTTCGCAAGGCGCGACCAACCCGTTTGCGATCGACAGCGGCAACGGCACGAGCAGCACGGCGACCTCGTCAGTGAACTCGGGCAATTGTCCGCAGATCGCGCCGGAGACGATGAGCGCGCTGCTTGCTGCGCAAGGCCAGTCGTCGGACGGCACGAGCACGTCCGTCAGCTCGACCTCGTCGATGAGCAGGCAGGATGCGCTGAAGGATCTGTTCTCGCAGATCGATGCCGATGGCGACGGCAGTATCACCAAGTCGGAGTTCGAGAACGCACTGGGCGCGGGTGGTACCAATTTGGCGCAGGCCGATGACGTGTTCTCGAAGCTCGATGCAAATTCCGATGGCAACGTCAGCCTCGACGAGATGTCGAAGGCGCTGAAGAGCGGCCATCACGGCCACCATCACGCCCAGGGCGCGAGCAGCTCGGGCGATGCGTCCGGCAGCTCGCAGTCGGGCGGTTCGACCTCGACCACGACGACCAACGCCGATGGCTCGACCACCACCACGGTCACCTATGCCGACGGTTTCAAGGTGTCGACGACGGTTCCGGGCGTGTCGGGCGCCGGCAACGCAGCCTATAACTGGTTCGAGCAGATGATGCAGCGCCAGGGGCAGGCTTCGTCCGCGACCGCATCTTCATCGATGTCGATGAGCGTGTGAGCCTGGGCGTCTTCCGCCAATGACGGTGTCATGCCCCGCGCAGGCGGGGCATCCAGTACGCCGCGGCCTCTCGATTTCACACGACCGTCTCTCGCATACTGGATCGCCCGGTCTTCGCCGGGCGATGACGCGTGACGCGTGGGGAGAGGGGTGTCCCTACTATGCGCCGAACTTATCCCTCCACGCCGGCAGCGCGTCCGCGAACGGCAGCGCGGTGGCACTGTGGACGCCGCGTGCGATCGCGCGCGCGACCACGTTGGCAGCGACCATGCCGAGCTCGGTGAGCTCGACCAGCGGCTCGATCGGTTTCTCGCAGGTGGCCGCCGCAAACAGCACGTCGCCGTCGAGCGGGGCGTGGACGGGATAGATGGCGCGGGCAAATCCGGTCTGCGCGATCATCGCGAGCCGCTTGGCCTGCGCCTTGGTTAGAACAGCATCGGTGACGACGAGGCCGATCGTGGTGTTCTCGCGCGCGCTTGCGGCCGGGCCGCCCTTGATACGCATCGCCAGCATGTCCGGTGTGAACCCGGCCGGCAAGCCGCGCCCGCCGAACTCGCCGTTCTCCTCGAACGGCGAGGCCCAGAACCACGGCCCGTCACCAACTGTGACGCTGCCGACCGCATTGACCACCATGATCGCGGCGACCTTGACGCCGTTCGCCGTCATGGCCGATGCCGAGCCGAGCCCACCCTTGAAGGTCGCCGTGGTGGCGCCGAGGCCGGCGCCGACGCTGCCGAGAGCGAAGTCGGTGCCGGCAGAGGCGGCCGCGGCGTAGCCGAGATCGCGATAGGGCGAAAAGCGGCCCCAGGACTTGTCGCCGCCATTGAGCAGATCGAACACGATCGCGCCGGGCACGATGGGGATCACGGCTTCTCGGATCCTGAACCCGCGGCCCTGTTCGGCGAGCCAGGCCTGTACGCCGCCGCCGGCATCGAGCCCGAAGGCGGAGCCGCCCGACAGTGCGATCGCGTCGACGCGCTCGACCGTGTTGGCGACATCGAGCAGCGAGACCTCGCGCGTGCCGGGTCCTCCGCCGCGGACGTCGATCGCCGCCACCGCCGGGGAATCGAAGATGATCGCGGTCGTGCCGGAGGCGAGCTTGGCGTCGTCGGCGTGACCGACGCGAACGCCGGCAATATCGGTGAGAAGGTTTTTCAAGGACGGCACTCCTGGGGCAGGCGACCTGCCTGAAGCGATAGCGCAGGCGCCGGGCCCGCTCAACTGGCGAGCGCCGTCCTGATCATCCTGGCGAGCTCGGACTTGCGGTAGGGCTTTGCCAGGAGCAGCACGCCGGAATCGAGGCGGCCGTGATGGACGATGGCGTTCTCGGTGTAGCCCGAGGTGAACAGCGTCTTCAGGTCCGGACGCCGGCGTGCCGCCTCGTCGGCAAGCTGACGGCCGTTCATCGCGCCCGGCATGATGACGTCGGTGAAGAGCAGGTCGATGCCGGTATCAGCATCGATGACGGCGAGCGCCTCGGCCGCGTTGGCGGCTTCGAGCGCGGCATAACCGAGGCTCTTGATCTGGGTCACGACATACTGCCGCACCAGGGCGTCGTCCTCGACGATCAGGATCTTCTCGTCGCCGCCGGTGATCGGCACATTCTGCAGCGCCTCGTACTCGGTCTCCTGCACGCCGGTCGAACGCGGCAGGTAGATCTTCACGCTCGTGCCGTGGCCTTCCTCGCTGTAGATCTTGATGTGGCCGCCGGATTGTTTGACGAAGCCGAACACCATACTGAGCCCGAGGCCCGTTCCCTTGCCGACCTCCTTGGTGGTGAAGAAGGGATCGAATACCCGATCGATCAAGTCGGGCGCAATTCCGCTGCCGGTATCGCTGACCGCGATCATCACGTAGTTGCCGGGTGCGACGTCGGCGTTCATGCTGGCATAGCCGTCGTCGAGAAAGACGTTACGGGTCTCCAGTACGAGCGTGCCGCCGTCGGGCATGGCGTCGCGCGCATTCAAGGCGAGATTGAGGATCGCGGTGGTGAGCTGGTTCGGATCGATCAGCGCCGGCCAGGCATCTTCGGTGAGTTGCGGGGTGATGGTGATCTGCTCGCCAAGGGTCGGATGCAGCAGCTTGGCGGCTTCGAGCATCAGCCTGTTGACGTCGATTTCGCGCGGCTGAAGCGGCTGCTTGCGGGCGAAGGCGAGCAGATGCTTGGTGAGCTGCGCGCCGCGCTCGGCGGCATCGTCGATCAGCTTGGTGATGGCGGCAAGCTCGGGACGATCGGCGACGGCATCCGCCAGGATGCCGATCGTGCCGGTGATGACGGTCAACACGTTGTTGAAGTCGTGGGCGACGCCGCCGGTCAACTGGCCGATGGCATCCATCTTCTGGACCTGCCTGAACTGGGCCTCGGCAGCCTGTTTCTCGGTCAGGTCGCGCCCGATGAAGAAATGGCGCTTCACAGGCTCCGACCAGGTGCCCATCCAGTTCAGCGTAACCTCGTGACCATCGTAGTGGTAGTAGCGCGCCTCGAAGCTGCGCTTGATCTGGCCACGTCGCGCCGCGCGCATCTCGTTGCGCGTACTCTCGAGATCGTCGGGATGGATGAACTCGGTCGCGCTGTGCCCGATCATGTCCTCCGGTTTGAGGCCGAGGATGGTGGTCACGCTCGGGCTGACCTGGACGAAATTGCCGTAGCCGTCGGTGACTAGGATCAGGTCCTGCGACGTCTCGAAGATGCGCTGGCGTTCCTCGACCTCCCGGCGCAGCTTCTCCCTGGACTGCATCTCCTCGGTGATGTCATGCGCGATCTTGGAGATGCCGATGATCTCCCCGCCCGCCGCCCTCAGCGGCGAAATGTTGAGCACGACGTCGAGCTGACGGCCGTCCTTTCGCAGCCGCACCGTCTCGTGCTGAGCGATCGATTCGTTGCTGCTGATGCGGTTGAGAATGTTACGGACTTCCGGCTTGCGGTCCTTGGGCACGATGAGATCGATCGGCTTGCCGATAGCCTCGGTGGCGTAATGGCCGAATAGGCGCTCGGCGGCCCTGTTCCAGCCGGTGATGATGCCGTCGAGGGAAGTCGTGATGATGGCGTCATTGGAGGACTCGACGACGGCGCCGTACAGCGCGAGACGCTTGCCATAGAAGTCGCGATCCGAGGCCGACTGCTCGCGCAGCCTGCCGACGAGGTCGACCGTATGCGCCTGGAGACGGACATTCTCGATCAGCAGCGCCGCGAGCACGAAGATTGCAGCGCAGAGGCCGTAGAGACGACCGGCGTAGAAGCCGAGATCGAAACGGGCACTGTTGAAGATCCCCGACAGCGCGATATCGAACAGCCAGGCGCACATCACCGCCATAAGCCAGACGTCGATCACCGCATGCGGCCGCCTGAACCAGAGGCCAATCAGGGCGGCAAAGCTCAAAGACCACACGAACGAGATCACGCCTACCTGCGCCGTCGTGAAGCCGCCGCCTTCCTTCAATAGTGCCGGAAGCAGATCGTGGCGTGCGGTGACGATCCAGGTGACGGCCGCCACCGCGGCGCCGACACCGAGCACGCTGCCGATGATCGCGTTTCGCGTCGGGCCCGAGATTTCGACCCCTCCGTTCACCCCTTTCCACCAGACATAGGCCAGCACGAACAGCGGAAAGCCGCCGTGCCAGATCATATAGAGCCAAGCGGTTGTCTGCGGGCCGGAGCCAAATAGTCCACTCGGCGCGAAAAGGCCGGGAAAACTCAGCGCGTGGACTACAGCGGCTGCCGCTGTGAACAGATAGCCGCTCGAAAGCCACAGCAATGCACGGGTCCGCAACGCGGCGAATTGCGAGAACAAGAGGACTGCCGTGATGACGTCACAGACGGCGAGAGCGGATTGATAGCTCGCGATGAAGGCCGGCACGCGTTCAAGCGGCATACCGGCAAAGGGTACGGCCAGCGCGAACAGGATCGAGGAAACACCGACGATCACCAATGCTGCGGTGTGATCCTTCGATGTGGCCGGCACGGTCGAAAGAAATGTGCTTCGATCGATCGAAGGCACGGTCACCTCTTGCAGACCGGTTTTGCTCATTCCCGCAAAATCCATTCGAGCCGGCAGCCTTGACCTCCATGGTAGCGGGTTCCGGGCGCGCATTCCGAACCGATGCGGCCGCGGCTCAACCGAAGGTTACAGCTTGCTTAATTCTCGTGAGAACACGGAATAGGGTCAGGGTAAGATGCGCTTTACTGGACGGTGCCATAATGCCCATCCGCTGCGGCGGGTTCCAGCTTTGAATCATCCGATTTTGATTTCAGGATCCGGGGTGTTCCCATGACCCGAATTCTCATCATCGACGACCAGAAGGATGTCCGCGCGATGGTCGCGATCCTGCTGCGGGTCAATCGTTACGAGGTGGTGGAGGCCGGTAGCGGCGCCGCCGGGCTGAAAGCCTTCGAGGAAAACTCCTTCGACGCAGCGATCGTGGACATTTTCCTCGGCGATACCAGCGGCGTCGACGTCATTGCGACCCTCCGCGAGTGCGTACCGGCGCTGCCGATCGTCGCGGTATCCGGGATGACCGCGCTCGATTTCATGGAGCAGTCGCCCCACCTCGCCAACGTGGTCTGCCTGCAAAAGCCGTTTCGGCCGAACGACCTGCTGCAGGCGCTGCAGACCGCGCGGGCGGCCGTGCTTGGCGAGGTGCGTGCGGCGGTCTGACCGCACCGCAAAAAGAAACGCCCCGGCAAGCCGGGGCGCTGTCTCGATTGGATGGCGTGAGGGCACCGGCTAAGGCCGGCAGAGCCCTCCGCACGCTGTGTGCTTCAGGTGCCGCCGCCGACGATTTCGGCGTAGCCGCCCTTGGCATCCCACTTGTAGACGACATAGTCGATCTGCTTGATGTCGCCCTTGGCGTCGTACTCGATCGGCCCGATCACCGTGTCCCACTTGCCGGCTTTCATCGCCGCCATGACCTTCTTGGCGTCGGTGCTGCCCGCCTTCTTGGCCGCCTGCGACCAGACCTGCATCGCGGCGTAAGTGTAGAGGGTGTAGCCCTCGGGATCGATGCCCTTGGCTTTGAAGGCCTCGACGATCTTCTTCGCGGTCGGCTTGTTGCGCGGATCGGGACCGAAGGTGAACAGCGTACCTTCGCCGGCCGGGCCGGTGATGGAGGCGTACTCCTTGTCGGCGAGCGCGTCGCCGGCCATCAGCACCGTCTTGAGGCCCTGATCGCGCATCTGGCGCAGAATCAGGCCGCTCTCCTGGTGGTAGCCGCCGACATAGACGAGATCGATGTTGTCGCGCTTCAGGCGCGAGACGATCGCGTTAAAGTCCTTGTCGCCCTTGTTGTAGGACTCGTACATCTTCTCGGTGATGCCGGCCTTGTTGAGCGCCTTCTTGGTCTCATCGGCAAGACCCTTGCCGTAGGTGGTCTTGTCGTTGAGGATCGCGATGTTCTTGCCCTTGAAGTTCTTGGCGATGTACTGCGCTGCGATCAGGCCCTGCTGATCGTCGCGGCCGCAGACGCGCGCCACGTTCCAGAGCTTGCGCTCGGTGAACAGCGGGTTGGTCGAGGCGGGCGTGATCTGCAGTACGTTACCATCGGCATAGGCTTCCGAGGCCGGGATCGACGACGAGGAGCAATAGTGCCCGGCCACGAACGGCATCTTTGCGCTGGAGATCTTCTCGGCGACTGAGCGCGCCTGCTTCGGATCGCAGGCGTCGTCCTCGACGTCGAGCGCGAGCTTCTTGCCGTTGACGCCGCCGGCGGCGTTGATGTCGGCCACGGCCATCTCCGCGCCGTTCTTCATCTGACGGCCGAAGGCGGACTCGCCGCCGGTCATCGGGCCAGCGACTGCAATTGTGACATCCTGCGCGAACGCCGCGCTCGACAGCGCGATCGATGCGCCGAATGCCAGACCGATGAGCTTCAGTGATTTCATGAGATACCTCGCGGGGTGATCGCCTGTGGACGTTGCCGGGCAAGCCCGGCTCAAACCGGCGCCATTCTCGAATGATTTTCGGGAGAAGTCACCGGCAAAATACGGGCAGCGGCGGGGTATCTCGCCAGATTCGGCCGTACTCGGTCGGTCCCGGCGCCGTCAGCCGTGACGGCCGCCCTCCAGATAGGCGGCGCGAATCTCCGAGCGCTGCAGCAACTCGGCCCCGGTTCCGGCCAGCGTGATCAGGCCATTGACCATGACATAGCCGCGATGGGCGAGCTTGAGCGCATGGTTGGCGTTCTGCTCGACGATCAGCACCGTCAGGCCGTCCTGCCGGTTCAGGACGCGGATCGCGTCGAAGATCTGGCGCGCGATCAGCGGCGCGAGCCCGAGCGACGGCTCGTCGAGCAGGAGCAGGCGCGGGCGGCTCATCAGGGCGCGGCCGATCGCCAGCATCTGCTGCTCGCCGCCGGACAGCGTGCCGCCGCGCTGGGCGTAGCGTTCCTTTAGCCGCGGAAACAGCGTGAAGACGCGCTCGAGCGTAGCGTCCCGTTCCGCGTCCGTGCATCCGGTGGCATCCGCTCCCATCTGGAGGTTTTCCGCGACGCTCATGCGCGGGAAGATGCGCCGGCCCTCGGGCGATTGCGCGATGCGCAAATGCGCGATCTCGTGGGTCGGGACATCGGTGATGTCGCGGCCCTCGTACAGGATCTGGCCGGCGCGGGCGCGCGGCTTGCCGAAGATCGTCATCATCAGCGTCGACTTGCCGGCGCCGTTGGCGCCGATCAGCGCGACGATCTCGCCGGCATTGATCTCGATGTCGACGCCCTTCAGCGCCTCGATCTTGCCGTAGGCGGCGCGCAGGCCGCGGATCGCGAGCAGGGGCGCGGTCACGACCCGCTCTCCATCACGGCGATGGCCTCTTCCTCATCGGCGCCGAGATAGGCGGCGATCACCTTGGGATCGTCGCGGATCTCGCGGGGCGAGCCTTCCGCAATCTTCACGCCGTGGTCCATCACCACGATGTGGTCGGAGATCTCCATCACCACCGACATGTCGTGCTCGATCAGGAGGATCGAGGTGCCTTGCTCGTTGCGGATCGACAGCAGCAGCTCGCTCAGGGCGGCGCTCTCGCGCGCATTGAGGCCGGCGGCAGGCTCGTCCAGGCACAGCAGCGCGGGCTCGGTGCACATCGCACGCGCGATCTCGAGCCGGCGCTGGTCGCCATAGGCGAGGTTGCCGGCCGCATCGTCGGCGCGGTCGAGCAGGTTGACCCGTCGCAGCCATTCGGTGGCGAGCTCGATGGCGCTCGCTTCTGCGCTGCGGTAAGTGGGCACGCCGATAAGGCCGAGGAAGGTGAATCCGGAGGCGCGCATCAGCGTGTTGTGCTGCGCCACCATCAGGTTTTCCAGCGCCGTCATGCCGGGAAACAGGCGGATGTTCTGGAACGTGCGCGCGACCTTGGCCCGCTTGGCGATGCGGAAGTCGTTCAGCCGCTCCAGCGCGATCTCTCTGCCGTCGTCGTGGGTGAGACGGATGGTGCCGCCGGTGGGTCTGTAGAAGCCGGTGATGCAGTTGAACACGGTGGTCTTGCCGGCGCCGTTCGGCCCGATCAGCGCCGTGATCTTGCGCCGCTCGGCCGAGAGGGACAGGTCGTGCACGGCGACGATGCCGCCGAAGCGCATCGTGAGCCGGTCGACTTCCAGGATCGTCTCGCCGCTCATCCGTGACCTTCCTTGACGAGGTCAGAGGAGATCGCCTGCGCCTTGGTCAGGTATACCGTCGGCGCGCGGTGGCCGATCAGGCCGCGCGGCCGCCAGATCATGATCAGCACCATCGCCATGCCGAACACCAGCATGCGGTAGGTTTCGAGCCCGCGGAACAGCTCGAAGCCGCCGATCATGGTGAGCGCGGCGAGCGCGACGCCGAGCTGAGAGCCCATGCCGCCGAGCACGACGATGGCGAGTACCAGTGCCGATTCCTGGAAGGTGAAGGACTCCGGGCTGATGAAGCCCTGGCGCGTGGCGAAGAACGCGCCGGCAAAGCCGCCGAACATCGCGCCCGTCGCGAACGCCGTCAGCTTCGTGGTCGTGGTGTTGATGCCGAGCGCGCGGCAGGCGACCTCGTCCTCGCGCAGCGCTTCCCAGGCGCGGCCGATCGGCAGGCGGCGCAGGCGGATCGTCACCCAGTTGGTGAGGAGGGCGAGGGCTAGGATCACGTAGAACAGGAAGACGATGCGGTGCGTTGGCGAATACTCGATGCCGAGCTTGGCGGCGAGCCCGTCGTCGCTGCTGTCGAGCGGGATGCCGAACAGCGTAGGCCGCGGAATGCCGGAGACGCCGTTCGGTCCGCCGGTCAGGTCTTGCCAGTTGATGATGACGAGGCGAATGATCTCGCCGAAGGCGAGCGTCACGATCGCGAGATAGTCGCCGCGCAGCCGCAGCACCGGGAAGCCGAGCATCACGCCCCAGAGGGCCGCGAGCATGCCGGCAAGCGGCAGGCAGACCCAGAACGACCAGCCGAAATTGGTGGCGAGCAGCCCGTAGGAATAGGCGCCCACCGCGTAGAAGGCGACGTAGCCGAGGTCGAGCAGGCCGGCGAGCCCGACCACGACGTTGAGGCCCCAACCCAGCATCACATAGGTGAGGACGAGTATCCCGAGGTCGAGGATGTAACGCTGGTCATAGAAGATCACGGGCATCAGCAGGGCGAAGATCAGAAGCGCCGGCGCGAGAAAGCGGCCGAGGAATGTTATTCCGCTTTGCACCGCAGGCGGCACGAGCCGTTCGGCGCCGCTCGGACCGATCCATTGCCGCAACAGTTCGATCACGATCGAGCCGCCGAACACGACGGCGACGAGGGAGGCGAGCTCGCCGAAGCGCGTCCAGTAGGTGAGCTGGCCGTCGGAGCCGGCCTCGGTGCGGATGCCGACCATCAGCGAAAACAGCACCACCGCGACAGTTGCGTTGATGACGGCGGTTTTCAGGATGGAGAGGATGCCCGCTCTGGGTTTGGCCGGCATGGTGGGGGAGGTTGTCACGCGGCCGGTCCGTCAGACTTTTTCGACTTCGGGACGACCGAGCAGGCCAGTCGGCATGAAGATCAGGACCACGATCAGGATCGAGAATGCGGCGACGTCCTTGTACTCCACGGAGAAATAGGCCGACCAGAACGTCTCGATCAGGCCGATTGCGAGTCCGCCCAGCATCGCGCCCGGCAGCGAGCCGATGCCGCCGAGCACGGCCGCGGTGAACGCCTTGATGCCGGCGACGAAGCCCATGAAGAAATCCACCAGACCATAATAGAGCAGGTACATCAGGCCGGCGACAGCGGCGAGCGCCGCCCCGATCACGAAGGTCATTGAGATGGTGCGGTCGACGTTGACGCCGAGCAGGGCCGCCATGGTCTGGTCCTGCTCGCAGGCGCGCATGTCGCGCCCGAGCCGGGTGCGCGAGACCAGCCAGGTGAAGATCGCCAGCAGCACGATGGTGATGATGACCACCATGATCTGGATGTTCGAGAGCTGGATCACGAAGCCCTCGGGGCTCTCATGCAGCGTGTAGCCGCCGGTGATGAAGGGCGGGATCGGCTTGACACGGGCGCCTTGCGCAACTTGCGAGTAGTTGGTCAGCACGAACGACATGCCGATCGCCGACAGCATCGGGGCGAGGCGGAAGGAGTGGCGCAGCGGCCGGTAGGCGATGCGCTCGATGGTCCAACCATAGAGCGCGGTGATCGCCATCGACACCAGAAGCACCACGAGCAGGATCACCGGCACCGCCGTCACGCCGATCGAGATCAGGATCAGAAAGGTGATCAGGGCGATGAAGCCGCCGATCATGAAGATATCGCCATGGGCGAAATTGATCATGCCGACGATGCCGTAGACCATCGTGTAGCCGATCGCGATCAGGCCATAGATCGAGCCGAGCACGAGGCCGTTGATGAGCTGCTGGGCGAAGTAATCCATAGGCTGCCGTACCAAACCTGTCGCGGCTCAAAGGGAGCTCTTTAGAGAGTTCTTGGGCCCCGGCAGCCCTTGAGCGTTCGTTCGTTTGGTTTTTCTTAACAGGACGGAACTGGCCGCCGCAACAGGCCAGGCCTCAGCAGAAAGGCTTGTACAGAGGTCATTTTTCGCCGCTGGTTCCCAGATGCAGGGAGGAACCCGGTTCCGCGGGCAACCAAAATGCGGGGCGGCCGTTATTTCGCCTCTGACGTCCAACAAGGGAGTTCCCCCGAATGACGAAGCAGCAGAACCAGAATCCGGGCCAGCAGAGTCAGAACCCCGGCCAGCGCACCCCTCAGCAACAGCAGGGCGGCGGTCAGAAACCCGGACAGCAGCAGCAGGATCCGATGCGCCAGGGCGAGAAGCCCGGCCAGCAGGGCGGTCAGCAGGACAACAGGTAAGACTGATAGCCCAAGGATGAGTAAGAATAGGGTGGTCCCGTCGAAGGGCGGGGCCTTTTTTGTGGCTGCCGTCATTCCGGGGGCGCGCGTGGCGCGAACCCGGAATCCATCGGGCCGCAGGCGCTGTGGATGAATGGATTCCGGGCTCGCCGATCGCGCGGTGCCCGGGAATGACGGGAGCGGGGAACAGTTAAGGTAAACAAAGGGTTTAAATTGCCGCCTCAGTCTGATGCGAGTTAGCTCCCGGAAAGATCGCCGCCGTCCGTCGCGGGCCGCGGCAAACGAAGCGGGAAGCGGCATGTTCAGGAATTGGCGGATCGGCTCAGTCAACGGCGCGCTGCTGGCGGCCTATTTCATCCCGGCCTGGTCGCTCGTTGCCTTCAACATCATGGTGGCGCCGGTGCACGGCCTCTACGAGCGGCCGAGCGTCGCGGTCGCGCTGTTCCTCAGCGACCATCTCCAGTTGGCGGGGCTGAGCACGGTGCGTGCCGCCTGGCTCTTGGCACTCGGCCGGGCGACCGTGGTGGCGTTCTTTGCGATCTACCTCGCCCTTCTGTGCATTCCCCGCGCCCGCAAGACCGGCGGTAGCGACGAGGCGCTCGGCATCGCGCTTGCGATCGGCAGCCTGATCTCGTTCACCAGCATGGTGATGGCATCTAAGGTGGGCGAGATGGCCGCACTTCGGCTGCATGCCACCGAGCTGCTGCTGCTGCTCGGTGCTGCGATCGTGATGGTGATCGAACGGCCGGAGGCGCCGCAGGCCAATGAGGCCGCCGCACTGCTAGGTCTTGAGCAGGCCGAGCTCCTGCACAATCGCTGAGGCTTCCTTCACGGCGTGGTTCGCCGCCGGAACGCCGCAATAGATCGCCTGCTGCAACAGGATCTCCTTGATGTCGTCGGGCGTGAAGCCGCCCTCGGCAAGCGCAGCGCGCACGTGCAGGCGGAATTCGTCCCATTGCCCGAGCGCGACCATGGTGCCGATCACCAGCACCCGTCTCGTGCGTTCGTCGAAATGCGGCCGGGTCCAGATCTCGCCCCAGGCATAACGGGTGATCAGGTCCTGGAAGTCGGTGTTGAACGCGTTGCGGTTGGCGATCGACTTGTCGACCCAGGCATTGCCCAGCACCTTGCGGCGCACATTCAGTCCGGCATCGCGGCGCTTCTGGTCGTCCATCCTATCCTCCTCTCCGTCATTGCGAGCGCAGCGAAGCAATCCAGAAATGTGTCCGCGGAAACAGTCTGGATTGCTTCGTCGCTACGCTCCTCGACGCGTTGTGAGATCAGCGTTGCGTCAAGAATCCCACCACCGCGTCGGTGAAGGCGTGCGGCTGCTCGACGTTGGAAATGTGGGCGGCGTCTATGATCGTCATGCTCGCGCCGGGAATCTTGCTGCGGATCAGCTCGCCCGCCGAGATCGGCGTCGCCATGTCGTGGCGGCCGGCGATCACCAGCGTCGGGCTCTTGATCTTCGGCAAGAGCTCGCGCTGGTCGAGCGTCGACAGCGCCTCGCAGCAGGCGAGATAGCCCTCGACCGGGGAGGCGAGCAGCATCGACTTCATGTTCGCGGTGATCTGCGGTTCGCGCTCGCGGAAATCGGCCGTCAGCCAGCCGGCGAGCACGGCATCGGCGACCGCTGCGATGCCGCCTTGCTTCACCGCCTGGATGCGCTCCAGCCATTTGGTCGGCTCGGCATAGTAGCAGGAGGTGTTGGCAAGGACGATCTTGCCGACCCGCTCCGGCGCGTTGGCACCCAACCACTGGCCGACCATGCCGCCCATCGACAAGCCGCACCAATGCACCTTCTCGATGTTGAGATCGTCGAGGATCGCGATCACGTCGCGGCCAAAGCGCTCCATCGAATAGGGGCCCGGGGCTACGCCTGACTTGCCGTGGCCGCGGCGGTCGTAGCGGATGACGCGGAACACCTGCGTCAGGGCCTTCATCTGCGGCTCCCACATCTGCAGCGTGCAGCCGAGCGAATTGGAGAGCATCAGGGTCGGCCCGCCGTCGCGGCCTTCGACGGAGACGTTGAGCAGGCAACCGTCGGCATCGATCATGGGCATGGCGGCATCTCCGTTCTATTCGCGGTCGAGGCTGTCGAGCAGGCGGTCGATCAGGGCCTGCGACGCTCCTTGATAGGCCATCGGCTCGAACAATGCCGCAATTTTTTCCGGCGGCAGATGCGCGGTGACCTGCGAATCGGCTGACAGCACCTCGCGCAGATGCTTCTTCTCGGCGACCGCGCGCTTGCTCGCGGCCTCGACGAGATGATGCGCGTTGCTCTTGCCGACCTTCTCGGCCAGCGCCATCGACACCGCTTCCGCCATGATCAGGCCGTGTGTCGCATCGAGATTGCTGCGCATGCGGCTTGCGTCGACGTCGAGGCCCTCGGCGATGTCGACGATGGCGGCGAGCGCGCCTGAGGTAACCAGCATCAGTTGCGGCAGCGTCGGCCATTCCGCGTGCCACGGGCCGGCGCTGCGTTCGTGATCCTGCACCTGGGCGGCAAGGATCGTCGCGGCGAGCTGCGGCGCCATGGTCGCGGCGCCAAGGGCGCTTGCGGCCGCGACCGGGTTGCGCTTGTGCGGCATGGTGGAGGAGCCGCCCCGTCCTTCGCCGGCGGGCTCGAACGCTTCGGCGACATCGGTCTGCATCATCAGCGAGACGTCGCGGGCGATCTTGCCGCAGCTTCCGGCGAGAATCGCCAAGCTTGAAGCAGCCTCCGCGATCCGGTCGCGATGGGTGTGCCAGGGCGCTTCGGGCAAAGCGAGATTCAGCTCCTGTGCGAGCCGTTCGGCAACCGCGAGGCCTTTGTCGCCGAGCGCTGCGAGCGTGCCTGCGGCGCCGCCAAATTGCAGCGCGAGGCCCTCGCGGCGAAGCCGCCGCAGACGGCAGCGCGCGCGGGCGAGGCTTGCGGCGTATTCGGCGGCCTTCAGCCCGAACGGCATCGGCAGCGCGTGCTGGAGCCAGGTCCGTGCCACCATGGCGGTGTTGCGATGGCTGCGCGCCAACGCGGCAAAGCCCTTGATCGCGCGGCTGAGGTCGGCGTCCAGCGCGTCGCTGCCGGCACGAAGCGTGAGCATGGTCGCGGTGTCGATGACGTCCTGGCTGGTCGCGCCCCAATGCACGTAGCGCGCAGCCTCGCTGTCCGTCTTGGCGACATTGGCGGTCAGCGCCTTGACTAGTGGAATCGCCAGGTTGCCCGACCTGGTGGCGCCTTCGGCCAGGGCCGCGAGATCGAACGAGCCAGCCTTGCAGGCGGCTTCGATCGAAGCGACCGCGGCCGCGGGAATCACACCGATGGCAGCTTCGGCCCGCGCCAGGGCGGCCTCGAAATCGAGCATGTTCTGCAGGGTGGACCGATCATCGCAGACGGCCCGCATGGCGGCGCTCGACAGCATCGGCGCGAGCAGGGGAGAGAGGGATGTGCTCATGTTGCGCGGGACCTAACCATCATGGCCCGGCTCTGCCAATCCAAATCCGCTGGCGCAAGCATTTTGCGGTTGCGAATATGCATTGCACGTGACCGGGCGCCGCCCTTTCCTTTGCGGCGTCCGTGCGTTACTTGAGCAGCACGAGCAGTAATCCGATCCGGGAGGCGCCCCATGGCCATGACAATGAACGGCGAAGTCCAGCTTGCGGCGTCGCGCGAGGCCGTGTGGGCCAAGCTCAATGACCCCGAGGTGCTGAAGGTCTGCATCCCCGGCTGCGAGGAGATGGAGAAGACCGACGACGGCGGTTTTCGCGCGGTGGCCAAGATGAAGGTCGGCCCGGTATCGGCGCGCTTCAGGGGCAAGGTGATGCTGAGCGATCTCGACCCGCCGAACGGCTACAAGATCTCCGGCGAAGGCGAGGGCGGTGTGGCCGGCTTCGCCAAGGGCGGCGCGGCCGTGAAGCTGTCGGACAAGGACGGCGGCACGCTTCTGTCCTATGACGTCGAGGCGCAGATCGGCGGCAAGTTGGCGCAGCTCGGCCAGCGCCTGATCAACGGCGCCGCCAAGAAGCTCGCCGACGAATTTTTCGCGAACTTTGCCAAGGCGGTACAGGGCTAACGGCCCGTCGCCTTCGTCATGGCCGCCTGCGCTTTGGGCGATGTTGCCCGATGGTGGAATGGCCCATATGATGGGCTGGAATAATTATAAGAACCGCTTCGACGGGACCCGTCGGGGCGCTGATAGAGAGTCTTATGGCAAAAATCTCCCTCATCGTGAACGGCAATCCTGTCACGGCCAACATCGATCCCCGCACCCTGCTGGTGCAGTTTCTGCGCGAGAATCTGCATCTCACCGGGACCCATGTCGGCTGCGACACCTCGCAGTGCGGCGCCTGCGTCGTGCACCTCGACGGCAAGGCCGTGAAGTCCTGCACCACGCTCGCCGTGATGGCCGACGGCCACGAGGTCAAGACCATCGAGGGGCTGGCCGCCGATGGTGCGCCGCTGCATCCGATGCAGGAGGCCTTCCGCGAGCACCATGGCCTGCAGTGCGGCTTCTGCACGCCGGGCATGATCATGACCGCGATCGACATCGTCCACCGCAAGGGCCACGAGCTCGACGACCACACCATCCGCGAGGAGCTGGAAGGCAATCTCTGCCGCTGCACCGGCTATCAGAACATCGTCGCCTCGATCGCCGCCGGCGCCAAGGCGATGGCGAAATCCGATCTCGCCTAACTCCGATTCTCCCGCGCAGTCCGCGATCAGGAAGCCCTCATGTACGAATTCAAATATCACCGTCCCGGGACCGTGCGGCAGGCAGCCAATCTCCTGGTGAAGAACGAAGACGCCAAGGTGATCGCCGGCGGCCACACCTTGATTCCCGTCATGAAGCAGCGGCTCGCGAGCCCGCCGCATCTGGTCGACCTCTCCCATATCGAGGGGCTCGACACGATCGAGATGAAGGGCCGCTCGCTGGTGATCGGCGCCACAGCCAAGCATGCCGACGTCGCGAGCTCGGCCATTGTCGGCGAGGCGATCCCGGCGCTTGCGAACCTTGCCGGCGGCATCGGCGATCCGGCCGTGCGTCACAAGGGCACGATCGGCGGCTCGCTCGCCAACAATGACCCGACGGCGGACTATCCGGCCGCAGTCCTCGCGCTCGGCGCAACCATCGTCACCAACAAGCGCCGCCTCAAGGCCGAAGAGTATTTCCAGGGACTGTTCTCGACCGCATTGGAGGCCGACGAGATCATCACCAAGGTGATGTTCCCGCTGCCGAAGAAGGCGGCCTACGTCAAATTCCGCAACCAGGCTTCGCGCTACGCGTTGGTGGGCGTGTTCGTCGCGCGCCGTCCGTCCGACGTGCGCGTCGCGGTCACCGGCGCAGGCTCCGAAGGCGTGTTCCGCGTCACCGCGTTCGAGGAAGCGTTGAAGAAGCGCTTCTCCTCGAAGGTGCTGGACGGCATCAACGTGCCGGCAGAGGGTCTGAACAGCGACATCCACGGCAGCGCCGAATACCGCGCGCACCTGATCGGCGTGCTGACGCGGCGGGCCGTCGACGCGGCCAATGCCAAGGAGTGAGGCTTCCTCACTCCTCGGCTCCAACTTGTCCTCCGGTGAGGGCGTAGCGAGACTGGCTCTTTCATGACTTCAGCGGCCCTGCCGGCATCGGTCGATGCGATGCTCGAACTTCTGACTTCGCGCGGTTACCTCGCGGAGCGGTCGCTCGCCACAGTGACCTATCTCGCGCTGCGCCTGGGCCGGCCGCTGTTTCTCGAGGGCGAGGCCGGCGTCGGCAAGACCGAGATCGCGAAAGTGCTCTCGGTGGCGCTGGGCCGGAAGCTGATCCGCCTGCAGTGCTACGAGGGCCTCGACATCTCCTCGGCGGTCTACGAGTGGAACAGCGCCGCGCAGATGATCGCCATCCGGATGGCGGAAGCCGCCGGCGATACCGATCGCGAGCAACTCTCCAGCGACATCTTCGCCGACCGCTATTTGATCAAGCGGCCGCTGCTCCAGGCGCTGGAGCCGGATGTCGCAGGTCCCCCGGTGCTGCTGATCGACGAGCTCGACCGTGCCGATGAGGCATTCGAGGCCTACCTGCTCGAAATCCTCAGCGACTTCCAGGTGACCATTCCGGAATTCGGCACCGTGAAGGCGCCGCATCCGCCGATCGTCATCATCACCTCCAACCGCACGCGCGAGATTCACGATGCGCTGAAGCGGCGGTGTCTCTATCACTGGGTCGACTATCCCGCGGCCGAGCGTGAGCTCGCGATCGTCAAGACTCGCGTGCCCGGCATTTCCGCAAAACTGTCGCAGCAGGTCGTGCGCTTCGTGCAGGCACTGCGCAACCAGGACTTCTACAAGTCGCCGGGTGTTGCCGAGACCATCGACTGGGCCACTGCGCTGTCCGAGCTCGATGCCCGCTCGCTGACCCCGCAAGTGGTCGGTGACACGCTGGGTGCGCTGCTCAAGTACCAGGACGACATCGTGCGGATGCAGGGCGACACCCTGCAGAAGGTGTTGAAGGACGCGACGAGCGAGAGTGTTGGACCATGGCCATCAACCACCTTGCGCCTGACAAGACCGAGCAGTTCGCCGACAACATCGTCGGCTTTGCGCGCGCGCTGCGCGCGGCGGGCCTGCCGGTGGGGCCGGGCGCGGTCATCGATGCCATGAACGCGCTGCAGGTGATCGAGATCGGCAGTCGCGCCGATGTCTTCACCACGCTGGAGGCGATCTTCGTCAAGCGCCATGAGCATGCGCTGATCTTCAAGCAGGCCTTCAACCTGTTCTTCCGCGCCTCGGAAGAGTGGAAGCACATGCTGGATTCTGTGCCGCTGCCCGATCACGCCAAGAAGAAGCCGCCGCCGGCCTCGCGCCGGGTCCAGGAGGCGCTGTCGCAGCCGCACATGACCGAGACGCCGCAGCACCAGGAGCAGGATCTGCGCCTGTCGGTCTCCGACAAGGAAATCCTCCAGAAGAAGGATTTTGCGCAGATGAGCGCAGCGGAGATCACGGAGGCACTGCGCGCGATCGAGAAGATGCGGCTGCCGCAGGCCGAGCTTTTGACCCGCCGGCAACGGCCCGATCCACGCGGCTTGCGGCTCGACCTGCGCCGCACGCTGCGCGCGTCTTTACGCACCGGCGGCGACATCATCGACCTCCATCATCTCGGCCGGATCGAGAAGCCGGCGCCGATCGTGGCGCTACTCGACATCTCGGGCTCGATGAGCGAGTACACCCGCCTGTTCCTGCATTTCCTCCACGCCATCACGGATGCGCGCAAGCGCGTCTCGGTATTCCTGTTCGGCACCCGCCTCACCAACGTCACCCGTGCGCTGCGCCAGCGCGATCCCGACGAGGCGCTGGCGAGCTGCTCGGCCGCGGTCGAGGACTGGGCCGGCGGCACGCGCATTGCGACCTCGCTGCACAACTTCAACAAATTGTGGGCGCGGCGCGTGCTGAGCCAGGGCGCCATCGTGCTGCTGATCTCCGACGGGCTGGAGCGGGAGGCCGATTCCAAGCTCGCCTTCGAGATGGACCGGCTGCACCGATCCTGCCGGCGGCTGATCTGGCTGAACCCGCTGCTGCGGTTTGGCGGCTTCGAGGCCAAGGCGCAGGGCATCAAAATGATGCTCCCGCACGTTGACGAATTCCGCCCCGTGCATAATTTGAGTTCGATCCAGGAGCTGATCAAAACGCTCTCCCAGCCGCTGCCGCCGCATCACCGCAGCCTGATCCGCTCCGCAGCTTGAGAGGTGGCCTATGCTCGATCGCGACGAGGATATCCTGAAGGCGGCGGAGGACTGGCAGAAGGCCGGTCGTGGTGTTGCGCTCGCCACCGTGGTGGAGACCTGGGGCTCGGCGCCGCGGCCTGCGGGCTCGAGCCTCGTCATCAACGACGAAGGCACGTTCCTGGGCTCGGTCTCCGGCGGCTGCGTCGAGGGCGCCGTGGTCACCGAGGCGATGGACGTGATCGAGAGCGGCAAGCCCAAGATGCTGGAGTTCGGCGTCGCCGACGAGACCGCCTGGAATGTCGGCCTGTCCTGCGGCGGCACCATCCGCGTCTTCGTCGAGAAGGTCGGCTAGCCGTGAAGCTCGAGATCCTGCACGAACTCAATTCCGAGCGCGCCGCGCGGCGGCCGGTGATCCTGGTGACTGACACCGAGAGCGGCGAGCAGCGGCTGGTGAAGGCCAAGGACTTTGCCAGGGATTCCTTACGCGCCGAGCTTGAGAAGCAGCTTCGGATGGGCAAGAGCGCCAACGTCGAGGCCGGGGGCAAGAAGCTGTTCCTCAACGTCTACGCGCCGACCGCAAAGCTCGTCATCGTCGGTGCGGTCCATATCAGCCAGGCGCTCGCGCCATTGGCGCGCTCGCTCGGCTATGACGTCACCGTGGTCGATCCGCGCACGGCGTTTGCGAGCCCCGAGCGCTTCCCCGACGTTCCGCTGGTCGCCGAGTGGCCCGACACGGCGCTGCCGCCGCTCAATGTCGATGCCTACACGGCCTTTGTCGCGGTGACGCACGATCCGAAGATCGACGATCCCGCGCTGCTGCACGCCTTCGAGCGCGGTTGCTTCTATATCGGCGCGCTCGGCTCGCGGAAGACGCACGCCAAGCGCGGCGACCGGCTGCGGGCGCAGGGCGCGAAGGAGAGCGACATCGCGCGCATCCACGCGCCGATTGGCCTTGCGATCGGCGCGGTCTCGCCGTCCGAGATTGCGGTCGCGATCATGGCCGAGATCACGGCGGTGCTTCGGCTGCCTCCAAAAGAAAAAGAAGAAGCGGCATGAAATTCGGCCCGGCGAGCCCCAAGGATGCGATCGGCGGGGTGACCGTCCATACCCTGCGCCAGGGATCGCTGGTGCTGAAGAAGGGCACGACGATCGGCCCTGGCGAGGTCGAGACGCTGGAGCGCGCCGGCATCAAGGACATCGTGGTGGTGCGCATGGAGGAGGGCGACGTCTCCGAGGACGTCGCGGCCGCCAGCATCGCGCTCGCCGTCGGCGGCGATGGCATCCATGTCGAGCGCGCGTTCACCGGCCGCGCCAATTTGTTCGCGGCGCGCCCGGGCGTGCTGGTGATTGACCGCGCCGCGGTCGACCGCATCAACAACATCGACGAGGCCATCACCTTTGCCACGCTCTCCGCCTTCAAGCCGGTGGTCGAAGGCGAGATGGTCGGCACCGTCAAGATCATTCCTTTCGGTGTCGAGGAAAGCTTGCGCGATGCCGCGGTGAAGGCCGCGGGCAAGGACGTGATGACGGTCGCACCCTACGTGATCAAGCGCGTCGGCGTGGTCTCGACGCTGCTGCCGGGCTTGTCCTCCAAGGTGGTCGACAAGACGCTGCGCGTCACCGCCGAGCGGCTCGCGCCGGCTGGTGCCAGCATCATTGCAGAGCGGCGCGTCCCGCACGAGCAGCGGGAACTGTCGGCCGCGATCAATGAGCTGCTCGGGTTAGGTGCCGAGCTCGTGATCGTGTTCGGGGCCTCCGCGATCGCTGACCGTCGCGACGTGATCCCGGCGGCTGTTACGGGAATAGGCGGCGAGATCGAGCATTTCGGCATGCCGGTCGATCCCGGCAACCTCCTGTTGATTGCGCGCGCCGGCGGCGTGCCGGTGCTGGGTGCGCCGGGCTGCGCGCGCTCGCCGGTCGAGAACGGGTTCGACTGGGTGCTGATGCGGCTCTTGGCCGGCATCAAGGTGACGCGTGCCGAGCTGATGGGCATGGGCGTCGGCGGCCTGTTGATGGAGATCGTTACGCGGCCGCAGCCGCGCGCCAAGCCCGAGACTGAGGGCAACAGACAGGTCGCGGCTATCGTGCTCGCGGCGGGACGCTCGACCCGGATGGGCGGACCGAACAAGTTGCTTGCCGAACTCGACGGCAAGAAGCTGGTACGCCTCGCGACCGAGCAGGCGCTGGCGTCGAAGGCATCGGAGGTGATCGTCGTCACCGGCCATCAGGCCGAGCTGGTCGAGCAGGCCCTGCAAGGCCTGAAGGTGAAGTTCGTCCGCAATCCGGATTTCGCCGGCGGCATCGCAAGTTCGGTCAAGGCCGGCATCGCGGCCGTGCCAGAGGCTTGCGACGGCGTCCTGGTCTGCCTCGGCGACATGCCGCTGATCGATTCCGGCCTGATCGATCGCCTTATCGACGGCTTTGCGCCGGACCGCGGCAATCTCATCGTCGTTCCCGTGAGCGAAGGCCGTCGCGGCAATCCCGTGCTGTGGTCGCGCCGCTTCTTCAGCGAGCTGATGACGCTCGACGGCGACGTCGGCGCGCGCCATCTCATCGCAAAGCACGCCGAGGCTGTCGCCGAAGTGCCGGTCGACGGCGAGAGCGCCTTCCTCGACATCGACACGCCGCAGGCGCTTGAGGCGGCAAGACGCGGATAACGGTGCCGTAGGGTGAGTTAGCCCTGCGGCTGCGCGAAGCGCAGTCCACTAAGCGTAACCCACCATCTCACAGCGGAAAGAGAAGTGGTGGGTTACACTGCGCTAACCCACCCTACGAATTCATCCGCGCCTTTCGACTCCCGTTTTCAACCACTCGTTCACCATCTGGAAACGACCGCCGCTTACAGTCGCCGCCACCTGCCTGGGGGGAGGGGTTTTTCCATGGCTTCGAATGTCGTCGCGCGCCGTTGCGCGATGTTTTGCTTTGTCTTTTCGGTTGTTGTCACTGGCGCCCGTTACATCACCGAAGCCCACGCCGCCGGTGCGTTCGCGGTCGGCAAGTGCGGCGCCTACGGCCAGGCTTATGACTATGCCGGCGAGCACGAGGCGCGTGCGGCGGCGCAGAGGCAGTGCAAGGGCGAGTGCACGACGGTGACGATGAAGCGCGCCTGCGCTGCGATGTCGATCGATCTCAGCAATCCCTGCGGTGCCTATGGCTACGCCGTCAAGCCGAAGATCTCGGCCTCGCTGAATGCCGCCACGCGCGAATGCTACAAGTATGGCGGCAAGGAATGCGTGATCCGCGCCTGGGCCTGCGACGCGAAGGGGTGATTCCCCTTGCCGTCATGCCGGGGCGATGCGACGGTACCGCGCGAAGCGCGGCCCGGAGCATCGAACCCGGAATGACAGCGGAAGGAACCGATGCAATTCGACACCAAGATCGCGGTCGTGATCCGGACCGATCTGCAGGCCTGGCAGAAGCTCAACGTTGCATCCTTTCTCACCAGCGGCATTGCGGCGGCGTTTCCGGAATGCATCGGCGAGCCCTATGAAGACGCCTCGGGAACGAAGTATCTCTCGCTGATCGGTCAGCCGATCCTGATCTATGGCGCTGATGGTCCTGCGCTATCGCGTGCGCTCGATCGCGCGCTGTCGCGTGGCGTCACTCCGGCGGTCTACACCGAGGACATGTTCAAGACCACGCATGACGCCGCCAACCGCGAGGCGGTGAGGGCGGTTGCCCGCGCCGACCTCAATCTCGTCGGTATCGCCATGCGCGCCGAGCGCAAGGTGATCGACAAGATCGTCGACGGCTTGAAATTCCATAGCTGAAATCGGCACCGCGCGCGGCGCGTTGTCACTTGATTGTTATCGCGTGGCTTGCAGCAAACATGTGCTGCTTGACTCCAATCAAGGGCTCGCGCGGCCGTTAGCGACACAAAAGCCCAGTACAAAATCGCAAAATAAATCGTGAGTTAGTTTCTGACAGATAAGTCAAGCTGTCGTGGCGTCAAAATGAGATGCGGTCTATCTGCCGTCGACAGTGGTGCACACAAGATCGCTCGGCAAAGAGTGGCGCAAAAAAAATCGGACAGCGCGGGATAGTTTGTACCTTGCCGGGGTTTTATTGGCAGCGATCAGGACCTCACCGCTTGGACATGACAATGCGTGCGCTCGCATTGGCCAGTACGGTACTGCTCGCAAAATCGTCTTGAAGTAAAATCGTCTGGAAAGGGAGTGCAGCGATGAAACGCGTGTCATCAGCCTCTCTCGCAATCGGGCCCTGCCTGTTTGCTTCCGTCAGCATGCGCAGTGTTGAGTGCCGGCCCCTCAACAGGCCACGGCAGAATAGAGCATTTGGCCGGTGATTGCCGCCCATCATTTTACCTCTGCAGTCAAGCACCGAAGCCCTTTGCTGGAGCTGACGACTTCATCGCTATGAATCCGCCAGGCGGCATCGTTTCCGATGTTCTCGGATGAAAGACATCTGCTCGACCATCTCAGTCAGTCGTTGCATCATGGAGGAACAATCATGAAAGCGCCGTTCCACACTGACCCGACGTCCGCCGACGCCGCCGATGCGGCTATCTATGTTCAGACGAACCTGGTCTCGGATATCCCCGGACTCGCCACGGTAACCGATCCGAATTTGGTGAACCCTTGGGGCGTCTCGTTTCTCCCCGGCAGCCCCTTCTGGATCTCGGACCAGCAGACCAACTTGGCCACCGTCTACCCGGTGACCGACAGCACCGATGTCTCTCCCGCGGTTCTCACCGTGAGCATCCCAACCACCGCGACCGGACCCCAGGGCCCCACGGGACAGGTCTCCAATACGAACGCCTCGTCTTTCATCCTGGACGACGACGCGAGCGCCCGCTTCATCTTCGCCGATCTCAACGGGACGATCTCCGGCTGGAACCCCGGCCTCGGGACGACCGCGTCCGTCGAAGTGACGACGCCGGGCGCCGTCTATACCGGATTGGCAATCAACGAGGCTCATACGATGCTCTACGCCGCCAACACCAGCGCCGGGACCATCGACGTCTTCAACAGTAGCTTCGACCCGGTCGACCTAGGCGATCACGCGTTCAAGACCCCGGGCCAGATCGCGGCCCGGGGGCTCGTCCCCTTCAATGCGACGGACATCGGTGGCGAAGTGTATGTGACCTACGCGCCTTCCGGGCGCGATGCGCAGATAGTGGCCGACGAAGGCGACGGGGCGGTGGCCATTTTCAGCGAGAGCGGCAAACTCGAGCCGCATGGAGTGCTGCTCGGCGGCCCTCACACTCCTCTCGCCGCTCCGTGGGGCGTCGCTATCGCTCCGGACAATTTCGGCCAGTTCAGCGGCGACCTTCTGGTGGGCAATTTCAGCTTCCTGCATAGCGAAATCAACGCTTTCGATCCCCAGACCCACCACTTCGAAGGCACCATCCCGATCTCCGTCGGTTCGGGAAACACGCCGGGCGGTCTCTGGGCCCTGACTTTCGGGGGCAGCGGCAACGACGGCAGCCCGAACACCCTCTACTTCACCGACGGCATCGACGGCGAGACGCATGGTCTGTTCGGCGCAATCCAGAGCATGCCGCTAGCTGGGGCATCGACGCTGACGCATCATTCAGACGCGTTGTTGGTCTGATCGACGCAGCAGGGCCCTTCCGGCCCTGCTGGCACGATGCAGCTCACACCCCGAGGCAGCTCATGTCTCGCCGCAAAAGCGTGGTCGGCCGCGAACCGAATGGCAGGCCACAACGCGCGCGCGATCACCCGTCGAGCTCAAACGCCTGCTCGACGGGGCCGCCTCAGGCTTGAAAGACCAGTTCTGGGCACGATGCTGGGGCGCCTAATGTCGGCGCCTCACGCCGGCGGCATGCCCTCGAACTTCGGCAGGCTGGGATCGAGCTGATCCCAGCCATGTCCGCGCGCGGCGTAAGTGACCACCTGGGGCTTGTAGCGAGACGGCTCGTCGAGGCTCGCGGCGCGGATGGTGAAGATGTCGGGCATCGCCGCGAAGGTCATGTAGACCGGCAAGCCGCACACGGAGCAGAAGGCGCGCGTCTTCACATTGCCGCTGTCACCGACCATGTCCCATTGCTTGGCCTCACCTGTCACCGTGACGCCGGCGCGCGCGAAGGTCGCGTACGAGCCGTGACCGCTGCCACTTTCACGCTGGCAGTCCCGGCACTGGCAGTGGTTGGCGAAGAGAGGCTCACCGGAGATCGAATAGCGGATCGCGCCGCAGGCGCAGCCGCCGGTATAGGGCTTCTTCATCGCGATATCTCCCTCTCACTCTTCGCCGCTGACCGCGTCGAGCCTCTGCAGGACCTTGGTCCAGCCATCGCTCATGTTGCGGTAGGCGGTGTCGTTCCTGGGCGTCAGGAAGCCCGAATGCACGAGGCGCACGCGCGTACCGGCTTCGACCGGCGTGAGGGACCAGGTGACGACGGTATTGAGCGGCGAGCCGTAGCCGGTATTGCCTTCGTCGCCGCCCTTCCAGGCGTAGGCGAGGCGCCGGTTCGGCACGACTTCGAGAACGCGGCAATGGATCACGCCATCCCAGGCGCCGGCCGGGTTGGTCTTGAACGTGAAAGTGTTGCCTTCGGTTGCCTCGAAGCCGGTCGGCGGCATCAGCCAGCGCCCGATCAACTGGGCGGTCGTCAGCGCCTTCCAGATCGTCTCGGTGGAGTGAGGGAGGACCTCGTCGATGACGATGTCCTGTGTGTTTTCTTGGGGCTTGGCTTTCAACTCGGCAGCACTCACGGATCGATCTCCTTCAAGAGGGTACGCAGGTTTTGGAAGCGCTCGCGCCAGAACACGCCGTAATGGTCCATCCATTCGACCAGCGGCTCGAGCCCTTGAGGGGCGGCGCGATAGTAGACATTGCGGCCCTCGGCACGCTCGGCGACGAGGCCGGCCTGCCGGAGGGATTTCAGGTGCTGCGAAATCGCGCCTTGGGTCACACCGCTGCCGCGCGTCAGCTCGGCGACGCTGATCTCTTTGCTCTCGAAGACACGCTCGAACACGGCGCGCCGGGTCGGATCGGCCAGCGCGCGCATGACGGTCGTAACCAGGTTTGGGGCGGCTTCGCTCATGGCCAACCAATTAGTCCAGGCTAATGCATTAGTCAAGACTAATGTGTTGGTCCGATTGACTATGACTGACCGGTCAGTCATAATCTAAAAATGGCAAAGACCCCGATCCACATTTCCGCCCCGCCAGACGTCCGCACGATCGCAAAGGGCGGCGCATCCAAAGCAGGTGGCGACGCCGTTGCAGGCGCCTCGAACCGCGCCGCACGGGCGGCTGAGCGGCGCGCGGCGATCGTGGAGGCGGCGCTGGAGGAATTCATCGCGCGCGGCTTCGCGGCGACACGGCTCGACGACATCGCCAAGCGCGCGGGCGTCGCCAAGGGCACGATCTACCTGCATTTCAAGGACAAGGAATCGATGTTCGAGGAGCTGGTCCGCATCGTGATCGTACCGGTGGTGGAGAAGCTCACGACGCTGCCGCCGCCGACCGGCTCGGTGCGCGATCTCGTCGAGTCCTTTGCCAGCAATTTCCTCAAGGAGGTCGCGAACACCAGGCGCGGCGATCTCGTGCGCCTGATCGTGGCGGAGGGGCCGCGCTTCCCGGCGGTGGCCGATTTCTACTATCGCGAGGTCGTCTCGCGCGGGATCGCAGGCATGCGCGCGCTGATCGAGCTCGGCATCGCCCGCGGCGAGATCCAGCAGAAGAACCTCGCACGCTTCCCCCAGATCCTGGTCGCACCGGCGATGATCGCGGTGATCTGGCAGAGCCTGTTTGCGCGGCATGCGCCGCTCGATGCGCAGGAGATGCTGCGCGTCCATCTTGATTTGATTTTTGGTGAACGGAGGACGACATGACGTCGTCGCAAATTATTTCGCACTTCATCCTCATCCTGAGGAGCGCGGAACGCGTGTCTCGAAGGATGAAGGCCCGGCTTTCAGTACGCCAGGCGCGACTTCATATGATCGTGGCCGTCGTGCTCGCAACTGGGCTTGCCGGGTGCATGGAGAAGCGTGATCCCGGCTTCCAGGGCTGGGTCGAGGCCGACATGATTTTCGTCAGCCCCGACGAGGCCGGTCGCGTGATCAAGCTCAATGTCCGCGAAGGTGACGAGGTCAAGGTCGGCGATCACCTCTATTCCGTCGACGACGATCTCCAGCTTGCCGATCTCAACCAGAACAAGGCGACGCTCGCGAACGCGCAGCAGACCTATGATCGCGCGGCCTCGCTCAGCAAGACCGGCTCCGGCACGCAGGCCAATCTGGATTCCGCGGTCTCGGCCTTGCGGGTCGCGGAAGCACGCGTGGCGACATCGGAGACGCGGATGGCGCGGCGCAAGGGCTTTGCGCCGGTTGCCGGCACCATCCAGCAGATCTATTTCCGCGAAGGCGAGATGGTTGGCGCGCAGCGGCCGGTGCTATCCATCATGCCGCCCGGCAACATGAAGCTGCGCTTCTTCGTGCCGGAGGCGGAGCTGCCGAAGCTCGCGATCGGCGATCAGGTTCGCGTGTCCTGCGACAATTGCGCTGATGACCTCACCGCAAAGATCTATTTCATCGCGACTTCGGCCGAATACACCCCGCCGGTGATCTACAGCCTCGATGAGCGCAACAAGCTCGTCTACCTGATCCAGGCGCGGCCCGCGCGGCCGGATGCCTTGCGGGTGGGTCAGCCAATCAGCATCTATCTCAATCCAAAGACTCCAGTGGCGGACAAGCGATGAACGGGACATCCGGCAACGGCATCGCGATCGACGTCAAGGGCCTGACGAAATCGTTCGGCGGCCGCGAGGTCGTGCACGATCTGTCGATGCAGGTGAAGCGCGGCTCGATCTACGGCTTTCTCGGGCCCAACGGCTCGGGCAAGACCACGACCATTCGCATCCTCTGCGGCTTGCTCACGCCGGACAGCGGCGAGGGCACCTGTCTCGGCTACGACATCCGCCGCGACGCCGAACGCATCAAGCGCCAGGTCGGCTACATGACCCAGCGCTTCAGCCTGTATCAGGACCTCTCGGTGCGCGAGAACCTGGAGTTCGTAGCGCGGCTCTACGGCCTGCGCGATGCCCGCAGCGCGGCGCGCGACATGATCAGGCGGCTCGGGCTTTCGGGCCGCGAGGAGCAGCTCGCCGGCGAGCTCTCCGGCGGCTGGAAGCAGCGGCTGGCGCTCGGCGCCTGCACCTTGCCCAATCCTCAACTCTTGCTGCTCGACGAGCCGACCGCGGGCGTCGATCCCAAGGCGCGGCGCGATTTCTGGAACGAGATCCATGCGCTCGCGGCCGACGGCCTCACCGTGCTGGTGTCCACCCACTACATGGACGAAGCCGAGCGCTGTCACGAGATCGCCTACATCGCCTACGGCCATCTCCTGGCGCGCGGCACGGTGGACGAGGTGATCGCGAAATCCGCACTCACCACCTATACCGTGACGGGTGAGGATCTGAACGGCCTTGCGGCCGAGCTCACCGGAAAGCCTGGCGTCGACATGGTCGCGCCGTTCGGCACGTCGCTGCATGTCTCGGGACGCGATGTCGCGGCGCTGGAGGCGAGCATCGCGCCATGGCGCGACAGAAGCGGCCTGCGCTGGCAGAAATCGTCGCCTTCGCTCGAGGACGTGTTCATCGAACTGATGGGCCGCTCGAAGGACAATTTCCAATGACCGCCGTCGATCAGCCGTTCCCAACGCACGAAATCCGGGAGCGCTTCGGTTTCTGGAAGCGCTCCTATGCGATGCTGGTCAAGGAATTCATTCAGCTCAGGCGCGATCGCGTGTCCTTTGCGATGATCGTCATGCTGCCGGTGATGCAGCTCCTGCTGTTCGGCTACGCCATCAACACCACGCCGCACAACCTGCCGAGCGCGGTGCTGCTCCAGGAGGACAGCGATCTCGCCCGCTCGGTGCTGAAGGCGCTGGAGAACACCGCCTATTTCCGCTTCCTTTACGAAGTGCACGATGTCGACGATTTCGACAATCTGCTGAAATCCGGCAAGGTGCTGTTCGGCGTCGAGATCCCACGCGGCTTCGAGCGCGCGGTGCGGCGCGGCGACAAGCCGGCGCTGCTGGTCGCGGCCGATGCGACCGATCCGATCGCGGCGAGCGCCGCGCTCGGCTCGCTCGGCATGGTCGTGCAGACCGCGCTCGCGCACGATCTCTATATCGGCGATCCCCCGGAGATGCCGTTCGAGATCCGGGCACATGCCCGCTACAATCCGGCGGCCGCCTCGAGCCTTAACATCGTGCCGGGCCTCGTCGGCACCATCCTGACCATGACGATGCTGATCTTCACTGCGCTCTCGGTCACACGCGAGGTCGAGCGCGGCACCATGGAGAGCCTGTTGTCAATGCCGATCAAGCCGGTGGAGGTGATGTTCGGCAAGATCATTCCTTACGTGCTGGTCGGCTTCGTCCAGGCCTTCCTCATCATCGGCATCGGTGTCGGTCTGTTCGGCGTACCCGTGCTCGGCAACTTAGTCCTGCTGGCGCTGTTGTCGACGCTGTTCATCACCACCAACCTGTCGATCGGCTATACGATCTCGACGGTGGTGCAGAACCAGCTTCAGGCCATGCAGATGTCGATGATGTTCTTCCTGCCGAGTATCCTCTTGTCCGGATTCATGTTCCCGTTCGCGGGCATGCCGGCCTGGGCGCAATATGTCGGCGAATGCCTGCCGCTGACGCATTACCTGCGGATCGTGCGCGCCATCATGCTGAAGGGCGCGACCATGCAGAACCTGCGCTTCGATGCGCTGGCGCTGGCCGCCCTGATGCTGGTCGCCATGGTCATCGCCGTGACGCGCTTCCGCCGCACGCTGGATTGAGGCAAAATACCCCGGAATCGAGGGGGTGGAATGGTCAGCTTTGCGAGCAGAAGGAAACGGCATCATGCCGTGTTGTCGGAGGATTTCGAGCGCGAGCTGACGCGGGAAGTGCTGCGCACCGAACTCTTGCGGGTGAGGGCGCTGATCATGACGGGATGCGTCATGATCGTCTTCCTCACCGCGATCTACCTGATCGATCCGGCCGTCGTGAACCGGGTCTGGCGCGGAACGCGTGGACTCCTCGAAGAGTACGGCCTTCTGATCGGCTTCATCCTTCTCGAGGTCTGGATCTACACCCAGATCCGGCGCAACCTCAGGCTCAACCGCGATCTGCCGGTGGTCCGGCGCTATATCGGCGCCCTGATCGAGACGTCGCTGCCCACGGTCATCCTCATCCTGCAAATCCGGAGCATGGGCGCGAGCCAGGCGCTCGGCTTCGCCGTGCCGCTGATCTACTTCATCTTCGTCATCCTCTCGACCCTGCGGCTCGATTTCTGGCTCTCCACCTTCACGGGCTTCGTCGCCGCGGCCCAGCTCTTCGCGGTTGCGCTGATCTATGATCCCTCGAGCGGCATCGGCGAACCTCAGACCTATTTCCATGCGGTGCGCAGCATCATCATCCTGGTCTGCGGCGTGCTCGCGGGCACGGTCGGCGCGCAGCTCCGGCGACAATTTGCCGCGAGCATCGCGGCGGCCACCGCGCGCGACCGCGTGACCAACCTGTTCGGCCAGCACGTCTCGCCTCAGGTGGTGGATCGGCTGATGACGCAGGGAACGAGCGCCGGCGGTGACGTCCGCCGCGTTGCGGTGATGTTCGTCGATTTCCGCGGCTTCACCGCGGGCGCGCAGACGCGCTCTCCGCAGGAGGTGGTCGACCGGCTCGACGGCGCCTTCGCGGTGCTGGTCGACATTCTCGACCGCGAGGGCGGCATCGTGAACAAATTTCTCGGAGACGGCTTTCTGGCGCTGTTCGGCGCGCCGCTGGAGGCCTCCGACGCCGCTCATCGCGCGGTTGCCGCAGGCCGCGAGATGCTGACCGCGATGGATCACATCAACGCGCAGACGAGCTGGCCGCTTCGTATCGGCATCGGCATCCATTTCGGCGAGGTGGTTGCCGGCAATATCGGCTCGCCCCGGCGCAAGGAGTACACGGTGATCGGCGACACCGTGAACTTTGCCTCGCGGCTTGAAGCGTTGAACAAGGAGTTCGGCTCGCAGCTCCTGATCTCGGCATCCGTGCGCGAGGCGCTCGGGGACGACGGCGGCGATGCCGTTGCGCTCGGCGAAGTCGCGGTGCGTGGCTACGAGCAGCCGGTGGCGGTATTTCGGCTGGGGTGAGGGGCTTTCGACGGCTTCAGACGCAACTCGCGTTTGGTTGATGAGGCGTGATGAAATTTTTGCCGGAGCTTTCTGCTCCTGCACTCAGGAAGCCGAAACGTCCTCGGCTTTCGTCTGTCACGCGGAGAAAACCAATGACCCGATTGACCTTTGTCTCGGCGGCCTTGATCGCTGCCGCCGTCTATCAAATTCAGACCGCAGCCGCCCGTGACGTCGCCGCGCGGCGCGCCGCACCTCAAACAGCGGCGGATTGTGTGAGGGCTCCAGCGGTGGGCGCGTATGCCTCTGCCCCCTACAAGGAGCCACCTTGCATGCCGAAGCCGACGAACTGACGATGGAGGCAGACGAGGTCGGGCTGGCGAACTCCGCCAACCTGACCTCGCGATCCGCTGCGGCCGGCTCACTATGCCTGTAGTCGCGCCAACAATGATTGCTCCGAATGCTCCGAGTTTTGAGACATGACGAGTAATGCCGCCGGCTTATACAATGCCGGCGGTGCGGCCGGTTGTGGCCGCCATTTGCGTGAAGGGAAGCGAAAGATGCAGCGGCGCTACATCACCGTCGACGTGTTCACCGACCGTGCCTTCGGCGGTAACCAGCTCGCCGTCGTGCTCGACGCCGGCGGGCTTTCGACCACACAAATGCAGGCGATCGCGACCGAGTTCAACTATTCCGAGACAACCTTCGTGCTGCCGCCGCGCGATCGGGACAATGACGCGGAGGTGCGCATCTTCACGCCGGTCAGGGAGCTTCCTTTCGCGGGGCACCCCAACGTCGGCACCGCATTCGTGCTGGCCACGTTCGCGAAAGAGCCGAAGCCGCGCCTGCTGTTCGAGGAGAAGGCGGGGCTCGTGCCGGTCGACATCAGGAGAGAGCAGGGCCGGGTGGTCAACGCCGAGCTGACCGCGCCGCAGCCGCTGTCGCGCCTCGCGCAGCTTTCCGCCGCCGAGGTCGCGGCTTGCCTGTCGCTCACCACGGATGACATCAGGACCGATCGTCACGCGCCGCAGGTCGTCGGCGTCGGAACGCCCTTCGTGGTGGCGGAAGTGCGGTCGCGCCACGCCGTGCGCCGGGCCAAGCCCGATGCCGCAGCGTTCGGCCGGGTGTTGCCGCGTGACGGTGCTTTCGCCATCTATTTCTACACCCGTGATGTCCCTGCGCCGGAGTCGCCCTGTGAATTGCAGGCGCGGATGTTCTTCCCGGGTGCGAGTGGCCTGATCGAGGACCCCGCCACCGGCAGCGCCACGGTCGCCGCGGCGGCCTTGTTCGCCGATCTCGATTCCCTGCTCGAGGGCGAATTGCGGCACACGATCGGCCAGGGCTTCGACATGGGCCGCCCGAGCCTCCTCCTGACGCGCGTGCGCAAGCAGGATGGCAAGATCGTCTCCGCTCATGTCGGCGGAAGCTGCGTGCAGATGATGGAAGGCACGTTCAGCTTGGCGGGGGAGGGGTAACCCTCGCCGCCCGCGCGCGAATTCTCTCCACTTGTCATCCGGGGCGCGCGTAGCGCGAACCCGGAATCCATCGGGCCGCAGAGTTGGTGGGTAAATGGATTCCGGGCTCGCGCTCGCGCGCGCCCCGGAATGACGGGGATCTAGATCTGCCGCCCCGCCAAATTCTTCACCGTCACCCCATCCCGCTCCTCGATGATCTCCGCGATCATCTGCCGGTGGCAATGGGCGTGGTCGCGCTCGTAGCAGAGCAGGCAGACGGGGCCGGCCTTCTTCACCAGCGCAGAGAGCTCGTCGAGCTCTTCCTTCGCCTGCGGCGTCTTCAGGTGCTTTGAATAGATCGTTTCCAGCACGTCGTATTGGCCGCTGCGAGCGGCGAGGCGGCCTTCCCTGGGCGTGCCGAGCGCGGCGAGGTGGACATAGGCGATGCCGCGCTCATCGAGGCCGGCGGCGAGCTGCTTCTTGGAGAAGCCCGGCCGGCGCGAGGAGGTCACCGCGCGCACGTCGACCACGAGCTTGACACCGGCCTGTTCAAGTTCGTCGAGCACGGCCCTGGGCGGTGTCTGCTCATAGCCGATTGTGAAGAGCTTCTTCGCCTTTGCCATCGAGCAATCTCAGCCCACCCGCGCAATCAGTTCCATGGCGCCGGCCGGTGCGCGCACCTTGCCTTCATGGATCACGTAGGCGAACACATCGCGCGGCTCCTTCTTGGGCTTTGCCTTGTCAACCTTCGGCAGGTCGTCGGGTTCGCTTCCCTCGGCCCAAGCTTGAAACCGCTTGCTCCAGGCATCGAGCTCCTTGGGCGGGTAACAGGTCTTGATCTCGTCGTTGCCCTTCTGCAGCCGGGCATAGACGAAATCGCCGGCGACGTCGGCGATCGCCGGATACTTGCCGTGCTCCGCAAACACCACGGGCGTCTCGAATTCGCGGATCAGCGCGACGAAATCCGGCGTGCAGAAGCTGTCGTGGCGGACCTCCACGACATGGCGCAACACGCGCCCGTCGAGCTTGCGCGGCAGGAGCTCGAGGAATTTGCCGAAATCGGCGCCGTCGAATTTCTTGGTCGGCGCGAACTGCCAGAGCACAGGTCCGAGATGGTCGCCGAGTTCCAGCACGCCGGAATCATAGAACCGCTTGATGGAATCGCCGGCCTCCGCCAGCACGCGGCGATTGGTGGCGAAGCGCGGACCCTTGACCGAGAACACGAAACCCTCCGGCACCTCGCTTGCCCATTTGCGAAAGCTCTCCGGTTTCTGCGAGCCGTAATAGGTGCCATTGATCTCGATCGAGGTCAGCTTCGAGGCTGCGTAGGACAGCTCCTTCGCCTGCGCGAGCTTCTCCGGATAGAACACGCCGCGCCAGGGCTCGAAGGTCCAGCCGCCGATGCCGATGAAGATGTTGCCGGATTTTTTTGACGCGGTTTTTGCTTTGGCCACGGAAGGATCTCGGATGGACGGGGAGCGGGCCTTCATCCTAATCAAACGAGTTGTGATTGGCCAGTTGCCGCACGCCTTCTAAGCTTTGCGCGGGATCTGCGAAAAAAGGAGAACAAGATGCGGATGCTGATGGTGGGAGCGGCGCTCGTGATGATGACATCTGCTGCCACATCTACTGTCATGGCGGATGACGATGATGCGCGCGGCGCGCAGAAGCTCGCCATCCAGGGCCGCGACGATTACTGGCATTGCCTGGCGCGCGAGTATTCGCGCGACAGCAATCAGGGCCTGTCGGAGCAGGATTTCAGCCGCTCGGTCGCCAGCGCCTGTCCCTCGGAGCGGCAGTACTATCGTGTGGCGCTGCTCGACTATCTGACCACGCAATATCCGAACATCGATTCCGGCGCCCATCTCGCCACTGCGAACAAGGCGGTCGAGTCGGCGCAGAAGGACATCGTGACCGCGTTCGTCAAGCGCCGGCCGCCGGAGAAGTAGGGGAGTGGCGAATGGCCAGTAGCGAATAGGGCAGGAAAGCCAGCATTCATCATTCGCTACTCGCCATTCGCCCCTCCGCGGAGGGCTCTTCCGGCTCCGCGCTCATCCATGGTATCAGATGGGAACATCTGGAACAGGGATGGGGTCACATGTCGTCTGAGTCGGTGGGTGGCATTTGTGGTGCGATCGTTGCCGCGATCGTGCTGGCGGTCGCCGTCGTCTTCGGGCCGATCGGCCAGTTCGGCAAGCCGCCCAAGCCCGCGAAGGTCGAGCCGGCCCCTGGGGCCGCGCCAGCGGCACCAGCCGCACCTGCGCCGCGAGGTCCCGTGATCCGGGAAGTGCCTAACCAATAAGGGCATGAAAACGGGGGTTTTAGCCCCCTTGCGAAGAACTTTGTCGTTCCTATCTAGTTGACAACGGCGACGTCGAGCGAAGAGCTCCGGCGCCGGAACGACCTTGGAATAGCTTGGGCCTGCGCCGGATGTACGCGCGGTCCGCCGTTCCGGGGTCGTTGGCATTTTAGGGCCTCTTTCGGCCATTTCCCCAGAGAAACCCCGGCTTGGCAGCGCAGGACGTGGCGGATATACGCTCCGTCATGAATGAAGCGATCAGACCGAGCCCCGAAAGCCGGCCACAGGGCCAAAATCACGTCCAAGAGACGGTTTCGCGGTCGCCAGAGCTTTCGGTGGTCGTCCCGACCTTCAACGAACGCGACAATGTCACGGTACTGTACCGGCGGCTCGAGGCGACGCTCGCCGGCATCGCCTGGGAGGTCGTGTTCGTCGACGACAATTCGCCCGACGGCACCTGGGACGTCGTGCGGGCGCTTGCCCAGCACGACAGCCGGGTGCGCTGCATCCGCCGCATCGGCCGCCGCGGCCTGTCGGGCGCCTGTATCGAGGGCATCCTGGCCTCCAGCGCGCCTTACGCGGCGGTGATCGACGCCGATCTCCAGCACGACGAGACGCAACTGCCGAAGATGCTGTCGCTGCTGGTGAGCGGGCAGGCCGAGCTCGTCGTCGGCAGCCGCTACATCGAGGGCTACAAGAGCGAAGGTTTCAACAAGCAGCGCGCCGGCGCCAGCGCGCTCGCCACCGAGGTGGCCAAGCAGGTGCTGCGGGTCGAGATCGCCGATCCCATGAGCGGCTTCTTCATGATCCGCCGCGACCGTTTCGAGCAATTGGCACCAAAGCTTTCGGTGCACGGCTTCAAGATCCTGCTCGACGTCGTCGCGAGCGCACAGGGCAGCTTACGCGCCGTCGAGATTCCCTACACGTTCGGTGCGCGGCAGCATGGCGAGAGCAAGCTCGATTCCATGGTCGCGCTGGACTTTCTCGGCCTCGTGCTGGCGAAGCTGACCAACGACATCGTCTCGCTGCGCTTCATCCTGTTCGCGATGGTCGGCGGCATCGGCCTCGTCGTGCACCTCACCACGCTGTTCATCGCGCTCGAGTTGTTCAGGGTGCCGTTCGCGGAGGCGCAGGCCGCCGGCGCGCTCGTCGCCATGACCAGCAACTTCATCCTCAATAACTTCCTCACCTACCGTGATCAGCGGCTGAAGGGCTTTGCCATTGTGCGCGGCCTGATCGCCTTCTACATCGTCTGCAGCGTCGGCCTGCTCGCCAATGTCGGCGTCGCCTTCTCGGTTTACGACCAGGAGCCGATCTGGTGGCTGGCTGGTCTCGCCGGCGCGCTGATGGGCGTGGTGTGGAACTATGCGATGTCCGGACTGTTCGTCTGGCGCAAGAAATAGCCAGCGATGGGCGGGGCTGACGCGCGGATCGTCCGCAATACGGCGCTGGTGATCCTCGCGCTGATCGCGCTGCGGCTGGTGGCCGCCGCGTTCACGCCGATCACCTTCGACGAAGCCTATTACTGGATGTGGTCGAAGAACCTTGCGGGCGGCTATTACGACCACCCGCCGATGGTCGCCCTCGTGATCCGCGCCGGCACCATGATCGCCGGCGACACCGAGCTCGGCGTCCGGCTGGTCTCGATCCTGCTCGCGCTGCCGATGAGCTACGCGATCTACCGCTCGGCAGCGATCCTGTTCGGCGGCGCGCGCGTCGCCGCGACCAGCGCCATCCTGCTCAATGTGACACTGCTCGCCGCGGTCGGCACGATGATCGTCACGCCGGACGCGCCGCTGCTGGTTGCCTCGAGCTTCGTGCTGTTCTTCCTCGCAAAGGTGCTGGAGACCGGGCGCGGCGCCTGGTGGCTCGCGGTCGGCGCAGCCGTCGGCGCGGCGCTGCTATCGAAATACACCGCGCTGTTCTTCGGGCCGGCGATTCTGATCTGGCTCGCGGCCGTGCCGAAGCTCAGGCGCTGGTTTCTCTCGCCCTGGCCCTATCTCGGCGGCCTCGTTGCGTTCGCGCTGTTCCTGCCCGTGATTCTCTGGAATGCGGACCATCAATGGGTCTCGTTCGCAAAGCAGCTCGGCCGCGCGAGGATCGAGGACTTCCGTCCCGTCTTCATCGCCGAACTGATCCCGACCCAGATCGCCTTCGCCACGCCCCTCGTCTTCATCCTCGGTGCAATGGGGCTTCACGCGCTGACCTGGCGCAGGGCGGGCGCGCTCGCCTCGCGCGTGCTGATCGAGGCGATGTTCTGGACCATCGTTGCCTATTTCGTCTGGCATTCGCTACATGCCCGCGTCGAGGCCAACTGGTTCGCACCGGTCTATCCGCCCTTCGTCGTCGCCGCGGCCGCCGCTGCCAACCTCGTGCAGTGGAAGCCGGCCGAGCGCCGGCTGGTCGATTTCTGCCTGCGCTGGGCCGCGCCCGCAGGCATCGTGATGTTCGCCGCGCTCATCGTGCAGGCCAACACGGGCGTGCTGTCCGGCGATCGTCGCGATGCGACTGTGCGCAGCGTCGGCGTGGGTTGGCGCGAGCTTGCCGGGCAGATCGAGGCCGTACGCGCCCGCCATGGTGCAAGCTGCATCCTCGCACCGGACTACGGCACCACGGGCTGGCTTGCCTTCTATCTGCCGCGCGGCACCTGCGTGCTGCAACAGAGCCAGCGCATCCGCTGGGTCAATATGGGAGAGCCCGATCCGAAGCTGCTCGCGGGCAAGCTCATCTATGTCGATGAGTTGCATCCGGAGGGCCACCCGTTCCTCAACGAGTTGTTTGGAGAGGTGACGCGCGTTGCGGAATTGCAGCGCAAGCGGGGGCCGCTGGTGATCGAGACCTACGGCATCGATTTGCTGGAAGGCGCCAAAGGCGAGGTGCTGGACCGCTCTCCGCCGCCGGAAGCGCGGTAGCGGTTCGAGACTTCAGCCCGCCACGTCGGCTCCAGCCGCCGCCTGTCTCGGCTGTCGCTCATCGCGCCAGAACCAGACCGTCACCGTGCCGGAGCGGCCGCGAATCTGCGTGCGCAGCGGGCCTCTCAGCGTGTTGTCGCGATCGCCGAGGAAGTCGGCGGCGTCCAGCAGCGTATCGCTGAGCGCGAGCTTTGCATCGTGCTGGGCGGCGACTTCCATCAGCCGGCTCGCCACGTTGACGGTGTCGCCCGTCGCGGTGATGTGCTGGTGGCTGCCGCCTAGGCGCGAGGCGACGATGGGGCCGAAATGCGCGCCGATCTTGAAGCTGAGCCGATCCCCGATCGAAGGCGGCAGCGATGCGAGCCAGCCTTGGACGGCGCGATGCAGGTCGACTGAGCATGTGACCGCGCGGGCTGCGTCATCCGGCATCGCGCGCGGCAGGCCAAACAGGATCATGGCGCCGTCGCCGAGAAAGTCCGTGATGATCCCGCCGGAGGAGACTGCCGTCTTGTCGACCAGCGCGTGAAACGCCTTGAGCAGATCGCGGAGCGTATCCGGATCGATCCGTTCGCTCAGCGACGTGAAGCCGGAAAGATCGATGAAGACGACGGCGGCGTTCTGCCGGACCGGCTTTGCCAGGAAATCGGGATCGCGCGCCAGCCACTCCTGCACTGCCGGCGCCTGGAATTGCGCCAGCGATCGGCTCTTGGCGGCGAGATATTGCGTCCGGCGTCCTGTCGCCCACAATTGCACGCCGGCGAAGACTGCGACCGGAGGCACCGCGGCTGCAAGCGTGGTCGCGCCGTTGAGCCAGATGCCGTGTGTGAACGCGAACAGGTTCAGCGCGGCCCAGGCCGTCATCACCGCGGCGGCTGCAATGATGCCGATCGCGCTCCGCCGCCAGGCCAGTAGGCCCACCAGCAGCATCGGCAGCAGGATCGCAGCGAGTGCATCGGCGATGTGGACCCGGCGGTCGCGCACGATGCCGTCGCCGGCAACGAGGTGGGTGATGGCGGTCGAGACGACCTCGACGCCCGGCATCAGGGAATCGAATGGTGTCGGGAAGAAGTCGCCGCCGCCCGCGACGGAGGCGCCGATCACGACGATCCGATCTTCGATCGTCCCGCGATCGAGCGTGCCGTCGAATATGGTCTGCGCGCTCACCGTGCGGATGGTTCGGCGCGGTCCGTAATAGGTGATCGGCAGCGCGAAGTCGGTATCGGTCCGAACCGTGCGATCGCCGAGCATGAGATGGTCCGGTGCGATCGTCAGCGGCTTGTCGAGCGCACGGCTCGCCACCCGCAGCGGAAACGACAGCTCGACCTTGTCATGCGTCCTGAACAGCATCGGGACCGAGAGCGGTGATCCCGATTGTCCCGTCGCGACGTTGACGACCCCGACCTCGGCGTGATCGGTGAAGGCCGCTAGCGGCAGCAGGAAGCGTTCGGCCTGGGGCAGGGTGGCGAGTGGCCCCTCGCTGCTCGTCGCCACGGTATCGCTGGCGGTCGGGAAGATCGCCGCGGCGGCGAGGATGGTGGGACTGGCGGCGAGCGAACGCGCCAGCGTGGCATCGCCGAGCCCGCCGCCGCGATCGACCAGCAGGAGGTCGATGGCGACGACCTTCGGCTTGAACTGCGCGATGGCGTCGACGACGCGCGCAAGATCGGCGCGGGGCAGCGGGTAGCGGCCGCCGCGCTTCACGACGGTATCGTCGATCGCAACGATGGTGACGAGATCGGGAGGGCGCTGCGGGCCGCGCGCCAGCGTACGCAGGTCGGTCAGCGTTGCCTCAAGGCGATCGAGAAACCGCAAATGGCCGTTGGCGTGACCGGCATAGATGCTACCGCCCCACAGCGCAGTGAGGACGAGCGCAACCAGGATCTCAACGCGTTGGCTACTCATACGGCCGTTTCTGCAATCCGCTTTGTCCGAGCCTGTTGTTCCAAGTCGACTGTCCAAGTCTACTGTCCGAGCCTTGCCATCAGCGCGTCGATGCGAGGCTGGCCCCAGCGTTTGACCTCCAGCGTGCCGGTGCTCGTCTCGACGTCGACGCCTTCGCCCGGTTCGAGGACGACGCCGCGTCCGCGAGCCCTGCGGCTCACGCCGACACGTCCGTCGGCGACGAAGACGGACGTCTTCGCGTCGGCAACATCGACCGCCCATTTGGTGCCGCGCACCGCCGCGATCGCCTGCGGCGTCAGCACCTTGAAGGGATTGCCGCCGCGCTTCTTCGGAACCTCGATCAGCAGGGCCTTGCTGCTCAACTCGACGGAGTCAATACGTCCGTCGCGGTTGGCGTCCTTAAGTTCAAACCTGGCGCCATTTTCAGCAATGATCGTGATGCCGTTGTCGCAGCGCCACATCTGCGTGCCGGCGGCGGACGGCGATGATGTGCAACTTGCACTGGCGGGCTGCGCGGCAGCCTGCCCCATCAACAGAAACGACCACGCCAGAGCCAAGCATCCGGCGCGCGTGCCCCTTTTCATGTCAGCCTCCATTGGCGTGGTCGGCACATTTCAAGGCAATGTTGATACGGTACCGTATTACACGCCGAGGCTGCTGAAAAGTGCCGTGCTGGCAGCTATTTTGTCGATCGGCGTATTTCCAGATTGCACGCGATCAACTTTCGGTCAGGCCGGCGTGTCGCGGGAGCTTCCGATAAGCAGCATCGACGGCACGTCAGGTGCTGTTTGTAGATGATGCCCATCATATCGACGCAGCGAAGGGACGGCGGACTCGCCAGCCGCGCGCAACGCCTCGTCGCTATGTTTGGCGGTATTGCAGACCACGAAAACGGCGTAGTTGGATGCGCAATACGCCGCTGCTGGAGACGCCAGATGACCACGCCGAGAGGCATGAGAATTATGGTTAACAGCCCCGCCTAAGTCCGTAGTTCTGCGGGCTTTTCCCTAAATGGGACAGCATTAACGAGTTGCCCTATATCCGCCTGAACTTAATCCGCATTTAACTAAAAGTCGCCTTAATGACGCTCCGACCTCCTGCGAGATGCTGCGGTCTGAACGTGACCAGTAGCGGCACTTCGAAGGGGGACTGAGTGACACCGTCCTGGACGCAAGGCGAATGAGTACGAGTATCGCTGCGCAGAGTAACGCGGCACGGAAGTCCAAGAATTCTTTTCGGAAGTCTTCCCGGAAAAAGACCAGCCCAAACGTGCTTGGCGCCGCCGCGATCGGCTGCCTCGTGCTGGGAGCCGGCTGGACCGTCTACAGCAACATCCTTGCCGCGAGCGTCTATCCGACGGTCGGCAGCACCGGCTACGACGAGCCCGTGATCAAGCGCGCGCCGAAGGTCGCGCTGCGCGAGGCGGGTGAGGCGGTGAGGGAAGCTTTCGCGCTGCTGCCCGACCGGGTGCAGGTCGCCGCGCCGATCTCGCGCGAAATGTTCAACGAGCGCTTTGCCGCCGCCGCTACCCAGGGCGTGGAGTCGAACGCGGCGAGCGCGGCGCTTCAGGCTCCTGCAACCAAGACTGCCGAAGCCAAGGAGACTGCGAAGCCCGCCGCGCCTGTGAAGGTTGCGGAAGCGCCGAAGGCGCAGGGCCCGGCCAAGATCGCGGACGCCGCGAAGGCCAAGCGTGGTGCTGATGCGCCGGTGCAGGTCGCCTCGGCCGAGCCGGCCGAGACTGCGCACCTGCCCGAGGCGAAGCCGAAGTCCTTCGCCGATCGCGCCAAGGCTGCCGTGTTGTCGATCACCGGTCCCCGCCAGTCGATGGTGGAGAAGCTCTGGGGCAAGCGCGAGCCGTCCGGCGGGCTGCTGGCCTATGCGTCGGCCGATGCCAGCGTGACCGCGAGCATCGCGCCGAAGGAGCAGAATCCCATGCTCGGCGGTTCGCCGCCCTATGAGCGCGACACCGCGGTCTACGACATCACCGCAAAGACGGTTTATCTGCCCGACGGCACCAAGCTCGAGGCGCACTCCGGCCTCGGCTCCAATCTCGACGATCCACGCTCCTCGCGCGTCCGTATGCGCGGCGTGACGCCGCCGCACATCTACACGCTGAAGCCGCGCGAGGCGCTGTTCCACGGCGTCCCCGCGCTGCGGCTGACCCCGATCGGCGGCGAGAAC
The DNA here is from genome assembly GCF_029909975.1 of Bradyrhizobium sp. ISRA430. Classification (NCBI taxonomy): domain Bacteria; kingdom Pseudomonadati; phylum Pseudomonadota; class Alphaproteobacteria; order Hyphomicrobiales; family Nitrobacteraceae; genus Bradyrhizobium; species Bradyrhizobium sp. ISRA430. Next base: position 157,972 of record NZ_CP094516.1, read on the forward strand.
GCGATCTATGGTCGCGACGGCCTGCTCGCGCACACCTTCATGCTCGGGCCGAACGGCGACTCCAACGGCTGCGTGTCGTTCAAGGACTACTACGCATTCCTCGACGCCTATCGCAACAAGGGCATCCGCAAGCTTGCGGTGCTGGCGCGGGTCGAGTGATCCGCGTCTAGGCCGCTAGCGTCTTGCGCAGCGCCATCTCGGTGGCAATTGCTTCCCTCACGGCGGGCCGCGCCTGCATGCGTTCGAGATAGCTGACCAGCGACGGCCATTGCGCGATATCGACGCCGGCGGGACGGAGCAGCAGCAACGCCCAGGTGAGATGCGCATCTGCTACGGTGAAGCGATCGCCGACCAGGAATTCGCGCTCAGTGAGATGCGTGGCCGGCACCGACAATATCTGTCCGATTCTTGCGCGCGGCTTGGCGAGCGACGCCTCGTCCTTGTACCAGAAGGTTGGAAACAGGAACCCCTTGTGGATCTCGGCGCCGGTGAAGCTGAGCCACTCCTGCAGGCGATAGCGATCCGGATCGCCGGGCCGCGGCGCAAGCCCGAGCTCAGGCTTCAAATCGGCGACATATTGCAGCACCGCCGCGCTCTCGGTGAGCCGTTCGCCGTTCTCCAGGATCAGCACCGGCACGGCGCCTTTCGGCGAAACGCCGCGGAAATCGCTGCCGTCGTCCACGACCTTCTTGGTCCAGATATGGACGAGGTGATAGCGCGCCTCGATGCCGGCCTCCATCAGCGCGATACGGCTGGCGAGCGAGCAGGCCATCGGAAAGAAATAGAGCTGCAGCATCGTGCGCTCCGTTACTTCAGCGCCTCGCCGCGCGCGATAATTGCGAAGCGATCCGACAGCTCGGCGAGCGCAACCTCGTGGATCGTCCGGGCATCCAGCGTCCCGCCGCGGCCATCGGGCAGGTCGCGAGTGGCGCAGGAATCGGCCGCGATCGTCGTGCGCAGGCCGAGGTCGAGTGCGGCGCGTGCGGTCGAACTCACGCACATGTGGGTCATGAAGCCCGCCAGCACGATGTTCGTGCGTCCGGTCGCGGCGAGCCGCGCCTGCAGGTCGGTGCCGGCGAAAGCGTTGGGCAGTCCCTTCTCGATCACGGGCTCGGTCGCAAGTGGTGCCAGGCTCTCGACGATCGCGCCGCGCTCGGCCTCGCGGTCGAACAGGCCGCCGGCGCGGCCCTTGTGCGCGATGTGGAAGATCGCAGCGCCGCTCTGGCGCGCGTGTGCGAGCAGGCGAGACGCGCGCACGATCGCGGCCTCTGCATCAGGCAGCGCGAGCGGGCCCGCGCGATATTCGTTCTGGATGTCGATCAGGACGAGACAGGTCTCGCCGAGCCGTGGCGGAGTAAGATCTGCGCCGGCGAGTTCGAGCAGGGTCTTTGGAGCGGTCATGGGAGCCTTTCCAGGAGGTCGGACCAGCGCAGCCTAGCGCGGCCGCGGCCCGCGTTCGTGCAGGACTATTGCAGCAGGTGGCTGCAAATTTGCAGGCAAGCGGGCAGCATGCTAATCGGTGCGGATGAACTGGGACGATTTGCGCATCATCGCGGCCGTGCGGGACGAGGGCACCTATGCCGGTGCGAGCGCGCGGCTGCGCATCGACGAGACCACGGTCGGGCGGCGCATCGCCCGCATCCAGCGCGACCTTGGCGTTCCCCTGTTCGAGGCCATGGACGGCGTGCGCCGGCCGACCCGCCACTGCGAGAAGGTGCTCGAACACATCGGTGCGATTGCCGGGCATGTCGCCGAGATCGGCCGCATCGGGGAGAGCCAGCCGGGTCCCGTCGGACGGCTGCGCATCGCCTCGACCAATTCGGTCGCGGAGGAGTTGCTCGCGCCACGCGCCGAGCCATTTTTGCGCGAGAACCCTGGCCTGACGCTGCAATTCCTGACGTCGAGCGAGAACGTCAAGTTCTCGCGCTGGCAGGCCGATCTCGCCATCCGGCTGCGCAAGCCGGAGAAGGGCGACTTCACGATCTCCAAGCTTGCCGAGGTGCGGCTGTATTTCTTCGAGCCGGCGGAGGCCGTCGATGCCGCACCGATCGTCTGTGCCTATCCGGACGAGTTAGATGCGATCCCGGAGCAGCAGTTCTTGCGCGCAAAGCGCCTCAGCGCGGCGCGCTGCGTCACCGACAATGTCCGCGTCATCCAGACGTTGATCAGGTCGCATCGCGCCATCGGTGTCCTGCCGGAGCACAACAGCGCAGCGCTGCTCGCCGATCGCGGCCTGCGCGCGACGCTGCTTCCCAGGCGTCGCGACGTCTGGCTGCTGGTGCAGAACCATCTCAGGCGCGATCCGGCGACGCGCTTGACCATCGACTGGCTGCGGCTGTGCTTCAGGGATCTCGCGCATCGTTGACTGCCGACGGGCGACCGACAGCCGCGTGATGACCGCGATAGGCTTCGTGCCGAAGCTCGAAGAGCGAAGGCGGAAGCGCGAGCCCGGAATCCATACCCCAGGCGGTTGGAATGGTCCACTACGTCTACATCTTCGCCAGCAGGAAGCACGGCACGCTCTACATTGGCTGAGCAGAATCCGAACTGGGATGATCTCTATCCCAGGTTAGCCAACTGACGTTCGTGGTTATGGATTCCGGGCTCGCGCCCAACGGGGCGCGCCCCGGAATGACGAGGGGGAGAGCCGGCAAAAACAAAAACCCCGGCATCGCTGCCGGGGTTCTGCATTTCGTGGAGCGAGATCCCGGCTCTGCGGTGCACCGCTGCGCGCTGCACCGCGTCCGGGACGACTTCGTCGATCAGAAGTCCATGCCGCCCATGCCGCCGCCCGGAGGCATCGCGGGGCCGGCGCCGCCCTTCTTGGGCAGCTCGGCGACCATGGCTTCCGTGGTGATCAGCAGAGCTGCAACCGAGGCTGCGTTCTGGATCGCGGTGCGCACGACCTTGGTGGGGTCGATGATGCCCTTGGTGACCAGGTTGCCGTATTCGCCGGTCTGGGAGTCGAAGCCGTAGTTGTAGGCCTTGTTCTCCAGGATCTTTCCGATGATCACCGAGCCGTCTTCACCGGCGTTGATCGCGATCTGGCGAGCCGGCGCGGACAGCGCCTTGCGCACGATCTCGACGCCGGTCTTCTGGTCGTCGTTCTTGGTGCGCAGGCCCTTGAGCTGCTCGGAGGCACGGAGCAGGGCGACGCCGCCGCCCGGGACGATGCCTTCCTCGACAGCCGCACGGGTCGCATGCATCGCGTCATCAACGCGATCCTTGCGCTCCTTCACCTCGACCTCGGTCGCGCCGCCGACGCGGATCACCGCGACGCCGCCTGCGAGCTTGGCGAGACGCTCCTGGAGCTTCTCGCGGTCGTAGTCCGAGGTGGTCTCCTCGATCTGCGCCTTGATCTGGGCCACGCGCGCCTCGATGTCGGCCTTCTTGCCGGCGCCGTTGACGATCGTGGTGTTCTCCTTGTCGATCATCACCTTCTTGGCGCGACCGAGCATGTTGAGCGTGACGTTCTCGAGCTTGATGCCGAGATCTTCCGAGATCGCCTGGCCGCCGGTCAGGATCGCGATGTCCTGGAGCATGGCCTTGCGGCGATCGCCGAAGCCCGGAGCCTTGACGGCCGCGACCTTCAGGCCGCCACGGAGACGGTTCACGACGAGGGTAGCGAGCGCTTCGCCCTCGACGTCCTCGGCGACGATGACCAGCGGCTTGCCGGTCTGCACCACGGCCTCGAGCAGCGGGAGCAGCTCGTTCAGCGAGGAGAGCTTCTTCTCGTTGATGAGGATGTAGGCGTCATCCATCTCGACGCGCATCTTGTCGGCGTTGGTGACGAAGTAGGGCGAGATGTAGCCGCGATCGAACTGCATGCCCTCGACGACGTCGAGCTCGGTCTCGAGCGACTTGGCTTCCTCGACGGTGATGACACCCTCGTTGCCGACCTTCTTCATGGCGTCGGAGAGGAACTTGCCGATCTCCGCGTCGCCGTTGGCCGAGATGGTGCCGACCTGGGCGATCTCGTCATTCGAGGTGACCTTCTTCGAGTTCTTCTCGAGGTCCGCAACCACGGCTTCGACCGCGAGGTCGATGCCGCGCTTGAGGTCCATCGGGTTCATGCCGGCGGCGACCGACTTGGCGCCTTCCTTCACGATCGCGGCCGCGAGCACGGTCGCGGTGGTGGTGCCGTCGCCGGCCGCATCAGCGGACTTGGAGGCGACTTCGCGCACCATCTGGGCGCCCATGTTCTCGAACTTGTCGTCGAGCTCGATCTCCTTGGCGACGGTGACGCCGTCCTTGGTGATGCGCGGAGCGCCGAACGATTTGTCGAGAACGACGTTGCGGCCCTTCGGGCCGAGGGTGACCTTCACTGCATTGGCGAGGATGTCGACGCCACGCAGCATCTTGTCGCGCGCCTCAACCGAGAATTTGACTTCTTTGGCTGCCATCTGGATTTTTCCTTAAGGGTTTGACTGAGGGAGAGAGAGGGGCTCTTAAGCCGCCTTCTTCTTGGAATCGCTGACCTCGAGGACGCCCATCACGTCGCTCTCCTTCATGATCAGCAGGTCCTGGCCGTCGATCTTGACTTCGGTGCCGGACCACTTGCCGAACAGCACGCGGTCGCCGACCTTCAGGTCGATCGGGATCAGCTTGCCAGCCTCGTCGCGGCCACCGGGGCCAACGGCGACGACTTCGCCCTGGGAGGGCTTTTCCTTGGCAGTGTCGGGAATGATGATGCCGCCAGCGGTCTTCTCTTCTGCGTCGATGCGCTTGACCACGACGCGGTCGTGAAGCGGACGGAATTTCATGCAGTCCTCCTAAGCAGTTGCACGAGTTGAGGATTTTCAGCTTGTTAGCAATCGTTACCAGCGAGTGCTAGCACAAGCGAGGTTGAAATAGGACAGGAATTTTGCGGGAGCAAGGGCTTGTAGCAGAAAAATCAGCACTCCCAAGCGCGCGTTGCCAGCTTCCCTTTTCCATCGTTAACCGACCTGCGGAGCCCGTATTAGCACGGGCGCGCATCTGCTGCTAACGCATTGAATTTCAACAGCTTGTTAAACTTTTGGGCTTGAGATGGATTGTCAGTTTGCGTCACATTTCTCTCATGTGAGCGCATCTCCACCGGGTGGCTCGTCGGGCACACGGGATCGAGCCAGCCCCCTGAATATGCGCTCCTGCAAAGGAGGTTGGCATGGGCTTGCCGGTTGGGGGTGTTTCCGAGGACTTCCGGAAACAGATGCTTGGTTACGGGCTGACGACGGCGCAAATTCTCTATCGGATGCCGGATCATCCCTCGCTGCTGCAGACTTACGTCTGGCAGAACTACGATGTCTTCCCGAAATTCCCGGCGCTGACCGACTTCCTGGCGTTCTGGGAGGAGAAGCTCGACGGTCCGCTGTTCTCGGTGACGGTGGCGCACTCCAAGCTGATCAAGCCCGCGGAGCTGCGCGCCGTGGACGGCGTGTTCAGGCTGAACTGACGCCGGGCTCGGACTCGTAGGGTGGGCAAAGGCGCGCTTGCGCGCGCCGTGCCCACCAACCTCTCCACGATCGCATCTCGCGCTGGTGGGCACGCTTCGCTTTGCCCACCCTACGATTTCCCCAATCTGTGCTAGCCTCTCGCCCATAACAACAACGGGAGGCAACTCATGGCCAAGACCAAGAAGCCGGCATCGCGCAGCGCCGCACAGCCTGCGGTGAAGAAGAGGAGCGGCAGCAAGGCCGCGGCGCGGTCCTCGGCGCGCAAGGCGGTGAAAGCGAAGGCGCGCACGACACCGGCCAAATCGTCCGCCAGGAAGGCTGCGCGGCCGAAGCAGCGCATCGCCGTCAGCCATCACCGCGAAGAAGACTTCAAGGCCGACGGCCTGCGCGCCTACGCCCAGTATCGCGACCTCGGCATCTCCGATGCAACCCATGGCCTCGCACAAGCGCATGTCATCCGCCTCTTGCCACCGTGCAATCCGGCCGAGGTCTCAAAGCTCCACTATCACGACGTCGAATTCCAGATGGTCTATGTGCTCAAGGGCTGGGTGAAGACCTATATGGACGGCCAGGGCGAGACGCTGATGACGCAAGGCAGCGCCTGGACCCAGCCGCCGAAGATCAAGCACATGATCCTCGACTATTCGGATGATGTCGAACTGCTGGAGGTGATCCTGCCGGCGGAATTCAAGACGGTGGAGTTGAAGGCGTAGCCGTTCTCTCGTCGTCATTGCGAGGAGCGCAGCGACGAAGCAATCCAGACCATTTCCGCGGATGAATTTCTGGATTGCTTCGCTTCGCTCGCAATGACGTTCTCTTACCTCAGCCTGTAGCCCGGATGGAGCGAAACGAAATCCGGGAAGGCCGCGAACACCGGAAGCGATGTCCCGGATTGCGCTGCGCTTCATCCGGGCTGCAGGTTCGGCCTCAGGTCATGACCCCCACCACCGCCCCCATCAAACACGTCGTCAGCGTCCCCGATACGATCGACTTCAGCCCGAGCGCATTGATCTCCTCGCGCCGCTCCGGCGCCATCACACCGAGGCCGCCGATCATGATGCCGAGGCTGGCGAAATTCGCAAAGCCACACATCGCGTAGAGCATGATCAGGCGCGAGCGTGCGTCGAGCGCGTCCGGCGCAAGTTTCGACAGATCGACATAGGCGATCAGTTCGTTGAGCACGGTCTTTGTGCCCATCAGACTGCCGGCCGTGACGGCCTGATCCCATGGCAAGCCCATCAGCCAGCACACCGGCGCCATCACGAGCCCGAGCAGGCGTTGCAGCGAGATCGCGGCGCCGCCAACGTTCGGCAGCAGGCCGAGGGTGGCGTTGACGAGATAGACCAGCGCCACCAGCACCAGCAGCATGGCGACGATGTTAAGCAGCAGCTCGAGGCCCGCGCTCGTGCCCTTCACGATGGCGTCCATCGTGCTGGAGACCTCCATCTCGGGATCCTCCAGCGCGCCGCCGGTGCGTTTGTCGCTGGTCTCCGGCACCATGATCAGGCTGACGAGGATCGCGGCCGGCGCGCCCAGCACCGAGGCGATGACGAAATGTGCCGCAGCATCGGGGATCAGCGGCGCCAGCAGCGTCGCATAGAGCACCAGCACCGTGCCGGCGATGCCGGCCATGCCGCCGGTCATCACCAGGAATAATTCGCTGCGCGTCATCTGCGCCAGATACGGCCGCACGAACAGCGGCGCCTCGACCATGCCGAGGAAGATGTTGGCGGCGGTCGACAGCCCGACCGCGCCGCCGACGCCGAGCGTGCGTTCGAGCAGCCACGCCATGCCGCGCACGATCGGCGGCAGCACCCGCCAATAGAACAAGAGCGTCGTCAGCACGCTCATGACCAGCACGATCGGCAGCGCCTGGAACGCCAGGATGAAATCGGCTCCGGGCACCTTGACGTCGAAGGGCGGGGTGCCGCCGCCGACATAGCCGAACACGAAGGACGAGCCGGCGCGCGAAGCCGATGAGATGGCGCCGACCGCGTCGTTGATGGCGCCGAAGGCATGCGCCACGACCGGCAGCTTCAACAGGACGACCGCGGTCACGAAGGTGACGACGAGCCCGATCGCCGCCTGGCGCGTTGAGACCGCGCGTCGGTTTTCGCCGAGCGCCCAGGCGATCAGCAGCAATGCGAAAATGCCGAGTGCCGATTGCAGCCGCAGCATGATGTTCCCAAACCCCCAATGATTATGGCCGCGCGTGCATTGCAAAGGCAATGCCGGAACATGGGCGCGGCCGCCCGCTGTTGACAAGCACGCCTGCGTCGGCCACGCGGAGCCTGTCAATATCGGGCGGATGGTCCAGAAGGTGAGCCAAGAGCTAAGTGAAGGGCTGAGTGAAGAGCTAAGCGAAGAGCGGCCGGTGTCAGCGAATCCGCCGGTCAGTGCCCGCGTGCTGTTCTCCCACCGCGCCTTCCTGTTCTTCCTGCTCTCGCGCAGCCTGTCGCGCTTTTCCAGCCAGATCGCGGCGGTCGCGATCGGCTGGCAGATCTACGATCTCACCGGCTCGGCGTTCGACCTCGGCATGGTCGGGCTCGTGCAGTTCCTGCCCACGGCGCTCCTGGTGTTCGTCGCCGGCCACGCCGCCGATCGCTACGAGCGCAAGCGCGTCGTCCAGCTCTGCCAGCTCGTTGAAGCGGCGACGGCGCTCTATCTCGCCATCAGCACCTATCTCGGTGCGGTCGGCGAGGTGCAGATCTTCGTCGCCACCTTCGTGCTCGGCATCGCCGGCGCCTTCGAGAGCCCGACCACTGCGGCCCTGCTGCCGCTGATCGCGCCGCAGGGGTCGCTCCAGCGCGCAACCGCGATCTCGAGCGGCGCGGCGCAGGTCGCGACCATCACGGGTCCCGCGCTCGGCGGCTTCGCCTATGCGATCGCGCCGCATCTGGCCTATGCCGTGATGGTGCTGTTCTGGATTTTCGGGATGATCCTGACCGGCTTCATCCGGCCGCGCCCGCAGGCGGTCGCCAAGGATATGGGCGCGGACAACATCTTTGCTGGCGTCCGTTTCATCCGCGGCAATCCGGCGATCCTCGGCACCATCTCGCTTGACCTGTTCGCCGTGCTATTCGGCGGCGTCACCGCGCTGCTGCCGATCTATGCCCGCGACATCCTGCAGACCGGCCCGGTCGGGCTCGGCGTCTTGCGTGCGGCGCCGGCCGTCGGCGCGCTGGTCATGACCATGGTGCTGGCGCGTCATGCCATCTCGCGGCATGTCGGCCTGCGCATGTTCCAGGCCGTGATCGTGTTCGGCATCGCCACCGTCGTGTTCGCGCTGTCGTCCTGGATGTGGCTGTCGGTGGTGTCGCTTGCGATTCTCGGCGCGGCCGACACGATCAGCGTCGTGATCCGCTTCTCGCTGGTGCAGTTGGCGACGCCCGACGAGATGCGCGGCCGCGTCGGTGCAGTGAACTTCCTCTTCATCAACGCCTCGAACCAGCTCGGCCAGTTCGAGAGCGGGCTGACGGCCGCGCTGTTTGGCGCCATGCCGGCCGCCGTGCTCGGCGGCGTCTGCACCATCGCGGTTGCGCTCTTGTGGATGAAGCTGTTTCCAAGCCTGCGGCAGGTGGAGCGGCTGGAGTAGGGGACACCTCTCCCCCCCGTCATTGCGAGCGAAGCGAAGCAATCCAGAATCTTTCCGCGGGGACAGTCCGGATTGCTTCGCTGCGCTCGCAATGACGATTGTGAAGGTGGCGCGTGGGTTTGCTTGACTTCACCCCGCTCGCCGGCAGCAGCCACAACCCCCTTGACGTCTACTGTGCATGGGGTTGTTTTTCAGTTTTTGAGTGGGGCGCAGAGTGCCAGCCCTCTCCCCGTAAGAACGAGGAGAGGGAGAGGAGAGACCTTTAGCCCCGTCCCACGAACGGCATCTTGGTCGCCATCACCGTCATGAACAGGACGTTGGCATCGAGCGGCAGGCCGGCCATGTAGGCGACGGCATCGCCGACCGCCTTGGCGTCCATGCGGGGCTCGTGCTTCGTCGTGCCGTCCGGCTGCAGCACGCCGGGGCCGTTGACCATGCGATCGGTCATGGGGGTAGCGGCATTGCCGATGTCGACCTGGCCGACCGCGATATCGTACATGCGGCCGTCGAGATTGCTCGCCCTGGTGAGGCCCGTGATGGCGTGCTTGGTCGAGGTGTAGGCTGCCGAGAACGGCCGTGGCGCGTGCGCCGAGATCGAGCCGTTGTTGATGATGCGGCCGCCGCGCGGGGTCTGGTCCTTCATGATGCGGAAGGCGTGCTGTGTGCACAGGAACGGGCCGGTGAGGTTGGTGTTCACCACCGCCTGCCACTGTTCGAGGCTGAGGTCCTCGAAATTCACGGCCGGTGCGCCCATGCCGGCATTGTTGAAGAGCACGTCGAGCCGGCCATAGGTCTGGCTCACCTTGGCGAACAGCGCGGCGATCGAGTCGGGTTTGGTCATGTCGGCGGTAACGCAAAGGCTCTTGCCGGCCGGACCAAGCTTCGCCGTCTCCTCGAGCATGTCGAGCCGGCGTCCGGTGAGCACCACGGTGAAGCCCGCGTTCATCAGCGCCAGCGCCGCCGCACGTCCGACACCAGTGCCGGCGCCGGTCACCACTGCGATCTTCTTTGCTTCACTCATTGTTTCCTGCCTTTTCTCTGGTGTCAGGTTTTGGGTTCTTTTTCGTTCTTGTAGGGCGGGCGCGGGATGTTCTGGTGCGCCGCGCGCAGCGCCGCGGACCAGCGCGAACGCAGGTCGTGGAAATAGGGCTCGCCCGCCTCGATGCGGTGATTGAGGTCGGCATCGCAGGCATCCGCGCGCACCACCAGCACGTCGATCGGAAGGCCGACGCCGAGATTGGAGCGCATGGTGGAGTCCATCGAGATCAGGCCGGTCTTCAGCGCCTCGTAGAGCTCGACGTCGTAGTGCATGGCGCGGTCGAGCACCGGCTTGCCGTATTTGTGCTCGCCGATCTGCAAATACGGCGTGTCGGTGGTGCATTCGATGAAGTTGCCGGCGGTGTAGACCATGAACAGGCGCATGCGCGCGCCCTTGATCTGGCCGCCGAACAGGAAGGAGACGTCGAACGAGACGTCCTCGGATTTCAGTGCCGGTCCTTCCGTGGCGTGCACGGCGCGGATCGCGCGGCCAATCCGCTGGGCGGCCTGGAACATGGTCGGCGCATTCATCAGCGTCTCGACCTCGCCCGTGTCGGGGTCTTCCAGGCCTTCGGTCAGGGTCGACAGCACCGACTGGCTGATGGCGAGGTTGCCGGCGCTGGCAATCGCCATGATGCGCTCGCCGGGCTTGGAGAAGATGTGGAGCTTGCGGAAGGTCGAGACGTTGTCGAGGCCGGCATTGGTGCGGGTGTCGGCAATCATGACGAGCCCGTCCCGAACCAGGATTCCGCAACAATAGGTCATTTCCGTCCCCGAACGCGTTTGCGCGGAATTACTAGCCAATTTCAAAGGCCGCTCCAACCCCAATTCCCGCGGGCGCTGGGTTGAAACCTTGCGGTAGATGAAGGCCGTAGGCGGCTGGGAGGCGTCCGCTCTCACCCCTCATGGAGAGGAGCGTGCGCAGCACGTGTCTCGAACCATGAAGGCCCCGATCTAGCCCGCGGCCCATCCTTCGAGACGGCGCTGCCGCGCCTCCTCAGGATGAGGGCGTGCGCGCGGCACGCGTCACCCCTGCCATTGCGATTGGGACTGGCCGCCGCGGCCGGCCTGCTCGACCTTGACCGCCACGGTCAGCGTCTCGATGCCGCCGCCATAACGGGTGCCGCGCACGGGCGCCGCGCCGAGATAGTCGAGCCCGATCGCGACGCGGACATGGGCGTCCGTCGAGCAGATGCAGTTGGCGGGATCGAAGCCGATCCAGCCGAGATCGGCTACGTACGCTTCCGCCCAGGCGTGGCCGGCATTCTGGTGGATGGTGCCGTCGGCGCGCAGGAAGTGGCCGGAGACGAAGCGCGCCGGCACGCCGCCGGTGCGGGCGCAGGCGATGAAGATATGCGCGTAGTCCTGGCAGACGCCGCGCTTGAGCGTGAATGCCTCCGCTGCCGAGGTGCCGCTGTTGGTCGGGTCCTCGTCGAAGGTCATGTGCTCGCTGATCTGCGTCATCAGCGTGTGCAGGAAGCCGAGCGTGTCGCTCTCGGCCTCCGCGCGCAACTGCCGCGCGACCGCGGCCATCGCCGGATTGACCTCGGTGAGCTGCGTCGTCCGCAGGAACATGCCGGGCGGAAAGCGTTCGTCGGTGCCGCGCAGCACGCCGCCGGTGTCGTGGGTCTCGATCAGGCCCTCGGCGCTGATCTTGATATCGCCGACGGGTCCGCAGGACAGGACATGGGTGACGTTGCCGAACGCATCCTCGTGGGTGTCGAGCTTGGTGTCGGCCGAGACGTCGATCTGCCATTCCGCCACATATTGCCCGTCGTGGCTGCCGGGCGTCATGCGCAGGACCTGGATCACGCTCGTCGCCGGCGGTTCGTAGCGATAGGTCGTGGTGTGCTGGATTCGCAGGCGCATGGTGGACCATAGTCTTGTGTCGTCGTTCCGGGTTCGCGCTTCGCGCGCCCCGGAATGACGGCATGTATCAGATCAAATACTGCCTCGTGATGATTTCGCCCAGCCTGGAATTGTCCGCGATGAATTCCTGAATGAATTCATGCACGCCATGCTGGAAGATGTCGTTCATGTTGGAGTGCTCCAGCCGGTTGCGGATGCCGCGGGCGTGGCGCTGGGCCGGGCCCTGGCGGCCATAGGCGACGCCGACCTGGTCGAGGTTGCGGACGAGATTGCCGTAGCAGCTCGCAAGCGAGCGCGGCAGCGTATCGTTGAGGATGAGCAGATCGGCGATCAGCCAGGGTTTCAGCGTCTCGCGGTAGACCCAGTGATAGGCGGTGAGTGCCGAGACCGAGCGCAGGATCGAGCTCCACTGATAGAAATCGAGCGGGCCGCCGACATGCTCCTCCTCGGGCAGCAGCACGTGGTACTTCACGTCGAGAATGCGCGCGGTGTTGTCGGCGCGCTCGAGATGCACGCCCATCCGCGAGAACCAGTAGGCGTCGTTGCGCAGCATGGTCCGGTAGGCGGAGCCGTCGAAGCGCAGGGACGTCTCCTGCACGAAGCGCAGGAACTTTGCCAGCTCCTCGCGCGTGGAGGTGCCCTTGCTCCAGACCGCCTGGAGCTCGATCCAGGCCGAGTTGATGGTATCCCACATCTCGCTGGTGAGCGCCGTGCGCACCGAGCGCGAGTTCAGCCGCGCCGCCTCGATGCAGTTCCTGATCGAGGACGGATTGTCCGGCGAGAAGGAGAGATAGTCGACGACGTTGGTTTCGTTGGCTTCCTGATATTGCTGATAGAAGCTCGCGGCGACGCCGGCGGTGAGCAGCGCCGAGTCCCATTCATTGGTCTTGCCGATATAGGCGGCGGGAAGTGCGGTGACGCGCAGCGTCGCATCGATGGTGCGCGCGAGATATTCGGCCCGTTCGACGTAGCGGGCGAGCCAGTAGAGGTTTTCGGCGGTACGCGACAGCATCTCTCTACTCGTCCAGAATCCAGGTGTCCTTGGTGCCGCCGCCCTGGCTCGAATTCACCACCAGCGAGCCTTCCTTCAGCGCGACGCGGGTGAGGCCGCCGGGCACGATGGTGGTGTGCTTGCTGCCGGTCAGCACGAAGGGGCGCAGGTCGACATGGCGCGGCGCGAGGCCTGACGCCGTGCAGGTCGGGCAGGTCGAGAGCGCCAGCGTCGGCTGGGCGATGAAACCTTCCGGCTCGCGCTTGAGCTTCTCGCGGAAGGCTTCGATCGTCGCCTTCGTCGCCGCCGGCCCGATCAGCATGCCGTAGCCGCCGGAGCCGTGCACCTCCTTCACCACGAGCTCGCTGAGATTGTCGAGCACATAGGCGAGGTCCTTCGGCTCGCGGCAGCGCCAGGTCGGCACGTTCTTCAGGATCGGCTCCTCGCCGAGATAGAATTTCACGATATCCGGCATGTAGGAGTAGATCGCTTTGTCGTCGGCAATGCCGGTGCCGACGGCATTCGCCAGCGTGATGTTGCCGGCCGCATAGGCCGACATCAGTCCCGGCACCCCGAGCACGGAGTCGGGGCGGAAGGTGAGGGGATCGAGGAAGTCGTCGTCGACGCGGCGATAGATCACGTCGACACGCTTCAGCCCCTCGGTCGTCCGCATGAACACTTCGTTGTTCTTGACGATGAGGTCGCGGCCTTCGACGAGCTCGATGCCGAGCTTGTCGGCGAGGAAGGAGTGCTCGTAGTAAGCCGAATTGTACACGCCGGGGGTGAGCAGCGCCACCGTCGGCTCGCTCGATGCGCCGTGCGGCGCGACCGAGCGCAGCGCGGCGAGCAGTTCGTCCGGATAGCGCTCGACCGGCGCTACCCTGTGGCGGGCGAACAGGTCCGGAAACAGCCGCATCATGATCTCGCGGTTTTCCAGCATGTAGGACACGCCCGACGGCGTGCGCGCATTGTCCTCCAGCACGATGAAGTCGTTGGCGTCGACCCGGACGATGTCGATGCCGGCGATGTGCACGTAGACGTCGTGCGGCACATGCTGGCCGTTCATCTCGGGACGGAACACCGGGTTCTGGAAGATCAGATCATCGGGCACGATCTCGGCGCGCAGGATGTCGCGGCCGTGATAGATGTCGCGCAGGAACATGTTGAGCGCACGCACGCGCTGCTTCAGGCCCTTTTCCAGCAGCGCCCATTCCTTGCCCGACATGATCCGCGGGATCACGTCGAACGGGATCAGGCGTTCGGTGGACTCGGCCTCGCCATAGACCGCGAAGGTGATGCCGATGCGGCGGAACAGGAGCTCGGCCTCCTGGCGGCGATATTCGAGCGCCTCGGGAGGCGTCTCCTTGAGCCAGCGTGCCAGCTCCTGATAGGCGGGGCGAAGCTCCCCGCCGGGGATATTCATTTCATCAAACGCGACTGCCATAGATCCCGACTGTTCTCCCCAGGCATTGCGCCATTGGACAGGTCGCGTAGGCCTTGGTGAAGACCGCAACGTCCTGTGGCCATGCATCAGAGAGTGCATGACTTCCCTGGGTGGTAGCAAGGGCCGGGCCAGCGCGATAAGCATGGACTGAAGGCATTTGCCGGGGACGACCGGGGGCTTGCCTGAAAAAATGGCTGAGGACTGCTTATTTCGGCAGCAAAAGCGCGTGACTTCAACGCGTTACCTCGGCAAAGTCGGCGCGACAGGTGAGGGACTTAAGTTATGAGCGAAATCGTCACGGCGGGCATACTGGTCATCGGGGATGAAATCCTGTCCGGCCGGACCAAGGACAAGAATATCGGCTTCATCGCCGAATACCTGACTAATATCGGCATCGACCTGAAGGAGGTCCGGGTTGTTGCCGACGACGAGGACGACATCATCGCCGCGTTGAACGCACTGCGGCAACGCTACACCTACGTCTTCACCACCGGCGGCATCGGGCCGACTCATGACGACATCACCGCCGATAGCGTCGCCAAGGCATTCGGTGTCGGCATCGATCACCATCCGGAGGTCGTCGCCCGTTTCCGCGAGCGCTGGAGCGAGCAGGACCTCAACGAGGCCCGGCTGCGCATGGCCCGCATCCCGGATGGCGCCGAGCTGATCCAGAGCGCGACCATCCTCGCCCCCGGCTTCAAGATCGGCAATGTCATCGTGATGGCGGGGGTGCCCTCGATCATGCAGGCGATGATGGATATCGTCTCGCCCAAGCTGAAATCGGGCGTCCGCATGCTCTCCGATTCGGTCCGCGCCAATGCGCGGGAGGGCGACATCGGCAGCCCGCTGCGGGCGATTGCCACGGCCCATCCGGACACGATCATCGGCAGCTATCCGTTCATGGACGAAGAGCAGAAGCCGAACACCAATCTGGTGGTGCGCTCGCGCGATCCGGAGAAGCTCGCGGCCGCGATGGCCGCAGTGAAGGAAATGCTGGCGGGATTGAACATCACCCGCTAGCAGCTAGCTGCCGGACGACGAATGGCAGGAGACGACAATGGCTGGTGAAGCACCGGAACTGAGCGCGCAGAAGGCCTTCCCGGTCTCGTGGGATCAGTTCCACCGAGATTGCCGGGCACTGACCTGGCGGCTCAACGAGGTCGGTCCATTCCACGCGGTGATCGCGATCACCCGCGGCGGCCTGGTGCCGGCCGCGATCGTCGCGCGCGAGCTCGGGGTGCGCGTCATCGATACGGTCTGCATCGCGAGCTACGACCACACCAAGCAGGGCGACCTGCAGGTCCTCAAGGGCATTTCCGAAGCGGCGATGAAGCTCGGCGGCGGCACCGGCAAGGGCCTGCTGATCGTCGACGACCTCGTCGACACCGGCAAGACCGGCAGGCTGGTGCGCGAGATGCTGCCTGACGCGCATTTCGCCACCGTCTACGCCAAGCCCAAGGGACGTCCGCTGGTCGACACTTTCATCACCGAAGTCTCCCAGGACACCTGGATCTTCTTCCCCTGGGACACCGCGCTCTCCTACCACCCGCCGCTGCGCGACGGCGCGGCGTGATGAGTAGCGAATGGCGAATAGCAGCTCGTCCACTCGCCATTCGCTATTTGCTACTCGCCCCCTGCAAAATCGCGTCACGCCGACCGGCGAGATCATCGCCACTCCGCACCGCGGCCTGTTCACCGGCAATCGCGGCATCATCCATGATCCCGCGACGAAGACGCTCCTCAAGAAGCGCTGGTCGACGCCGGCCTGGCTGACCTGCACGTGCGAATTCCGCGGGCACCGCCGCGAGGTGATGGCGACGCAAAGCTGGACCGAGCTGTTTTTCCTCGACGAGGCAACTGCGCTCGCCGCCGGACACCGTCCCTGCTTCTATTGCCGTCGCGACGATGCCAATCGGTTTCGCGCGGCGTGGGAGAAAGGCAATCGTGTGCACAATGTGCGCATGCACGACATCGATACGGTGCTGCACCACGAGCGGCTCGATCGCGGCAGGAAGCGGCTGCACGCGCTGTTGATGCCGCTCGAACAATTGCCTGACGGCGCGATGGTGCAGCAGGGCGAAGAGAGTTTTCTGGTGACGCAGGGCAGGGCACTGTTATGGTCACCGGCGGGCTACGTCGCCGGGACGCGCGAGCTGATTCAGCCGATGCTGCTGACGCCGCCATCGACGCTGCGCGCGTTGAATGCTGGTTATGAAGTTACGCTGCATCCGAGTGCACAGTCCGTTCCCTCCCCCCTTGCGGGGAAGGGCCAGGGAGGGGGGTAGCCCCAAGCGAGAGCGGAGTTCGAGGCTACCCCGCTCTCCAGCTCTCCCTCGAGAGGGCGCAATGTGCTCGTGGCGATACCTGTTACTTCAGCGGCCGCCCTTGCTCGTCGACCGTCATCCGCGCATCGCGCAGGGCCCATTCACGGATCACTTGGCGGCAGCGGGCGAGCTCAGCTTCGCTCGCGGCATTCGAATCCTTGGACGTGCGCTCGACCATTGCCTTGCAACTGAGAAGCACGGAGCGATCCTCCGCGTGCGCCGGCAGCGCAGCCGCCACTAGCAGCGCGAGGCTACATGCAATCCGAAGCAGCGCCGCCATCATCGCAATGTTTCGCGCGCCAGCGCGGCACCGGCGCCGAGCGCCATCAGCTTGGCCTCCGCGATCTCCCGTCGCATCGGCGCCATGCCGCAATTGGTGGTCGCGATGATGTTGTCCTTGGGCACGAATTTCGACACCGCGTCGATCACCTGCACGACGTCCTCAGCCGTCTCGACCGTATCGCTCGCGACATCGATCACACCGGCCTGCACGATCTTGTTCTTGAGCAGCGTAAGCAGGTCGAGCGGCACCTTCGAATTGCGGCACTCGATCGCGACCTGCTGGATCGAACTCGCATCGATCGCCGGAAAGATCTGCTCATACTGCCGCCACTGGCTGCCGAGCGTCTCCTTCCAGTCGGTGTTGGCCTTGATGCCATAACCGTAGCAGATATGCACGGCGGTGGCGCAGGTCAGCCCCTGCGCGGCGCGCTCCAGCGCCTTGATGCCCCAGTCATTGACCTCGTCCATGTAGACGTTGAAGGCGGGCTCGTCGAACTGCACGAGATCGACGCCGTCAGCCTGCAGCGCTTTGGCTTCCTCGTTCAGCAGCTCGGCGAAGGCAAAGGCCATCTTGACCCGGTCGCCGTAATAGCGGTCGGCGATGGTGTCGATGATGGTCATCGGCCCGGGCAGGGTGAACTTGAGCTTTCTCTTGGTATGCGTGCGCGCGACGCGCGCTTCGTCGGCGTGGACGCGGCCCTTGAGCCTGAGCTGTGCGACCACCTGCGGCACCATCGCCTTGTAGCGATCCTTGCGGATGCCCATCTCGACCTTGTGGGCGAAGTCGATGCCGTCGATCTTCTCCAGAAAGCCGTGCACGAAATGCTGCCGGGCCTGCTCGCCCTCGGTGACGATGTCGATGCCGGCGTCCTCCTGAACTTTTACCGCGAGCATCGTCGCGTCGCGCTTGGCGCGTGCAAGCTCGTCGCCCTTCGACTTCCAGGGCGCCCAGAGCATGTTGGGCTCGGCGAGCCATTCCGGCTTCGGCAAGGAGCCGGCGATCGTGGTTGGAAACAGCATGGCGGCCCTCCCGGCGGGTTGTGTTGCGCCCCTTCCTGCCATGTCTTAACGTCGAGGTACAGAACAACAAAAGTCGCCTAGTAACCGGCGGCGTCCATAGGGAAGGCGATGATCGATCTCTACTCGCGCCGACGCCGAGCGGCTGGAACCAGCCCCCACGGAGTACGGGGCAGTGCGACGAACAAAACCAACAACGCAACAAGGAAACGCCATGATCGAGTTCTTCTTCGACTGTTCCAGCCCCTGGACCTATCTCGCCTTCCACAACGTCCAGCCGCTCGCGAAAGAACTCGGTGCCGAGATCACCTGGCGGCCGATCCTGGTCGGCGGCATCTTCAACACGGTCAACCCGAGCGTCTACGCACAACGAGAAAAGCCGGTGCCGCTGAAGGCGCGCTACATGCTGAAGGACCTCGGCGACTGGGCGCGCGCGGCTGGGCTCGCGATCAAGATGCCGCCGACGGTGTTTCCCGTGAACAGCGTGAAGGCAATGCGCGGCTGCATCTGGGTTGGTAAGGACGTGGTACCGTTCGCGACCGCCGTGTTCGAGGCCTATTGGGGCGAGGACAAGGACATCTCGCAGGACGCGGTGCTCGCCGGCATCTGCAGGAAGATCGGTCTCGATGAGCAGAAGTTCTTGGCCGGCATCTCGGAGCAAGGGATCAAGGACCAGCTCAAGGCCAATACGGAAGAGGTCGTGGCCCGCGGCGGCTTCGGCTCGCCGACGATCTTCGTCGACAAGACCGACATGTATTTCGGCAACGATCGGCTGCCCTTGATCCGCGAGGCGCTGCTGCGCCGCAAGGCGAGCGCGGCCTGATGGTGCGGGCTGTCGTCTGTCGCCAACTCGGCGCGCCCGAGACGTTGCGGCTGGAGGAATGTCCGTCGCGGCCGCTGAAGCCAGGCGAGGTGCGCGTCACAATCCGCGCTGCCGGACTGAATTTTCCCGACGTGCTGATGGCCGCTGGCGAGTATCAGCTCAAGCCGGAACTGCCGTTCACACCGGGGATGGAAGCCGCAGGCGACGTGACCGAGTTTGGGGCGGAGGTGAGCGGCGTCGCCGTTGGCGACAAGGTCATCGTCAAGATGCGCCACGGCGCCTTCACGGATGAAGCGATCGTGACGCCCGCGCAGCTCACCCCAAAGCCGTCGACATTCGACTATGCGGAAGCCGCGACTTATCTCGCCGGTCACGGCACCGCCTATCACGCATTGATCGATCGCGGCAGGGTCGAGCCAGGCGAGGTGCTGCTGGTGCATGGCGCCGGCGGCGGCGTCGGCCTTGCCGCTGTCGAAATCGGCAAGCTTTTGGGCGCCACCGTGATTGCGACGGCGTCCAGCGACGAAAAGCTCGCGATCGCCAAGGCGCGGGGCGCGGATCATCTCATCCGCTACGACCGCGAGCCGTTCCGCGATGCCGTCAAACGCATCACTGACGGCCGTGGCGTGGACGTCGTCTTCGATCCCGTCGGCGGCGAAGTGTTCGAAAATTCGATGCGTTGCATCGCGTGGGGTGCGCGGCTTCTGGTGATCGGCTTCACCGGCGGCATCGGCTCGGCGAAGACCAATCTCCTGTTGATCAAGGGCGCGAGCGTGCTTGGCGTGCGCGCCGGCGAGGCCGTGCGCAAGAATCCGGCGCTGGGTGAGGTTCGGCTGAAGGCGCTGCTCAAGTGGGCGGAGGAGGGCAAGCTCCGCCCCAACGTCTCGCACCGCCTGCCTTTGGAGGACTACGCGAAGGCGATGCGATTGCTGCTCGACCGCAAGGCGATCGGCCGCGTCGCGCTGGTGATGGATTGACTTGGGTGCCGCATCCGTGAGCAGGCGTCGCCCATCTTTTGCTCACGCGCATCAAGTGCTTTCTTTACCAGTCCTATCCTATTACGAGCTCGCAAACGCGAACTCGATTGATGTTAAAGAACGCAAGAATTCTTCATCGCATAGCCTTGGCCGCGCTGCTGCCTCTCGCGGCGCTTGCCGCGCTCGCACTCTACGAAATCTCCGTCAAATGGTCCGCGCGCTCGGAAATGGCCGACATGCGGCCGGCCGTGGACGCCGTCGGCAAGCTGAGCCGCTTCGTCCATGAGCTCCAGCGCGAGCGCGGCCTGTCGTCGACCTTTCTAAGCAGCAAGGGCAGGCAACTGGGCGCAGAGCTCCTCCAGCAGCGTGGGCGCAGTGATGCCGAGAGGTCCATAGCGCTCGGCGCGCTCGCCGATCTTGACCGCGAAAGAAGCGGCCCACTTGCGTCCGCAAGCCGGACGGCGACGGAGGGCGTCGGCCGCCTCGATTCGTTGCGGGAGCAGATCGATAACCAGGTGGTTGCTCCGGTCGTGGCAGTTGGCCATCTGACCGATATCATTGCCCGTGTGATTACCGTGATGTCGGGCATTTCGAAGCTCGCCACCGACGACGATGTTTCGCGGTCGATTGCAGCGCATGCCAATCTGGTGGAAGCCAAGGAACGTGCCGGTCAGGAACGTGCCACCGTGGCCGGCGCGATTGCGGCGGGCCGTTTCGAGCCGCAGGCCTATATCCGGGCGATCGGCCTTGCGGCGGCGCAGGACAGTTTCTTGACTTCCTTTCGCGCAGTCGCCTCGTCGCAGGCCAAGGAGCTCGTCGGTTCGCAACTGTCGGGACCTGCAATCGACAAGTTCGAAGGCATGCGCAGGGTCGTCGAAAAGGGCGGACTTGCGGGAGATTTCGGCGGGCTCGACAGTAAATCATGGTTTGATGCGGCGACGGTTCGAATTGACCTCATGAAGAAGGTCGAGGATGGCCTGGTGACGCAGCTCGCCGGCCTGATGGCGAAGAAGGAGGCTGAAGCTACTGTGAGCCTTGGTCTGGTGATCGGTCTGACCGTACTTGTACTGCTGGCGAGCTTGGTGGCGGTCGCGATGATGGCGCGGAGCATCACGGTTCCGATCGGCCAGCTTGCCGACACCATGACGCGCCTGGCCGGCGGCGAGTTCGACCGGCAGGTCGATGCAACAGATCGGAGCGACGAGATCGGCGCGATGGCGCGCGCCGTTCAATTCTTCAAGGAAAACCTGATTCGCACCGTCGAGCTCAACGCGAGGGAGCGCGAAGCGACCGCGCAGCGCACGGCCCGCGCAACCCGCATCGACCAACTCACCGAGCGATTCAACGTCGATATCGCCGAGGTAATCGAGACGGTCATATCCGCCTCCTCGCAGCTCGAAGCCACGGCAGCCCGAATGAACAAGTCGGCCGGTCAGACCAGCGACGAAGCTGCGAGCGTGGCCGGGGCGACGGAGGTTGCTTCCGTCAACATGCAGACTGTCGCTGCGGCGACCGAGGAGCTGTCGAACTCAGTCACCGAAATCGGACGGCAGGTGACGCAATCGGCGCAGATCGCCCAAAAGGCCGCCGTCGAAAGCCGCCGGACCAACGAGACCGTGCAAGGTCTTTCATCCGCCGCGCAAGCAGTCGGCGACGTGCTCAGGCTGATCAATGAGATCGCGAGGCAGACGAACTTGCTGGCGCTGAACGCGGCGATCGAGGCGGCTCGGGCGGGACAGGCTGGCAGGGGATTTGCCGTCGTTGCGGGCGAAGTGAAGAGTCTCGCCGAACAGACCGCAAAGGCAACCGACGATATTCGCGGCCAGATCGAGGCGATCCAGACGACCTCCGGGGAGTCGGTCGCCGCAATCCACGACATTACGGTCACGATCGAGGAGATCAACGAGATTGCCTCTTCGATAGCGGCTGCGGTTGTCGAGCAGGATGCCGCCACGCGGGAGATTGCGCGCAACGTTCAGGAGGCCGCGCGAGGCACCGGCGAGATCTCGGCAAGCATCCGGGGAGTCAGGGTCGCATCGAACGAATCCAGCACGGCCGCGAGCGAGGTGTTTGACGCCTCGGAAGAGCTGACGCGTCAGTCGGAGAACATGCGCCGGTTTGTCGAGACGTTCATCCGCGGCATTAAGGCAGCGTAGCGCTGTCGAGTGGCCGGCCGAAGGCGTACAGCGCTTCTCCGGACGTTTGGATCGCAATGTGGTGGGTCACGCTTCCGCCTTCGCTCTTCGAGCTTCGGCGGACAAAGTCGTGAACCCACCCTGCGAGAGAGCTATTTATACTCCCGCTCCGTCCACCACGGGAAATAGTCCGGCATATCGGTCGACACCTTGTTCTTGAACTGCGCGGGGCGCTTCTCCAGGAACGACACCACGCCTTCCCTGACGTCGTCGGAGCGGCCGCGGGCATAGATGCCGCGGCTGTCGACCTTGTGGGCTTCCATCGGATCGTCCGCGCCCATCATGCGCCACATCATCTGGCGGATCAGCGCCACCGAGACCGGCGCGGTCTTGGCAGCGAATTCCTTGGCAAGCGCACGCGCGGTCGGCAAGAGGTCGTCCGGCGGCACGACCTTGCTGACGAGACGTCCGGCGAGCGCTTCCTGCGCCGGGAAGACGCGGCCCGAATAGCACCATTCCAGCGCCTGCGAGATACCGACGATGCGCGGCAGGAACCAGCTCGAGGCGGCCTCCGGCACGATGCCGCGCTGGGAGAACACGAAGCCGAACCGCGCGGCCTCTGACGCAATGCGGATATCCATCGCAAGCTGCATGGTGACGCCGATGCCGACCGCAGGGCCGTTCACCGCGGCGATCACCGGCTTCAGGCACTTGAAGATGCGCAGCGTCACCTGGCCGCCGCCGTCGCGCACCTGCGGATCGCTGTAGTCGACCTTGCCGTCGGCAAACCGCTTCACCGGCCCGCGCCGCGCATCGCGATCGAAGGTGTTGGCGCCGGAGGAGAGATCGGCGCCCGCGCAGAAACCGCGGCCGGCGCCGGTGACGATGATGGCGCGGATGTCGTCGTCCTTGTCGGCGGCGTCGAACGCGTCGATCAGCTCGGCTTGCATCTGCGCGTTAAAGGCGTTGAGCTTGTCGGGCCGGTTCAGCGTGATGGTGAGAATCTGCTCGGCGACCTCATAGTTGATCGTCTCATACGCCATCGAGTGTTTCCTCTCTTGGTATTCTTGAATCAATTCCGTCATTACCGGGCTTGACCCGGCAATCCATCTTTTTTGAGAAGGATGGCGCGCGGGTCGAGCCCGCGCTTGTGCTGAGACGCTAGATGCTATTTCGCCGGAGGACTCGGCCACGGCCGTTGTGCGCCACGCAGGCCCTCGAACGCCTTGGCCAGGCCGAGTACGCCGATGTCGTCGAAGCGGCGGCCGACAATCTGCACGCCGATCGGAAAACCCTTGGCGTCGAATCCGCCGTTGATGGAGACGGCAGGGTTCTCCGACATATTCCATGGCACGGTATAGCAGATGTGCTCGAACGGCTTCATCGGATCGTTGGTTGGCGATGCGAGCTCCGCCGGAAAGTTCACGTTCGGCGCGGTCGGCGAGATCACGTAGTCGAGCTCGCAGAACAGCTTTGCCGCGGCGGCGCGGATCGCCATGGTCTGGTTGAAGCCGCGGATCACCTCGACGCCCGACAGGCTTGCGCCGGACTCACCCCATTTGAAGATGTAGGGTAGTACTTTTGCTTGCGCGGCGGGCGTCAGCTTCGACAGATCGTCCCACATCCGCGCGCGCCAAAAGTTGTCGAGGCCATCGAGCATCTCGCGGGTCAGGATGCCATCGACTTCGGTGATAACAGCGCCCACGGATTCGAACGCCTTGGCGGCCTTCACCGCGACTTCACGCACCGGCTTTTCCAGCGGCAGCCCAACGCCGAGATCGAGCATCAAGCCGATGCGCAGCTTGCGCGGCGACTTGTCCAGCGTCTTCCAATTGAGGGGCTCGGCGGGCAGGCTCATGCCGTCGCGCCGGTCGGGCTTTGAGATCACGCTCATCATCAGGGCGCAATCGTCGACGGTGCGGGTCATGGGACCGGCGACGCGGCCGACATAGGGCGGATCGATCGGCACTCGGCCGAGGCTCGGCTTCAGGCCGACGAGGCCGCACCAGCCGGCGGGCAGGCGCACGGAGCCGCCGATGTCGGTGCCGAGATGAAGCGGGCCGTAGCCGGCGGCAGCGGCGGCGCCTGCGCCCGCGCTGGAGCCGCCGGGGTTCTTCGAAAGGTCCCAGGGATTGCGCGCGAGCGCATGGAAGCTGGAAAGTCCGGAGGAGAGCATGCCGTAATCGGGCATGGTGGTCTTTGCGAAAATGACCGCGCCGGCGTCGCGCAACCGCGCTGCGGGCGGCGCGTCCCTTTCGGCCGGCACGAGCTTCACGCTCGCTGCGCCCAGCGGCACCGGCACGCCCTTGGTCGCGATGTTATCCTTGATCGTCACCGGCACGCCGTCGAGCGCGCCGGCCGGCTCGCCGCCGGTCCAGCGCGCGGTCGAGGCCTTTGCCGCACCGCGCGCGGTGTCGGGATCGAACGCATACAGCGCCTTGAGGTGCGGCTCCCACGCAGCGACGTGCTCGAGCACGTCCTCCAGCACCTCGCTCGGCGAGAACTGTTTGGCGCGATAGCCCGCGATCAGGTCGACCGCCGAGAGATCGTGCAGCGAGGTGACCGGCTCGTCGGCGCTGTGCTTAGGCATTGCCACCTGCCGGCATGCGCGTCTCGATGATGCGGGCGAACATGCTGGCGCCGATCGGCAGGATCTTGTCGTCGAGCACGTAGCCGGGATTGTGCACCGGCACCGAGCCATCGTGGCCGACCCAGAAATAGGCGCCGGGAATGGTCTGCAGCATGTCGGCAAAATCCTCGCTGCCCATCTTCGGCTGGGTGCGGGTGATGACGTTGGCGGGATCGACGACGGTGCGCGCGACCTCCTCGACCACCTTGGACTGCTCGACCTGGTTGACCAGCACACCAAAAGTGTCGCGGATGTCGGCCTCGATCTCGACCTGGAACGCGCTAGCTACGCCGGCGCAGATCGCGCGCATGCGTTCGCGGATCAGCGCGCGAACCTCGTCGGAAAACGCACGCACGGTACCGCAGAGATGCGCTTCGCCGGGAATAACATTATAGGCCGAGCCCGCATGGATCTGGGTGATGGACACGACGGCGGCCTGGAGCGGCTCGACGTTACGGCTGACGATGGTCTGGATCGCCTGTGCCAGCGTGGTCGCGATCACCACGGCGTCCTTCGAACGCTCCGGCATCGCGCCATGCGCGCCATAGCCGTTGATCCGGAGATCGAAGAAGTCGGCGCCGGCCATCGCAGGTCCCGGCAGGATCGCGATCTCGCCGAGATTGAGGTCGGGCGCGTTGTGCAGGCCGTAGAGTTCGTCGCAGGGGAATTTTTCGAAAAGCCCGTCCTTGATCATGGCGCGGGCGCCGCCGAGGCCTTCCTCGGCCGGCTGGAAGATCAGATGCACAGTGCCGTCGAAGTTCCTGGTCTCGGCGAGGTAGCGCGCGGTGCCGAGCAGCATGGTGGTGTGGCCGTCATGACCGCAGCCGTGGAAGCGGCCGGGAATGGTCGAACGCCATTTCAGATTGGTGTTCTCTTCCATCGGCAGCGCATCCATGTCGGCGCGCAGGCCGATACGCTTGTTGCTCGAGCCCTTGCCCTTGATGACGCCGATCACGCCGGTGCCGCCGAGCCCGCGATGCACCTCGATGCCCCAGCTCTTCAGCTTGTCGGCAACGATGCCGGAGGTGCGCACCTCCTCGAAGCCGATCTCGGGATGAGCGTGCAGGTCGCGGCGGACGGCGGTGAGTTCATCGGCATAGCCGTCGATGCGGTCGATCGTGGGCATGTGTTCTGTCCGGTTAGCGTGAAGGGGGATTGAAGACGGGACCGTTGGGCTTGATGCGAACGCCGGGGCGCAGCTTCGTCCAGGGCAGGGAGGCCGTGTCCGCCGGCATCGCGCCCGGTGCGGCGCAGATCAGGAGTTTTGCCGCGATCGGCTCGAAATCGGCGCGGAAGTGCACGGAGCTCTTGTTGACGAGAATGGCCTGCTCGGTCGGCTCGATGCCGACGTAGCGGTACATCGCCTGGTCGGCGAGCTGCGCCTTGTGCGAGCTCACGACCACACGGACCTCGCCGATGCGAAGGCAGGCGGATGGACCCATCTCCATCTCGCGGCCGCCGTAATAGGGGCCGGGTGCGATGAAGCGGCCGTCCGAGAGCTTTTCGACGACAAAGGTCTCGCGATAGGGCTCGTCGCCGGGAATGCCCGACCTGCCGCCGAGCGAGAGCGTCACGGTCGCACCAGTGCCGGCTGCATGTGCGGCTTTGGCCGACTCCGGATCGTAGATCACGCCGGTCGCAGCGCTCGCCTTGTTGCGCACCAGCGCGCGCAGCATGCCGGTGGTGTCGGAATCGCCGCCGGCGCCTGGATTGTCCTGGGTGTCGGCGATGATGATCGGCTTGCTCGCGCCCTTCGCGAGTTCCATCGCATGGCGCACGCCTTCGTCTGGCGCATAGATCTTGCCGTCGAAATCGTCCTCGTGGCTTTCGATCAGCTTGACGATCGCGTCCGCTGCGCGATCAGCGTCATCTTGCGTCCTGCCATAGGCGAACACGCTCGGCCCGCAATCGCGGAAGTCGGCGGCAGGAAAGCCCGGCGCGAAGGACAGCGTTGGCACGGCCTCGCTTTCGAGCGCCGCAAGCCTTTCATAGATGCCTTTGGTGGGCTGGTCGCTGGTGCATTGCCAACTGATCGGAATCAGGAAGGGCAATTGCCGGAACGCCTTTGCAAAGCGCTGCTTTGTCTCCAGGAGCCGCGCCAAATGTCTTGCGGAGGCCCGGCCGGTGTCGGCCATGTCGACATGAGGATAGGTGCGGTAGGCAATCAGCGCGTCCGCATGCTCGACCATCTCGGGCGTGACGTTGGCGTGCAGGTCGAGGCTCGTGACGAGCGGAACATCCTTGCCGATGATGCGGCGCACGCGCGCCAGGATCTCGCCTTCGCCGTCGTCGAGATGCTCGGTCACCATCGCGCCGTGCAGGTCGAGATAGACCGCATCGAGCGGGCCGGCCGCTTTGATGCCATCGACCATGACCTTCACGATGCGCTCGAATGCGTCCTTGGTGACATGCGCCGAGGGGCTTGCGCCGCACGCAATTGTCGGAATGAGTTCCCATCCGTTGGCTTCGCCGCTCTCGACGAAACCGGCGAGGCCGACATTGATGCGGCGCATCACCTTCAGCACGTCGGCGCCTTGCGTCATCGCCGGCCAGCCGCCGCCATGCTGGAAGTCCTTAAACGTCGCCTTCGTCGGTGCGAAGGTATTGGTCTCGTGCAGGAAGCCGCCGACGGCGATACGGGTCATCAGTTAATTCCAATTGAAAGTGCGCGACGTTAGCCTCGGCCTTGCGGCGAGAGCAAGGTGCGAAGCAATTCGAAAGCGCATGGGGTCAAGCTGTTTTGGGAATGCTGCGGATGCGATCGGAGTTGGACGTAAAGATGCGGCCACACTCTCGGTATCGTCCCGGCGAAGGCCGGGAGGTGGATTCACACTCGAAGTGCAACAGTTGGGAGAAGGCCTCCGCCGGGGTTCTGAAGTCAAGACATTTGCGCGGCGTGTTGTTGTAGGCGGCGATGGACTGGCGGAGGCGTCGGGTTGGGAGTTTTGCGAGGTCGGTCTTGCGCGGGATGAAGCGGCGCATCCGGCCGATGGCGTTCTCGATACCGCCCTTTTGCCAGGGCGCGTGGGGGGCGCAGAAGAAGGTCTTGATCAAGAGGCTCTGCAAGGAAAGGTGACCGGCGAACTCGGTGCCGTTGTCGAAGGTGACGGTCCGCCGCAGCGGCCGTGGCAGGGCTTTGAACAGGCGCACAAGGTGGCCTGCGACACCGGAGGCGAGCTTGCTTTCGAGACGGACGCCGACCAGGAGGCGGGAGGTGCGCTCGTGGACGGCCAGGATCGCCTGACCGTATTTGGAGAACATCATCAGGTCGGCCTCCCAATGGCCGTGGGTCTTGCGATCGGCGGCCTCGATCGGGCGCTGATCCAAGGAAACACGGCCCTCGATGAAGCTTGCGGGGCTTCCGCCGCGCCTGCCACGACGGCCGCGCTTGCTCTTGCCGCGCGGCAGATAGCGCCGCCAGGCGAAGTCCGTGGTTCGAGCGATCTGGGCATAGATGAAGCGATAGATGCTCTCGTGAGAGATCACCTTGCGCCCCCGTTCGCGCGCGAGCCGGCCGGCGACCTGCTCGGGGGACCAGCCGCGGCTGAGGCCTGCCAAGACCGTGCCGCGCAGGCCGGCGTCGTGCTCGAGGCGAGAGCCTTTCCAGCGCCGCGCCCGCGTCTGTTGCTCGGCGTAGCCTGGCTTGTAGCCGACCTGAACGCCCCGGTTGCGCTTCAGCTCCCGAGAGATCGTTGATGGCGAGCGATCCAGAGCTGCCGCGATTTGCCGGATCGAGCTGCCATTGGCTGAAAGTCTGGCAATCTCGCATCGGTCGTCCAACGATAGCTGTCCGTAAGTCCGCCCCATGGCAACACCCCCTGCTGGAAGTGTTGCACTTCGTTTGTGAACTCAGGGGACCCATAACCCCAGGGAGAAGTTTGGCGAAGATTAGTCACCCGGGACTCGCACCGTGCGCAAGTCGATAGATTCCGCGGTATGGGTCCCGGCCTTCGCCGGGACGACGATGGGGAGGCAGGGCGCCTCCACACTTTCACCGTCGCGCGGCGAGACCTTACGCGCTCGCCGCAACACCTTCCGCCACCGGACGGAAATTCGCGAAATCCCAGCCGCGGCCGGGGGCCGCATCCAGCAGTGCCCTGGTGTAGGCCTCCTTCGGATGCATCAGCACCTCGCCTGCCGGGCCCTGTTCGACGACGCGGCCGTGCTGCATCACCACCACCTCGTCGCAGATTTGCGCTGCGACGCGCAAATCGTGGGTAATGAACAGGATGGCGATGCCGAGGCGCTTCTGGATCTCGCCGAGCAGTTCCAGAACCTGCGCCTGCACGGAGACGTCGAGAGCGGAGACCGCCTCGTCCGCGACCAGCACGTCAGGGTCGAGCGCGAGGGCGCGTGCAATGGCGATGCGCTGGCGCTGGCCGCCGGAAAACTGATGCGGATAGCGCGACACCGCGTCGGCCGGAAGACCGACCAGCTCGAGCAGCTCGCGCGCCCGCTTCATCGCATCGGCGCGCGCGACGCCGTAGTTGATCGGCCCCTCGGCGATGCTCTCGCCGACGGTGACGCGCGGGTTGAGCGAGCGGTAGGGATCCTGGAACACGATCTGGATTTTTTGCCGGTGCGGTTGCAGTAACCGGCGCGACAGATCGGAGATCTCGCGGCCGGCAAGACGCACGCCGCCGGAGGTTGGGTCGATCAGGCGGACGATGCAGCGCGCCACCGTCGACTTGCCCGATCCGCTCTCGCCGACGATGCCGAGCGTGCGACCCTTGCGAAGCGTGAGGGTGACCTTATCGGCGGCGACGACCTCGCGGCCTTTGCCGAAGAAGGACCGCTCGCGATAGACCTTGCCGAGGTCGTTGGCCTCCAGCACGATCGGTTCCTTGGTCTCCTCGCGCGCCGCCCGCGGCACCAGGCTCGGCACCGAGGCGAGCAGGTTGCGGGTGTATTCCATGGTCGGATTACGCAGGATGGTCTCGAGCGGGCCGGTCTCGACCAGCCGGCCCTGCCGCATCACCGCGACGCGGTCGGCGATCTCGGCCACCACGCCCATGTCGTGGGTGATGAACAAAACCGCGGTGCCGTGATCGCGCTGGAGGTCGCGGATCAGGGTCAGGATCTGCTTCTGCGTCGTCACGTCGAGCGCAGTGGTCGGCTCGTCCGCAATGAGCAGCTTCGGCTCCAGCACCAGCGCCATCGCGATCATGATGCGCTGGCGCTGGCCGCCGGAGAGGCGGTGCGGGTAGGAGGCGAAGATGCGTTCGACCTGCGGCAGGCGGACCTGCTCCATCATGTCGAGGATGCGCTTCTTCCGCGCCCTCGCGTCGAGATCGGTATGGGCGCGCAGCACCTCATCGATCTGGCGTCCGACCGGTACGACCGGGTTGAGCGCAGTCATCGGCTCCTGGAAGATCATCGCCATCTGCGTCGCGCGCAACTGCCGCAGGCGACGGTCGGTCGCGGTGAGCAGCTCTTCGCCGACCAGTTTGACGCTGCCGCCGGTCGGAACCAGCGAGCCCTTCTGCAACAGGCCCATCACGGTCAGCGAGGTCACCGATTTGCCCGAACCGCTTTCGCCGACCAGGCACAGCGTCTCGCGCTCGCGGACCTGGATCGAGATGCCGTCGATGATCTTCGGCCCGTTCGGTTTCCTGCCGACGGTGACGATGAGATTGTTGATGTCGAGAACGGTGTTGGTCATCAGGTCACTCCGTCGTCATTGCGAGGAGCGAAGCGACGAAGCAATCCGGATGCAGTCTGGATTGCTTCGCTTCGCTCGCAATGACGGAACAAGGGGCAGGGCCGGCGAGACAATCACTTCCCCTCTCGCTGCTTCATGCGCGGATCGAGTGCGTCGCGGGCGGCGTCGCCGATCAGGTTGATGCTGAGGATCGCGATCGACAGCAACAGGCCGGGCCAGAAGATCAGCGACGGCTTGAGCTGGAAGTACTGGCGCCCTTCGGCCATGATGTTGCCCCAGGTCGGCGTCTCCGGCGAAATGCCGGCGCCAAGGAAGGAGAGGATGGCCTCGGTGAGGATCGCGGATGCGCACACATACGTACCTTGCACGATCAGCGGCGCGATCGTGTTCGGCATCAGGTGGCGCCACATGATCTTCGGGAGCGAGGAGCCGACCGAGATCGCGGCTTCCACATAGGGCTCCTCGCGCGCCGACAGCACGACCGAGCGCACGAGGCGGGCCACGCGCGGGATCTCCGGAATCGTGATCGCCACCAGCACGGTCCAGATGCTGGCGCCCGACAGCGACACCACGGCGATCGCGAGCAGGATGCTCGGCATCGCCATCAGACCGTCCATGATACGCATCATCACGGAATCGATCAGCTTGAAGAAGCCGGAGACGAGGCCGATCACAAGTCCGATGACGACTGACAGGATCGCCGAGCCGATACCGATCAGCAGCGAGATGCGGCCGCCATAGATGACGCGGGACAGCAGGTCGCGGCCATAGGCGTCGGTGCCGAGCAGGAATTGTGCGGAGGCCGGCTTCAGCCGCTGCGACGGCGCGAGCTGGATCGGATCATGCGGCGCGATCAGCGGCGCCAGAATCGAGATCAGTACGATCAGCGCGAGACAGACCGTTGCTGCCGCGATGATCGGCGTCGACGTGAGGAAGCCGAACCGTGGCCTGAGCGGCGACGTGATCGGAATGGACGACTGGGGAAGGGTATCTACCGACATTCTTGACCTTGTTTATCCTTGCCTCAGTACCGGATCCGCGGATCGAGCAGGGTGTAGGCCACGTCGATCAAGAGATTGACGACGACGTAGATCAGCGACGTCAGCAGGATCATCGCCTGGATCACCGGATAGTCACGCGCCAGCACCGCATCCACGGTGAGGCGGCCGATGCCGGGGATGTTGAACACGCTCTCGGTGACGACGACCCCGGAGATCAGAAGCGCAAAGCCGGTGCCGATCACGGTGATCACCGGCACCGCGGCGTTGCGCAGCGCATGCCGCATCATGACCGCGACTTCGCTGATGCCTTTCGCGCGCGCAGTTCGCACGTAATCCTCGCCGAGCACATCGAGCATCGCAGCGCGCGTCATACGCGCGATCAGCGCGATGTAGATGAAGGACAGCGCGCAGGTCGGCAGGATGATGCGCTCGAAGAATGGCCCGAAGCCGGTGCTGATGCTCTTGAAGCCCTGCACAGGAACCCAGCGCAGGTCGATGGCGAAGATCTGGATCAGGATATAGCCAACCACGAACACCGGCACCGAGAAGCCGAGGACGGACAGTCCCATCACGAAGCGGTCAATCCAGGTGCCGTGCCTCCAGGCCGCAACCACTCCCAAGGGAACGGCAACGACGACGGCGAGGATGATGGTCGACAGCGCGATCGAGATCGACGGCTCGACGCGCTGACCGATCATCTTCAGGACGGGCAGGTTGGAGATCAGCGAGGTCCCGAGATCGCCGTGCAGCAGCTTGTTCACCCAGGTGATGAACTGCACGATCAGGGGCTCGTTGAGGCCAAGCGAGGTGCGGATGCGCTCCAGCCGCTCTGGCGTGGCGTTGTCGCCGGCGAGGATCGCGGCGGGATCGCCGGGGGTGAGCCGGAGCAGCAGGAAGACGAACAGCGCGACCACGCCCATCACGGGCACGGCGGCGAAAATTCTGCGAACGAGATATCCGAGCAAGTTGGATCCGTCAGATTAGAGGCAAACCGTGGCACCGCTTTTGGCAGGTTGCCACCAGCGTAACATTTGAGCAATTCCCGTGCCATCAGGGCCACAGTTTTTGCAGTGCGGCCAAGACGTCTCACGAACCGCGCCGCTCACACGCACAGTCATTCCGGGGCGATGCGCAAGCATCTCGAGATTCCGGGTTCGCGTCTTCGACACGCGCCGGAATGACGAAATCACTCCAGCGTCGCCAGCAGCCCCGCCATCAGGCGACCGCGTTCGACCAGGCTGTCGACCTCGATATACTCCTCCAGCGTGTGGCCGTTGCCACCACGCACGCCCAGGCCGTCGAGCGTGGGAATTCCCATGGCCCCGGTGAAGTTGCCATCGGAGCCGCCGCCGGCGCTCGCATGCGGCAATTCTGCCCCGAGCGCCTTTGCGATGCCGCGCGCTTTCTCATAGAGCGCCATGGTGCCGGCGTCCGGTTCCCAGACCGGCCGCGTCACGCCGCGCGTCACCTTGAAGGTGACATCATTGGTTGTACCCGAGAGCGCCAGCATCCTCTCGACGCCGCGGTCGAGATCAGCCTGGCGCTTGGCCATCGAGAGCGCTTCGCCGGTGCAGGTCGTGGCGACGCAGTTGACCCATTGTCCGCCATGCACGACGCCGACCGAATAGGTACAATCGTCCGTCGTCATCGCGTCGATGGCCAGGATCTGGCGCGCCATCTCGCGGATCGCCGAGCGCCCCGCCGACAGCGTCGCGCCGGCGTGACTGGGCCGGCCCGTTGCTTCCAGGTTAAAGCGCGCGATCGCATAGCGACCGGTGGTCACGCCGTTGTCGGCGCGGCCAGGCTCCGGCACCAGCACGTATTTGTTGCGGGCGGCCTCCGCCTCGATGATGTCGCGCGTCGAGGGCGTGCCGACTTCCTCGTCGGGCGTGAACAGCACGGTGATCGGCAGCGGGGTCGTGACGGAAGCGCGCAGTAGCTGCCGGATCGCCTCCAGCGACAGATAATTGCCGCCCTTCATGTCGTAGATGCCGGGGCCGTAGCACCTCGCCCCGTCGCGCCGCCACTTCAGCTTCTCGATGGTACCGACGGGATGGACGGTGTCCATGTGCCCGGCGATCAGGATGCCCGGCTGGCCCTGCTTGGGGTGCGGAAAACGGGCGCGGATGACGCCGCCGAAGCCCTGCCGGCCGGCGATGCGCTCGATCGTCGCACCCATGATCGCCATCTCCCGCGCTGCAAGATCGAGCATGCTATTCACGGCTTCCGCGTCCCAGGTCGGGCTTTCGCATTCCACCCAGCGGCGCAGACCCTGGAGCATGGCCTCGGAATCAAAGGGAAGATTGGCTGGATTCATCATCGGGATCTCTCAAGCTTCGAAAGATGGAACGCGCATTGCATCGGCGCAGGCGGGATGAGCGGTTAGAGTTGTAGAGCCAAACCGAAGTTTGTGGAGCCCGTGCGCGCGCCGCCATGGGCTGCAGCGAAACCGGATTGACGCGCTCAAGGCTGTCTGCAAGTCTCGAAAAGATAAAGGCAATTGCATGAGGTTCGTACGCTCAAAGAACGATCCGAATGCTCAACCAATAATCTGCCTTTGAACAGTTTCACGTCAGGAGAAACTTTCCATGTTCCACTTGATGCGCCGGGGGTGTCGCGCGTTCGCCTCCAAGCTTGCGTTGTCGGTCGTCGCGCTTTCGACGGCGCTGGCTTCGCCGGTGCTCGCGGCCGGCAAGACCATCACGGCGGTGATGCATTCCGACCTTCGCATCATCGATCCGATCTTCACCACCGCCTACATCACGCGCGACCATGGCTACATGGTCTACGACACGCTGATCGCGACGGATTCGAACTTCAAGATCCAGCCGCAGATGGCGGACTGGAAGATCTCCGACGACAAGCTCACCTACACCTTCACGCTGCGCGACGGTCTGAAGTGGCATGACGGAGCGCCGGTGACGGCGGAAGACTGCGTCGCCTCGCTGAAGCGCTGGGCCGCGGTCGACGGCATGGGCCAGAAACTCCTGGACTTCACCGCGAGCATCGAGGCGACCGATGCCAAGACCATCACGCTGAAGCTGAAGGAGCCCTACGGCCTGGTGCTCGATTCAATCGGCAAGCCGTCCTCGCGCGTGGCCTTCATGATGCCGAAGCGCCTCGCCGAGACGCCCCCGGACAAGCAGATTCCCGAACAGATCGGCTCCGGTCCCTTCAAGTTCGTGCAGGGCGAATTCCAGCCCGGCGTGAAGGCGGTCTATGTCAAAAACACCGATTACGTGCCGCGCAAGGAGCCGGCGAGTTGGACCGCCGGCGGCAAGGTGGTGAAGGTCGATCGCGTCGAGTGGATCACCATGCCGGACTCGCAGACCGCGGTGAACGCGCTGCAATCAGGCGATATCGACTTCATGGAAGTGCCGCCGTGGGACATGCTGCCGGTTCTTGAAGGCAATTCCGACCTCAAGGTCGAAGTGCTGAACAAGTTCGGCTACCAGACGCTCGGCCGCATGAACTTCCTCTATCCGCCCTTCGACAATCCGAAGATCCGTCGCGCGGCGCTGCTGGCGATGAACCAGAAGGACGTGCTCGACGCGCTCGTCGGCAATCCCAAGTACTACAAGATCTGCGGTGCTTTCTTCATCTGCGACACGCCGTTCGCGACCGACGTCGGCTCCGAAACGCTGGTCAAGGGCAACGGCATGGCGGAAGCCAAGAAGCTGCTCGCCGAGTCCGGCTATGACGGCACGCCCGTGGTGGTCATGGTGCCCGGCGACGTCGTGACGCTGAAGGCGCAGCCGACAGTCGGAGTCCAACTCCTCCGTGAGGCCGGCTTCAAGGTCGACGCGCAGGCGACCGACTGGCAGACGGTCGTGAGCCGCCGCGCCAGCCAAAAGCCGCCGAAGGAGGGCGGCTGGAACATGTTCTTCACCAACTGGGTCAGCGCCGACGTGTCCAACCCGATCGCCAATCTCTCGATCGGCGGTCAGGGCAAGAAGGGCGGCTGGTTCGGCTGGGCGGAAGATCTCAAAATCGAGCAGCTCAAGGACAAATTCGTCCGTGCCACCTCGCTCGACGATCAGAAGAAGATCGCGGCCGAGATCCAGAAGGAAGCCTATGACCAGGTGATCTACATCCCGCTTGGCCAGTATCTGGCGCCGAGCGCGTGGCGGAAATCGCTGACCGGCGTGCTCGACGGCGCGGCGACGCCAATCTTCTGGAACATCGACAAGACGGAATAGGCGCTTCCGCGTCTCTCATCCGCTCCTGGACTTCGAAGGCGCCGCTGTGGTCAGCGGCGCCTTCTCATTTGTCGTTCCCGCTTGGCTGAAAAGGCGTGGAGCTTTTAACCCTTCCAGTTTCCGATCATTGCTATTTGTTTCCATCCTGAAATAAATGTGCCGTCTTCGCGCATTACTTTCCTTGCCTCGATTTGATTCACGTGCCGGTCGATTTTGCATTCCAGGCGATGGCCGCACGGTCGGATCGCTCGCCGACGCGGTGGCGCCGGCCTTTCCTGCGCTGGCTCGATGCCGTCGAGACGGGTTGGGCCGTGCCGCTGCTCCTGGTCTGTTTCGTCGCGATCTGGACGCTGTATCTGGTCGTCGCTTATGCCGGCAGCGGCCTGCACCCCGATACGCTCGAGACATGGACGCAGGGGCGGCATTTCGCGTGGGGCTATCATAAGCATCCGCCGCTGATGGGCTGGGTTGCTGCGGCCTGGACTTCCGTCTTCCCGGTGAGCGACTGGTCGCTCCGATTGATGGCGATGGCGAATGCGGGGCTTGCGTTGTTCTTCGTCGACTTGGTCTCGCGGCAGTTCGTGACCGGGCACAAGCGTATCCTAGTGCTGCTGCTTCTGATGCTCACGCCGGCCTACCAATTCCACGCCCAGCGCTTCAACGCCAATGCGGTGCTGCTCGCGGTTTGGCCGCTGGCGACCTGGTGTTTCCTGCGCGCGTTCGAGACCCGTGCCGCGTTCTGGGCGATTGCCGTAGGCTGCACGACGGCGCTGGCGATGGTCGGCAAATATTATTCCGTCTTCCTCGTCGCGAGCTTTGCATTTGCAGCGCTGGCGCACCCGGCGCGACGAGCCTATTTCACCTCCGCTTCTCCATGGATATCGGTTGTCACCGGGCTCGCAGTCCTGTCGCCGCACATCTACTGGCTCGCGACGACCGGCGCTTCGACCTTCACCTATGCGTTGGCCCACGCCAATGGCAACGCCGCGACCTCGCTCGGCGAGGTCAGGAATTTTCTGCTGGGGCTGGCAGCGGCCATGAGCGTCTCGGCTGCGCTTTGGGTGTTCATCGCCGGCACGCGGCTGAGACAATTTCCAGCCGACTTCGCCGCGATGAGCCCGAGCCTGCGGCTTCTCTTCTACATCGCAATCGGCACCATCGTGCTGCCGGTCCTGACGTCGCTGGCGATGGGCACGGATCTTCCGTCGCTGTGGGCGCTGCAGGGGCTGTTCTTGTTTGCCGTGCTCGTGGTCTGCGGCACGCGCTACCCGATCGAGCGGTTCCATACTGTGAACCTCGCGATCGCCACGGCCGGTGTCGCGCTCGTTGCTGTTCTCGTCGCTGCGCCGATCCATGCCGTCTACCGCAACATTCATGGCTATGAGGAGGGGCGGAATTTCTACGCCCAGGCAGCGAATGAGCTGACGCGCCAATGGCGCGAACTGACCGGCGAGCCGCTCGGCGCCGTGAGCGGCGACGATGCGCTGGCCTTCGCGACGGCGTTCTACAGTCCGGACCATCCGTATTACGCGCGGCCCTTCCAATATCAGTACACCTGGGGTCTGCCGCGCAAGATGACGCTGGATCGCGGTTGGGCCGCGCTCTGCTTCCGCGGCCAAGCCAGTTGCGGCGCGTGGATGGACTGGGTGTCCGCGCGTGCCGGGCACTTCGTCAAGCGCGAATTCACTGTGCAGGCCACGGTATGGGGCGAAGCCGGCATCACGCGAGAGGTTGTCGTGCTCATGGTGCCGCGTACGGTGCCCGAAAGCGCGGCCGACGATTTCAGTGCCAGCAGACGCGGGGCCGAGTAGGGCCCTCGTTCAGCAGTGGCTGTCGCGTATCCGTTCGAGGCCATCGGTCGCGAAGGGTGGAACGAAAACGGTCTGCTCGGGACTGGACGACGAACGCTCCGCTTCCGTGCGTTCAGGAGCGCCGCGGTCTTCGTTGCGTTCCAGTTCCATTAAGCCGACCCTCTCGAATTGCTGCAACACAACATCGAGGGCGCGGGGAAGTTCCCTGCGTCTCGGTTTTACGCGACCGGAAGAACCGTTGTGTTCCACCCTATAATTGCGATCGCCACGAGCGTCGAGCTTGGCCGTGGAGTGTCAGAGGGACTGACGGATGCTCGATCACGTCATCGCCCGTTTCAACGTTTGATTGAAAACATCGGCCTGTCGCCGTAATATGCGAGTGCAATTGCTTTTTCGATATTCATTTTGATTGGGAGGTTGCGTTGAATTTGATTACGCGCGCCGGTGCCTGGTGCAACGGTGAGGTCGGATACATTGCGTGGGACAGCAAGGCGAAGATCGAAAACTGCGCCGGCTTCATGGTGACGCGCGTCCATGAGACAGGAGAGGACGCCGGCCAGCGCCGCATCCTGCCGACCTGGATCGCCTTCACCGATCAGAACAATCCCAACTGGAACGAGCAGGATTCCTCGGTCTGGCCGATCCAGCGCTTCGAGTGGCGCGACCTGACGCTGCGCAAGTCGCGCGACACGACGAAGGTGCGACCGATCGATTTCAGGGTTCACTACGAGATCGTGCCGGTCGGATTGACTGACGGTCCGGGTCGAAAGCCCGTCCCGCCGTCTCCCACCGCGCCCGCGACCGATGCGCACGGGCTGCCGAGCTTCGAGGGGCCCAAGCATCAGCTCTACCAGATCGGCGAACCGGCCAGGACCAATTCGATCGACGTGACGCACACCTATGGCGAGGGGATCTCCGCCACCTTCACCAACGGTATCCTCTCGACACAGAACCTGGTCCGGCAGCTCAGCTCCGTCGGCAAGGCCCCACCGAAGAAGGCCATGAGCGAGGCGGCCTCGCCGAACGCGAAGACGCGCGTTCAGGGTGAGAAGAAGAAGGAGGATCATCTGCTGGCGGTGCTGAAGCGGGAGATCGTCAATCCCAAATCGCAGATCCGCGCCTTTCTCACCGGTGACGTGTTCGCATTCGTAACGAAATTGCTCGACCGCGCCAGGAAGGAAGACGGCGAGGTCTATCTCGCCCTCTACGAGTTGCACGACAAGCCGCTGATCGACCTCCTTGTCGACGGCATGAAGAGCGGGCAGGTCCACATCATCCTCACGACCGCCGGAAACGAAAACCCGAACCCGAAGGGCACGCCGAAGGAGAAGCGCAAGCCTGTCGTCTGGGACACCGAGAACAATGATCCGAGAGCCAAACTGCACGCCGCGGCCGGCAAGAAGTACAGGGATCGCGTGATCGACCGCATGTTCAACTCGTCGGCGCGGATCGGCCACAACAAATTCGCGGTCTACGTCAAGGGCGGCAAGCCGCTCGCCGTCATGACCGGCAGCACGAACTGGACCGAGACCGGGCTCTGCACCCAGTCCAACAACACGATCATCGTCGAGGACGAGGGGATCGCCGCCGACTATTTCGCCAACTGGACTCGCATGAAGAACGAGAAGCTTGCTCCGCGAGAGGCACTCACGGTCAAGAAAGGCACCAAGACGATCGTCGGCGCCAAGCCGAACAACAACAAGCAGGGCGCCGGCATCAGGACACAGAACCAGGCGATACCGAAGCGGCGGCAGCTCCACGGTGGCGGAATCGGCAAGGTCTGGTTCTCGCCGAACACCGATCAGTCGGCCGTCCCCAAGAAGAATCCCGTGCGGCCGGTCGATCTGCAGGAGGTCTATCAGCGCATGGATGCCGCCAAAAAGGCGATCCTGTTCCTGACCTTCCTGCCGAGCCGCGGCGGGGTCAACAGCGTCGTCGGCGAAGCCGCGCAGCTCGCCGAGAAGGCCGGCGCGCTCGCCGACAAGGGGCTGTTCGTCATGGGTGCGATCAGCGATCCCACTGCGCTTCCAGGCTACACCGCCCCTGTAAAAGACGCGCCCAAGCCGAAGGGGATCAAGCTGCCGCCGCCGGCGATCTGGTGGCCGAAGGGCGACAAGAGCCGGATCGCGATGATCCGCGCGGCCGCCGTGCGCATTCCCTTCGGCAATCTTCGTCCCGAGCTGCTCACGGCCGGCCACGCCATCATCCACGACAAGATCATCGTCATCGATCCTCTCGATGAAGAGCACTGCACGGTGATCACGGGCAGCCACAACCTCGGCTACAAGGCCTCGTACTGCAATGACGAGAACCTGCTGATCATCGAGCGCAATCGCGAGCTTGCGATCTCCTACGCCGTGCACGTGATCGATCTCTACGACCACTACGTGATGCGGGCGCGGCTCGAGGAGAAGATCCGCAAGGACATCATCGCCGGCAAGCTGAAGTCCTATGAAGCAGCAGCAGCGGAAGCCGAGCCGCGTGGCTTGCTGACGCTCGGATCGGACTGGCAGGACCGGCATTTCGAGAAGCGGCCGATGTCGAGTCTCGACTACTTCCTCGACGGTACGAAGGCGGCCGCGCCTGCAAACAAGGCCACGGCGGCATAGAGCCAGTCCCAACTCGCCCCGCTTGCGGGGCGAGTCCCGAATGCGCAGCCAGGACGGTCGATGAGGCTACTGCGGGGCTGTTTGCGTCGGCCCCGCGGCAGCGGCTCAGATACCCTGGTCCTGTCCAGCAGCGTTCCGATGATGCGGCCTGAACAGCCGGCCCTTCTCGACGATCAGCACGATCGCCAATGCAAACAGCGTCGACAGGAAGAAGCCGGTCGAGAACGGCAGCAGCGTGCCGTCAAAGCTCTGGCCGATAATCATGCCGACGACGATGCCGATCAAGGTCGTGATCGAGCCGTAGAGCGAGGACGCGGTGCCGGCGATCTGGCCCTGCGGCTCCATCGCGAGCGCCGTGAAGTTGGCGATCATCATGCCGAAGGAGAACATCATCAGTGCCGACAGTGCCATGAACAACGGCAGCGGCAATGCATCGAGGCTCACCGTAAGCAGCATCACGCCCGCCACCGCCGCATAGAGCACCAGCGCGCCGTGCGAGATCACGCGCATGCCGAGGCTGCCGACCAGCCTGGCGTTGAGGAAGGCGGCAATGGCGGTGCCGGCCGCGATCGCGGCGAAGGCGAGGGGGAAGTAGTGGCCGAGATGATAGATGCCGGTGAAGACCTGCTGGGCCGAGAAGACAAAGGCGAACAGCGCGCCGATGACACTGCCGGCGGCGATCGCATAGCCGATGGTCTGACGGTTGGTGACGGTCTGGCCGAAGGCCGCGAGCACCTCGCTCGGTGCGAGCGATCTGCGCTCCGAGGCGGGCAGGGTCTCCGGCAGCCGCAGCACGCTCCAGGCCAGCGCGAGCAATCCGTAGAGCATCAGCACGACGAAGATGCCGCGCCATTCGGTCACCAGCAGCACCGCCTGTCCGAACGAGGGCGCGATCACGGGCACCGCGATGAACACCATCATGGCGAGCGACATCACGCTCGCCATGCGCCGCCCGACATAGCAGTCGCGCACGATCGAGGTCGCGATCACGCGCGTTGCCGAGGTGCCGAGACCCTGAAGCGCGCGCGCCAATAGCAGCGTCTCGAAGGAGGGCGCGGCGACCGCCAGCACGCTCGCCACCGCGTAGACGGCCATGCCGCCGAGCAACACCGGCCGCCGGCCGAAACGGTCGGACAGTGGCCCCATCACGAACTGTCCCGCGCCGAAGCCGATCAGGAAGGTCGACAGCACGAGCTGGAGATGGTTGGCGACGGGAATCTTGAAAGCTGCCCCGATATTGGGCAGCGCCGGCAGCATCATGTCCATCGCAAGCGGATTGAGCGCCATGATGGACGCGATCACGATGACGAATTCGGGAAAACCCATCGGGCGGTGTCCCGAGGACACCCAACTGTCGGCGTTGACGTCGGACAAGGAAGCTTACCTCTGATTTCAGAGGCGGTTGTACCGGGAATGCTGCGCTGCACAACCCATGTTTCGGGATGGGTGGTAGGCGTACGGACAAGAATTGGTGAGTAGGATCTCTCTCGATTGGCGTGGCCTGTCCGCACGCGCGAACCAGCGCAAACTCCATTAGCGACGAGTGCCGACCGTCCGGTCGCGCCATGGAAACCATGGATTCACCATGCTCGCCTAAAGGTAGACCTCTGGCGGAGTCTGTCCGCTGGGCAGGGTGAATCTGAAACGCATCCTCTTCACTGTGGCGGCCGACCGATAAGGCGACGCGCGTTGGCGGCGCCAGGAAACCAGGACAGGCAAGGCATCCGCAGGTGTCCGACGTCTCAAATGCAGCACGATGGTTGGAACCGTCAGCCGATCTCGGCTCGCCGCGGGCGACCTGGCTTGCCTGCCTGATCGCGCTGGTCGCGCTTCTGGTGTTCGGCAATCTCGCCAATGACGCGACGCTCGATGTGAAATACGGCTGGGATGTCCGCGTCAATTGCGCGGCGGTCGAGGCCCATGTCGACGGGCTCGATCCCTATTTCGTCCGGAACTTGAAGGGCACCAGGCTCTCCTATCCCTATCTGCCGGTGACGCTGGACGCCTTCCGCCCGCTCTGCGCGGGCGGCGTCCTCGCCGGTCACTACAGGAGCATCTATCTCGTCCTCGCCGTGCTCTGCGGCCTAGTGCTGCCGGGTCTCGCCGGAAGGCGCACAAGCCTGCGCGAGGTTGCGCTCAAAATTCTCTGCGCGCTCGGTGCGTTCGTCGGCTTCGAATGGGTTTCGGCCTCCGGCAATTTTGCGATCCTTGGCGGCCTGCTGAGCGCGGTTGCGCTGGCGCTGCTGCTTCGCCCCGGCGCGCCCGGCCGGCCCGACGATCAGCGCCTCGGCTCGCGCATCGCGGGCGCCGCGCTGCTCGGCGTCGTGATGTCGTTCAAGCTGGTGTTCTGTCCCGTGCTTGCGGCGCTCTATTTCGTGCCGCTGCCGCGCCGTCAAAAGTTCACTCTGATCGCGGGCGCGGGCCTCGGTTTCGTGTTGCCGATCCTGATCTCGATGCTGCTGTACCCGGATCTGTTTTCGAGCTGGCTGCTTGCGATCAAGGGACAGATCCCCAACCAGCACTCGGTCTATATCGAGGAAGCCAACCCGTCGCTGCTCTTGTTGGCGCGGAGCCTGATGGACCATGTCGGGCTCGCCGACAGCAAGCCGGCCGTGTTCGCGCTCTACGCTTTCGCCGCGGCCGCGCTCGTGCTCGCACCGTTCGCCCTTACGGTGCTGCGCACCGTTGCGAATGGACAGATATCCGGTGAGGAATCGTTTCTGGCACGCATGGACCGCTGGCTGATGGATCACCCGCAAGCGGCCGTGCGGATCACCGTGCTTGCCATGTACGCCTTGTATCTTTGCTCGCCGCGCCTCAAGGAATACGCCTTCTTCGAGCTGGCGCTCTATGCCGCTGTTCTCATCGTCGATCTTCCGGCCGCCGTGCTCGCCGCCGTGCTGACGGTCGCGATCGTCGCACCCACATTGGCCTCGATCTCCGGCAATGCCTTCATGGGCGGCTTCGGCCAGCTCGCGATCGCGCTGGTCTGCTTCTGGATCCTGCTTGCCCGGCAGCTCGTGCCGTCGGACCTCGTGGTGCGGGCAGCCGGGGTCGAACCGGCACAGCGCTTGCGCACCGAGGGATTTTAAGTCCCTTGCGTCTACCAATTCCGCCATGCCCGCTTGATCCAACGAGATCAAACACTTAAAGCCCCTTCAGCCGTCTGGAATTGGCGCTTCGTAAGGCCGGATGGGCGCTTCTTCCTTAAGCGAGCCGGCCGCGCAAGGCAAAGCCTCAATCCGGACATCTGTTGTTGCTTTAGGCATTCTCAATCCAAGGAGACTATTGATCCGGCATGCCTGCTTCGATCCTAAATTGCCTGCGCGCCTGCAGTGCGCTCGCCGCGCTGGTCGCGGCCGGCTTCGCGCTGTCCGGCTGCGCCGGCGTGAGCGACACGGTCTCTCCGGCCTTCGCCGATCCCGGCAAGTACGAATTGTACGATTGCAAGCAGCTCGAGACCGAACGCAAGACGCTCGCTAGCCGCACCGTCGCGTTGCAGAAGCTGATGGACAAGGCTGAGACGGGGGCCGGCGGCGCGGTCGTGTCCGAGCTTGCCTATCGCAATGATTACATCGCCGCGCGCGGGCAGGCGCATTTTGCGGAAGAGGCCTGGCGCCGCAACAAGTGCCGGGAAACGCCGCCGGACGCCACGCCGTCCGTGTCTACTCCGCAGCGACCGGTCATTAAGCCCACCCCCAAAATTCAATAGCGCGGTCCGCTGAGACGCGGCAACCCTGCGCGTTCGCCTCAGTGGCGCCAGCCGTAGATCCAGTCCTGCCGCGCCAGCATGCGCTCCGGCCCGAGCGCACGGATCGCAAGATCGCGCGCGATCGCGAGCGGGCCGGTGAAATGATAGATGCGACCCTGCTGCCGCGCGGTCCGCTGCACGCGGCGGACGCGGGCCTGCCGTGCCCGCCCGTATTGCTTCAGCGCGGCGGCGATGCCGGCCGCGCTCTCGGCAGCCTCGCCAGTCAGATGCTGGGCGAGCACGGCAGCATCCTCGATCGCCATGCCGGCGCCTTGGGCCGCAAATGGCAGCATCGCGTGCACGGCGTCGCCGAGCAGCGCAATCGGTCCTTTGCTCCAGCCACAGCCCTCGGGAAGAGTGAATAACGCCCATTTGCGCCAGCTATCGACCGCGCCGAGCATCATCCGCGCAGAGGGTGGCCAGCGCGGTGCGGCGAAGGCATCCATCACTTCGGACGGATCGCCCGGTGTACTCCAGCCGGGCCTGTTCCATGTTCCCGGCAGCACCGCGACCACATTGATCTGGCGTCCGCCCGCAATCGGATAGGCGACCAGATGGGCG
Organism: Bradyrhizobium sp. ISRA430; assembly: GCF_029909975.1. Classification (NCBI taxonomy): domain Bacteria; kingdom Pseudomonadati; phylum Pseudomonadota; class Alphaproteobacteria; order Hyphomicrobiales; family Nitrobacteraceae; genus Bradyrhizobium; species Bradyrhizobium sp. ISRA430. The sequence goes on from NZ_CP094516.1 coordinate 202,125, forward strand.
TTCGGGCCCATCCAGAGCTGGACCCGGCGCGCGGTGTATTCCCTGGGGAGCTGCGTGGCCTCGAAAGTGCCGCGCCAGGCGATCAGTCCGGAGAAGCGCGGCTGGACGTCGGGAAAGAGCTGTTTGCGCACCGTCGACCAGACGCCGTCGGCGCCGATCAGCGCGCTCGCCAGATCGTTGCGACGAATCGTACCGCTGCGGTGGACGATGGTCAGCCCCTTGGCATGGGGCGCGACGTCCTCGAAGGTCGCGCCCAGCTTCAGCTCGATGTCCGGATGGTCGGAGACTGCTCCGGCGAGGGCCGATTGCAGATCGGCACGGTGCACCACCCAATAGGGGGCGCCGGCGCGCGTCGATGCGACTTCACCCAGCGGCATGCGCAGCAATTCGCCGCCGGCGCGCGCGCTCATCACGCAGACCGCATCCGGAGTCACGGCCCGCAGCTTCAGCCGGTCCTCAAGGCCGAGCTCGACCAGTACCCGGCTCGCATTGGGTGAGAGCTGCAGACCGGCGCCGACTTCCTCGAGCCGCTCAGCCTTTTCCAGTACGACGACGCGAAAGCCCCTGGCCGCGAGCGCGAGCGCAGCCGTCAACCCTCCGATTCCGGCGCCGGCGATGGCGATCGTTCGGGAGCGGGCCACCCCTGACCGATGAAACGGTCAGGCCACCTTGTCTTTCAGGACGCATTCCGGCGGCCGGGCCTCGCCGGCCTTCAGGTCGGCCGCGAAGCGATACAGCGTCGAGCAATAGGGGCAGATGATCTCATTGTCGTTGCCGAGGTCGAGGAAGACGTGCGGATGATCGAACGGCGGGTTGGCGCCCACGCACATGAACTCCTGCGAGCCGATCTCGATGACGGGGACACCGGCATCGTTATGGAAGTGCGGGACGACATGGTCGGACATCGTAGTTCATCCTGGAGTGGCAATGGCGGCGGACACAATCACTGGTCACACAGCGCTTTTTAACGCGGCGGACCATACTGGGGGGTGCAGATGATTGCTAGTCCAGCGGAACCGAAAGGTTCGCAACTGCCCCATGCTCATTTGCTCATGCAAATTCGACACAATCTTGTCGCCTCGGAGAAGCCCTTCTTTCGTCGGGGACGTTGTGTCGCAAATTTGGCATACTATTTCTGTGGACGGGCACATTTCCGACGAAAGACGAACGATCAGGCGAGCGACCAGGTTGTGCGCATGAGGTGGCTACGAATCAGCACTGCGTTGACCGGCATCGCGGCATGCAGCTTCATGCTCGTGCAGGTGGTGCCGCATGCCCGCGAGGCCGGCGCGATCTTGATCGCAAAGGACGATCCGGCGGTGCTGTCCGAGCTCAAGCTCAACGATGTTCTGCGACAGAATGAGCGTCTGGTTCAGGACAACATCGAGGCCGCGCTTGCAGCGAATGATGCCGATCTTGCCAATAGCTTCGTCGAGCTCGCGCGTGACCGCAACATCGCGCTTCCCGATGACCTCCTGAACCGGGTGAGCGACGCGGTCACGGATGAAAATTCCACCGCGCATTTCGCAAGGCGGTTCGCCACCGGCCTCGTCACCGGCAGCGCGGATGATGTCGCGAGCTTGTCGGGAACGGTCGCCGGCGATCTCTTCGTGATCGGCGACATCAGGGACGTGGTGCGCGAGGGCAAACATCTCGCCATGGGCGAGGATACCGATCGCCTCGTGCTCGGACTTGCTGCCGTGGGCCTTGCAGTGACTGCCGCGACCTACGTGTCGGTGGGCGGCGCAGCGCCGGTGCGCGCCGGGCTGACGCTGGTCAAGGACGCCCGCAAAGTCGGGCGGCTCAGCGAGGGCCTCGCGGCATGGGCCGGCCGGTCCGCGCGTGAGGTGGTCGACACGCCGATGCTCCAGAACGCGGTTGCCTCGGGCTCGGTGCTCCGGCCGCGCGAGACCGCGAGCGCGATCAGGGCCGCGTTCCGTGCCGAGAAGGCCGGCGCGCTGGTCCGGTTCGGCAAGGATGTCACGCGCGTTGCCGAAAAAACCGGCACGCGCGGCGCCATGGACACGCTGCGCATCGCTGAAGGCCCGAAGGATGTCGCGCGCGCAGCCCGGCTTGCCGAAGCGCAGGGCAGCAAGACGCGCGCGATCATCAAGCTCCTCGGCCGCGGCGCGCTGCTGCTCGCCGGCGGCGCGTTCGATCTTGCGCTGTGGCTGTTCGGCGCGGCGATGACGCTGTTCGGCCTGTTATCCTCGATCAAGGCGACGACCGAGCGCCTCACGCAAGGCTGGTGCGATCGCAGGCGGCGGCGGAGGTTACGCCAGGCACAGATCGCGGCTGGGGCCGCTCTGGCGGGCGCGGCCATCAAGGCCTAAGATCAATCTTTCCCCTCACAACGCGGAATATGTGATGCCGAGCTTCCACAACGGCGCTGTCGAAATTGCCTATCTCGACGAAGGCGAGGGCGATCCGATCTTCCTGCTGCACGGCTTTGCCTCCAGCAAGAACGTGAACTGGGTCTATCCGACCTGGGTCTCGGAATTGCGCAAGAACGGCCGTCGTGTGATCGCGCTCGACAATCGCGGCCATGGCGAAAGCTCAAAGCTCTACGAGCCCGCGCAGTATTCGATCCCGACCATGGCCGGGGACGTGCTCGCACTTATGGATCATCTCGGCATCCCGCAGGCCGACATCATGGGCTACTCGATGGGTGGGCGCATGACGGCCTGGCTCGGGCTCAACGAGCCGCAGCGCCTGCGCTCGGCGATCCTCGGCGGCATCGGCATCGGTGGCCTGATCGAGGGTACCGGGCCTGGGGAGAACGTGGCCAAGGCGCTGGAAGCGCCGTCGCTCGACGACGTCACCGATCCGGTCGGGCGCACCTTCCGCGCCTTCGCCGATCAGACCCGCTCCGACCACCGTGCGCTCGCAGCCTGCCTGCGCGGTACCCGTGAGCTCATGACGAGGGGTGAGGCTGGGCGCATCGACGTGCCTGTGCTGATTGCGGTCGGCAGCAATGACGAGGTCGCAGGCTCGGCCAGCGCGCTCGGCGCGATCATTCCCGGCTCGGAAGTGCTCGACATTCCTGGCCGCGATCACATGCGCGCGGTCGGCGACAAGGTGTACAAGACCGGCGTGCTCGACTTCCTCTCACGCCGCGGCTGACGTCCCCTCCGCCGGTTCCTCGTCGCCGAAGTGGCGCGCCAGCGCCATCAGCACCACGAAGGTCGCAAGCCACACCATCCGTGCGCCGTAGCGGTCGTGCGGGCCCGAGATCACGCCGCAGATGAAGGCGTTGCCGAGCAGCGCCAGCGTCGCCGTCGCTCCCAGCAGCGTCAGATCGTCGAGCCGGCGGTTCGCCAGCGCGTGCGCGAGCAGGCCGAGCAGTGCCAGCATCGAGGCCAGCGCAACCGGCACGTGCAACCAATTGACGTAGTCGAAATCGACGCCCCAATGCTGCTGGCGCGCGGCGCGCATCGGCTTGACCTGCGCCGGGATGTAGCGCTCGATGATGCCGTAGGTGTGCGGAATCCAGCCATTGGTGCCTTCGCCGGTCGCCACATGCAGCAATTGCTGGCCCATTGCCCTCAATGCCGCGCCGGCCTGCCAGGCCGGATAGTCGGCGAGCGAGTGCACGACGATATAGCCCATCTCGTCGTTCATCCCCTCGAACCGGCCGAGCGTGTTGAACATGCTCTTGCCCCACAAGAACTCGTCGGCGGTCGCCGGCAGCTCGTTGCGATAGGGACAGAGCTTGAAGCTTTCGCGCGGGCAGTGGTCGTTGAGATAGCGTGCGACGATGCCGTCCTGCATCATGCGGCCGAAGGCGACGCCATAGCCGCCGGGCGTCCACGCCCATTTGCCCGACAACGCATGATTCGCCGACACCAGCATCAGGCCGCCCACGATGATGGTGAGGCTCGCTTGAGCCAGTCCCGACCGCGGAAGACGGCACTTGAGGAACGGCCGCGCCATCCAGCCGACGGCGCAGAGCCCGAACAGCACGCCGAACGTGGCGCTGTGTGTCGCGGCGGCAAAAGCGGTGAAGCCGAACAGCGAGAGTCGTTCGAGGCCCGAGATCCGATCTCCTCCGACGATCAGAAGGAACAGCGACAGCACCGACAGTCCCGCGAAGATGTCGGTGAGCAACATGCTGGCGAGCCAGGGCAGCGCAGTCGACAGGATCAGGAGCAGGCTGATCGCGACGAAGCGGGACGTCTGCATCAGGCCGAGCACGCGCAGGGTAAGCTGCAACAGCCACAACGTTGCCAGCGACTGGAGGGCGAGATTGATCCAGAAGCCAAAGCCCTCGCCATAGTGCAGATACAGTCCGAACACCGTGGAGCGGCTGGGGACGAGGTAACCCTCGTACCAGCGCGCGAGGTAGCCGCCTGTATCCCATTGAAGCAGGGGATAGCCGTTCCAGAATGCCGGCGCGATCATGAGGAGGGGCAGCGCGACCGCGGCCAGCCGGAGCCAAAGCGATCCTGCGGCGCGGGCGCGCGATATTTCGGTGGTGATACTCAAGTCCGGTCCCCGTTCCGTCGGAGAATGCCCGCAATAACCGTTGAGGCGGAATTCACCAATAGTTTGACGCGGCCCGGCTTGAATTTGGCGAAACTCTGACCACCTTGAGCCGACACTGCTACCTGGGGGCGTCAGAATAAGTTGTTTTGATTCAAGGCTTTGGCGAGCTTTCGTGGGTCAAGGCGCTGTTCACTCTCAGGCAAGCCGGTCAGGACTTTGTCGCCTAAGCTGTGCTATAGACCCAGTAAAACGAGCCAATTCGAAAGAGCAGATCCCATGGCAGTGCATCAGGTCAATCCGGGTGGAAAGCTCGCATCCCTCGATCCGATCTGGGATCGGGTGCGGAGCGAAGCCGAGGACATCGTGCATCGCGAGCCGGAGCTTGCGACCTTCATCTATTCGACGGTGCTGCATCACAGCCGCCTGGAGGATTCGGTGGTGCACCGTCTCGCCGACCGGCTCGATCACTCCGCACTCTCGGGCGACCTCGTGCGCCAGACCTATGACGAAGCGCTGCGCGAGGATCCCGATCTCGGCAACGCCTTCCGCGCCGACCTCGTCGCCGTCTATGACCGCGATCCGGCGACCTCGCGCTTCATCGATCCCTTGCTCTACTTCAAGGGCTTCCATGCGATCCAGACCCATCGTCTCGCGCACTGGCTCTATCTGAAGGGCCGCAAGGATTTCGCTTTCTATCTCCAGAGCCGCGCCTCGGCGGTGTTCCAGACCGACATCAATCCCGCCGCGCGCATCGGCCGCGGCATCTTCCTCGACCACGCCACCGGCTTCGTCTGCGGCGAGACCGCTGTCATCGAGGACGACGTCTCGATCCTGCACGGCGTCACGCTTGGCGGCACCGGCAAGGAGAACGAGGACCGTCATCCAAAAATCCGCCACGGCGTCATGATCGGCGCGGGTGCAAAAATCCTCGGCAACATCGAGGTCGGGCATTGCGCGCGCATTGCTGCGGGCTCGGTCGTGGTGAAGCCGGTGCCGCACAACGTCACCGTCGCCGGCGTGCCCGCCAAGATCGTCGGCGAGGCCGGCTGCGCCGAGCCGTCGCGCACCATGGACCAGATGATCAACGCGATGGGGCTTTGATTTTCACAAGGGGCGGGATTTTCCGCCCCGATCGTCCCCAAAATTCTCGGGAATTCATGCTGGCGGTTCGTCGCGTCTCGTCCTAAAACCCCGCCAACTCAGATTTCGATTGGAGACTTGCCGTGGACGTTAAGGAAGTGAGGAAGCTCGACGCGTATTTGAAGCGCGTATTCGGCAATCCCAAGATCCGCGTCGTGCCGCGGCCGAAGAAGGACGACTCCGCCGAGGTCTATATCGGCGAGGAGTTCATCGGCGTGCTCTTCGTCGACGACGAGGACGACGACCGCTCGTTCCAGTTCCAGATGGCGATCCTCGAAGACGATCTCGTCGATCAGGAGTAGCGACGACCGCGTCGTTCAGTCGGGGCCGCGCGGCGCGCGACCCCGTCATTCTATTTCTTTGCAAGAATGCGAGCCGCTCGACGCCAAGCGGCTCTCGCTCGTGACGGAGTTCATCGACGCATCGGTCGAGCGCGATTTCACGGTCGAGGATCTGGCGTCCGTGGCGCGCATGAGGCCGGCGATTTCTCCCGCAGCTTCAAGGCGGCGATGGGCGCGGCGCCGCTCGAATATGTCAGCCGTCAGCGTCTCGATCTCGCCAAGCGGCTATTGTCCACCAGCGATCGCCCGCTGGTCGACATCGCCTATGCCGCGGGATTCTACTCGCAGGCCAATTTCAATCGCGCCTTCCGCAATGCCGTTGGAACGACGCCAAGCCCTTACCGCGCGCAGAAGCTTCGCGACTGACGCGCTGGGTTGGTGATCTGGGGCGCGTGCTCATAAGCTTCGGTCATGTCGGCTTTGCTCCGGTAGCGGCGACTTTTGTGCAGGCGCGGCAAATGACGCGATAGGCCACAAGGCAACATCTGCGAAAACCCAAACTACGGTGATTCGCCAGAAAACCCGACGGATCGCGTCCGGCGCTAGATCTAGACATCGCCCAGTGCGTCTAAAACGAACTTAGTTGGCTCGGGGCGGGGAGCGTGATCAGCCGCGAATGACTTCTTGATCCAGCCTTTCTCTCCATTCACCAGTATCGGCGGGAAGGCGGGAACGTCGAAATGCGCAGCTTCCCAGAATGAAACGAGCTGGTCGCCTTCCTCGGAAACGAGCCTAAGCTCAAGAGTGTCGCCGGCATATACCTTTCCGCCGCTTTGGTGATGGGACGGAGCGGCGGCATCGGTCAGCAAGCGCAAATGTGGCTCTGCGATTTGCGGCGTGGCAGCGAATCGCCGTCCGAGTTTCGTAGCGGAAACGCATGCGGTTGATTCGCGTGCTTCATCCTGTCGATGAAGCGAGAGCGCATCGTAATGAGGCTCAGCGCATACCGACCCCGGTATTCGTTCAAAAGAGTACCAATCGTCGCCAATCAAGCCGTAGGCTTTCTCAAAACGACCAAGTCCAACCAGCGTCTTTGCTATTGAGCCGCCGCTGTTTCCCAATGTCGTAATGAACGTACGAGGCTTGTTATCGCGAGTAATACGCATCCGTTGCCAAGATTCCACCTCGGCTTTACGCGCGATAGGAGCGACGAACCGCGCTTCCACAAACGAATAAAGGTAACTCCCAAACGGAAGAACGGCTATCGCCGCGAGGAAGAGCGCGAACAGATACTGACGACGGTTGATCGCGAGCCAAGAGCCGTAAGCGGCCCCAATGATGAGTCCATAGAGCGGAAGCTGAAAAAGTAGAATCTCGATATAGACATTCATCATCGGCGCGGATCGATCCACCTTTCGATGACCACCAAAACGTAACTTTCTTAATATGAAGCTATTCCAATAGAACGATTGATTGCATTGGGGTTTGAGATCGAAATTGTCCGCTATGGCTGATCCGGTGCGACAGGCCCGAGGTTCGCGATGATGCCATCTTGCCCCTGTTTTGCCCGACGCATCAAGTCTTATTCGAAAAATACGAAATGCATCGTGCCGGCGCCCGGCCACTTTGCATGGGGTTGTTTTCGATATTTTCGGCGGGCGGCTCCGCCCCGTCCTGCAAAGCTGATCTCACGGCAGGGCAGAGAGGCCGCGCTCAGCCCTTCGGCCCGCGGAGCTGCACCGTCAGCCTGTCCATAGCCGACGCCACCTCGCGCCATTGCGACAGCCAGCTCCGCGGAAAGCGGAAGGTGAGATCGGCGCCGTCGGCGCGGCGTTCCGCGAGACACATGCCCGGGGTTGCGGCATCGCGCGTGCAGCGCGCGGTCAAGGCCGGGTTCACGCCGGAAAACAGATCCTCGCTGCCATAGGGGGTCTCGCTGCGGAACATTCGCATCGTCAGCCCATCTTCGGGCATCGTCGTCGCCTGGTCGAGATAGCGCGGATAGATCGTGCTGACGCGCAGTTCAGGCGCCAGCGCATCGTGGTGCGCCGCGATCGACAGGAAGATGCGGTCGATCGGCTGCATCGCCTCGTCCACGGTGTCGGCCGTGACGTGCTTCGGTGCGCCCGGGGGCTCTAGCGAGGGATAGAGGAAGTCGAGATCGATGCGCTCCTGCGGTCCGGAGTGTCGCTGGATCTTCATCCGGATCGCGGCGATCGGCACGTTGAACAGCGTGCCGCCGACGCTCACCGGCAATTTGTCGGGCGCGTTCACCCCGCCAGCGCCCCAGGTCGGCCACAGGAGATAGGCGACCAGCGCGACCGCACTCGCCGCCACGGTGCCGCTGAGCACGATCGGGACGAGATGCGCCCGCGTGCGCATCCTGTGGGAGCGAGGGGAGGCTGCCGAAAACACCGTCATGAACTTGCGCGCGTGAGCCGGGGAAGTCGGCCGATGGCCGACGAATCAGTCGCGACTATGCCATGCGACAGCGGTTTCGCGGAGCATTCCCGGCTGCTGGCAGGCGCGAGGGGGCTCTGCGTACGCCGCCCGGCGCCGTTAACCGTCCCTTAAGGATAATGTAGCGTTAAGGCGCGCTTTTTGTCACAGGAAGGTGCCCGGCGTTGCGTAAGTGCGGAACCGTTCCGATGACACCTGAGACCCTGAATACGTTCTTCTCGATCTGCATCGGATTTGCGCTCGCGGGCGCGCTCGTCAACGGATACCAGGCGATCGCGCAGCGGCCCGCAGGTTTCGGGTTGCTGCAGGAGGGCGTAGCCCCGAAGACCTTCGCAGCGGTGCCGTTCCTGGTGTTCGCCGCCCCCTTCATCATTATGCGCAACACGCTGCGCGGGATGCGGGTGGAAAGCCGCCGCTTTGAATTCGTGATGATGGCGACCGTCATCGCCGGCTTCTGGAGCATGATGAGCGGCACCTTCTTCCTGATGACGCTGCGCGCGGCCGGTGTCCTGGCCTGATAGCCGCGTTCCAGGGGCTGCCGGCACGGCGGCCCTTTGCTTCAAGCCCGCCGTTTCGCTATGCCAGGGTCAGCGTGACAGGAGACCCTCAATGGCGATCTACGAGCTCGACGGGCAGGCGCCCGATCTTCCCGCCGACGGCAATTACTTCATCGCGGAGACCGCGACCGTGATCGGCCGCGTGCGCCTGAAGCCGGGCGCAAGCGTCTGGTTCGGCGCCGTGCTGCGCGGCGACAACGAGTGGATCGAGATTGGCGAGGGCTCCAACTTGCAGGACGGCTCGACCTGCCACACCGATCTCGGGTTTCCGCTCGTCATCGGCAAGAACTGCACCGTCGGTCATAACGTCATTCTGCACGGCTGCACGATCGAGGACGGCGCGCTTGTCGGCATGGGTTCGATCGTGATGAATGGCGCGAAGATCGGTCGCAACAGCATCGTCGGCGCGGGCTCCGTCATCACCGAGGGCAAGGAATTTGCCGAACGTTCGCTGATCATCGGCTCGCCCGCGCGCGCGATCCGCACGCTGGATGATGCCCAGGTCCAGAAAATGGGAAGTGCGGCGAAGTTCTACGTCGCCAACGGTCCGCGCTTCAACAAGGGGCTGAAGCGGATCGGCTGAGGCCCGGCGGTCGCCTTCGGAGCGCGAGCGTGACCACGCACCGCGCGGTTCCGGACCGTAAAAATACCGGTCGGAGTTTTAAGTTCTCACTAGCGTGATCGTGCCTACCCTGGAGCGTTTTCAACCAGGGGGGTGGCGCCATGGATGCTGCGGCGCTCGGATCCGGGATCGATGCCGGAACCAAACTATTGGGCAAGTTCGTTCGTTTCGCGCGCGGTGCAGACACGCTGAGCGTCGCGGAAAAGGTCTACAGCATCGCCGGTTTTCTCGCGATCGTCACCACCTTCCTGCTGGTGATGTCGATCCAGTCCGTGCGGTTGCAGACGACCTATCGACACATGCATGCGTCCTCGGCCGAAGCGGCCATCAACATCGGCCGCATCAACGCGCTGATCTATGCAGTCGTGATGGAATCGCGGGGCATCTACATGTCCGCCGATCGCGGGCGGGCGAAACCGTTCGCCGATGCGCTGCTGCAGCGCAATCGTGAGCTTGCCGAGGTGGTGAAAGGCATGGAGGCAACCATCGGCGACGACGACGCCGAACTGTTCTCCACTTTCCGGCAGCGCATCGCGCAGTTCATCGATTTCCGCCAGGAGCTGGTGCGACGCGGACTGGAGATCAGCACGGCCGCGGCACGCGAATGGGGTGACAACGACGCCAACCGGACGCTGCGCAGCAAACTCAACAGCGATATCGAGGCGCTCGCACGTATCTACAGGGAGCGCGCCCGCGAGGCGGACGAGCTCGCGAACGAGAACCGCTATGCTGCCGCCTATCTGTTCGCGCTTGGACTCGCGGCGCTGCTCCTCGCGGGGCTGAACGTCGTCGTCATGCGTGGCTCGGTGGTGGGCGCGCTGTCCGACATCACGCAGGCGACCGACCGGATCGCCGCCGGCGACGTCAAGAGCGAGGTGCCGCATCTGCGACGCCACGACGAGATCGGTCACCTCGCACGCGCGGTCCAGAACTTCCGCGACGCCGTCGCCCGTATCTTCGAGCTCGAGGAGCTCGAGCTCGGCACCGCGCAGGCGCGCGACGCGGCGATGACCGAGCGCGACAAGTTCAACGACAAGTACCAGGCCAAGAAATGGCAGCTCTCGGCCGCAATCACCAGTATGCCGCAGGGACTGATCATGCTCGACGGCAAGACCAGCGTGGTCGCGATGAACAGCAATTACCGGCGCATCTACAATCTGCCCGAGACGATCCAGGCCGGATCGACGCTCGAGGAGATTCTGCAGCATCGGGTTAGAAGCGGATTGTTCAGCGGCGACGTCACGAAATATGTTGCGGCGGTCCGCGACCGCATCGCCAGGCGCGAGCCGGCGGCCTATGAAATCAACCTGAACGACGGTCGCACCATCAAGATCTACGAGCGTCCGATGGACGGTGGCGGCTGGGTCTCGGTGCAGGAGGACGTCACCGAACAGCGGCAGCAGCAGCGTATCCTCGAGCGGATGGAGCGCTTCCTCGCCACCATCATCGAGAACGTCGCCGAAGGCATCATCGCCAAGGACGCGCGCAACCTGCGCTACGTCTTCGTCAACAGGGCCGCCGAGAAGATGATCGGCATGTCGCGGGCCGAGATCATCGGCAAGACCGCGCGGGAATTGTTCTCCGCGGAGGCAGCCGAATTGATCGAGCGGCGCGACCAGCAGCTTCTCGCGCAGAAGCAGCAGCTCGAGCCGATCGTCGACACCATCGACAATCCCGTTCGCGGGCGCCGCGTGATCTGCGCCCGCCGGATCCAGATCGGCGGGGCCGGCGAGGAGTCCCACATGTTCGTGACCATGGTCGAGGACCGGACCGAGAAGATGGTGGCGGCCGCATAGCGATCGGCGCCTTATCTGATCAGCGGTGACGTGTCAGCTTCCCTCGGACCCGGGTGTCTCTTTTGAGGTCGCCACCTTCTCGTGACCCGCGGCCCACAGCGCATGCTCGTCGCTGCCTTCCTGGTATGGGTTGGTTTCGGCTGGAATGTTTTCGCGCGCGGCGCGTTCGCCTTCCGCAAAGGGATCGCGATCTGTCATCGTGATTTCGCCTTTCTGGCTTTGGGGCGCGCGGTTAGCTTGCTCGATTCACTGTCGAGCCTGGCGCTCTTGCGCAATGCGTCCCTGAGGTCGATGGGAATGCCGTGCTTCTTCAACAGATCGGCAAAGGCTTCATCCGCGAGTTCCTGAAACGTCGCCATCCTGTCGCGCCCCAGTTGCTTCAGCTTGTCGAACGTATCCTCGTCGAACGCGATCAGTTTGCGCATGATCGTGGTTGCCTCCCTGCGTCAAGCGGACGTGACGGGATTTGTTCCGGAACGGGTCCGCGCCGGCATCGTTGACCGGCAAAGGAGAATTTCCGATGACCAGGTCGTCCGCAACCGTTTCAGGCAAAGCCTTGATCGTGATCTGCGGCATCGCTGCAATGCCGGTCGCGTCGCTCGCGCAGGGCACGGGCGGCACCGGATCGGGCGGCGGCGTTGCCAACGCACCGGCGCCGCCGCCCGGCACCAACAGTCTCGGCACAGCCCAATCCTCGGGCCCGAACGCAGCGCGCGGCGTCACGACGGGTACGGGCGAGGGTGCAGATGCTGCGGTCAAGACCGAGAACGAGAAGCTCGACAAGAAGATGAAGAGCATCTGCCGCGGCTGCTGACCCTCGCGTGGAAGTGAGCCAGTACGCCTGTCCCAAAGCTCCAAGGGACATTAGCTTGCCCTTGCTTTGAAGTGTGGACGGTTTCCACACGGAGGGTTGAGCGATGTTACGCAAGATGATCATGGCCGCCCTGGCCGTTGCGGCGGTCGGACTGTCGGCGCCTCAGGCGGCGCAGGCGCGGGGTGGTTTCGGGGGCTTCCATGGCGGCGCTTTCCACGGTGGCGGATTTCACGGCGGCGGCTGGGGCCATGGTTGGCACGGCGGCGGTTTCTGGCCCGGTGTCGCAATCGGTGCGGGTCTCGCCGGCGCAGGGTTTTACGGCGGCTATTACGGTTACGGCTACCCCTATTACGGCGATCCCTATTATTACGGCGCCGGCTATGACGACGGCGGGTACGGCGGCTGCTACGTCGCGCGGCAGCGCGTCATGACGCCCGCAGGATGGCGGATCCGCCGCGTCGATGTCTGCGATTAGGACAGGACGGCCCGTCGCGGCGTAAAAAATAAAAAACAAGGCCGTTGACGCAGTATACCGTCAACGACCTTGCCAGCCCCGGATATTGAAATTGGCTCACGCCATCCGGTACCGGCAAGCATGACGCGGAATCATACGGGCGAATGTGATCCAGTTCACAATTGGCGAAATTTAGGTCGGGGCATTCCGCCGCCGAATCAGCCGCGTGACCTGCGGGACCGGGCGCTCGCATGCGCCCGGCGGGCCGGCTTGCGCCGGGTGACCGTCGGCGTGTCGGCCTCGCTGGCCCGGGTGCTGGCGAAGGACTGCCGCAGCCCATCGACGGACTCGGTTAGGCCCGTGACCTGCTCCGACAGGCGCTTGGTCTCGGCCTGCTGCGCCGCCAGAAGCCGCTTCACGGTCTGGAGCTGATCCTGCACGACCTGTAGCTGATCGATCGACTCCTGCTGGGTGGCTTCCAGCCCCTTGGTTTTCTCGACGAGCTGTTCGGAGGCCTGTGCGGCGCGGGCCTGGAGCTGCCGGGACATCACCACCCGATCGGTCTCCGGCGCGTGGCCAGTGTAGACGCGCCAGATCGCGATCGAAGTGACACCGGCGATCAGCAGCAGAAGGGTTGCGGCAGTCAGCGCGATTGGCTGAGGGCCGAGACGAAGGAGGGGATTGGTCGGTCTATCCTCTGCGAGATCGATCATCGCTGACGACATCCAAATTGAAACTTGGAGGCGAAGACCGGCAACCTGTGGCCGCCGGGAGGTCCCGAAAACGTTACATTTCGGCAAGGAATGGGACGAAAAGGAGGCCGCAGGCCAAAAACGCAATTGTTCCAGTGCCGAAGGGATCGCCTGTTCTGAAAATCGAGACCGGCTTACCCAAAAAAGAACTCCCCGCCCATGCCGGATCCGGCGTAGACGAGGAGCAGGTCGTGTCGTGACGGGGCCAGATCCGGCCGTCACATGAAGCTTGTCACGTCGTCCGCTACGGGCGGGCGGCCTTCATCGAAGGCTGGATGGTCATGCGGTAGGCAATGAATGCTTGACCGTCGAACCTCTCCACGACCTCGTCGCAGGCCGGGCATCGATACTCGCCTTGGCTTGCCGGCGGCGTCGCCAGTTCAAGCCGGCGAAAACCGGCGCCACACGCGGAACACGTGACATCGTTCTTTTTCATAGAAACCCCGTAGAAATACTGGTGCGGCCTCTTAACACAGGTTAGGGCGAAACTTGGGTCGCTTGGTTGTCGCGTGTCAAAAAAGATTCATGAACCGGGTCGTCCGCACAGGCGTTACGGCTGAAACGGTGAAAACGGTCCGGAATAGGTCTTTACGCGCGGCGCCGCATAGGGTCCGAGTCGCGAGGTTTTGAGCCCGAGCCGGACCAGCGATTCCGCCAGCGTCACCGCTGCGGCAACGCCGTCGATCACGGGGAGGCCGTGTGCGCCGGCTAGCTCAGCCGCCAGGTCCGCCATGCCGGCACAGCCGAGCACGATCGCCTCCGCGCGATCGTCGCGGATCGCGGCCGTGATCTCCGCGGAGATTTTTGCGAGCGCGTCAGCATTGCGCTCCTCGAGCGCGAGCACCGGCACCTCCGCGGCGCGGACGCGGGCGCAGCGCGCGGCGAGGCCGTACTTCATCAGATTATGCTCGATCGGCACGATGGAGACACTGAGCGTCGTCACCACGGCAAAGCGTGCGGCGATCAGGCTCGCCATGTGGAAGCCTGCTTCGCCGATGCCGATCACCGGCGCACGTGCGGCCGCGCGCGCGGCATCGAGGCCGGTGTCGTCGAAGCAGGCGATGATGTGGGCGTCAGCGCCGTCGCGATCGGCCTCGCGGATGCAGCCGAGCATGCCGGGCACGGCGAAGGCCTCGTCGTAAAAGCCCTCGATCGAGGCTGGGCCCATCGTCGGCTGGCGTGCATCGATCACCGTATCGGGCAACGCGGAAGCGCGCGCGGCGGCGGCAATCTTCGCCGTCATCGTCGCCGTGGTGTTGGGATTGACGACGTGAAGTCGCATCAGATCAGACAAGTCCCTTGCCGGCGTCCGAACCCTTCGCCGCCTGCCGCTTGTTCAACATATGGATGGTGCCGAGCGCAAGCGTGATCACGGCAAAGGACACCGCCGAGATCACCGTGCCGAGCGCATAGATGTCGGGTTTCGTCACCGTCGTGGTGAGCCCCTGGAGATCGAGCGGCAGCGTGTTCACCGGCCCGATCGCCTGGCTGGAGCGTGCGAGTTCATCCCAAGACAGCGTGAAGCCGAACAGACCGATGCCGATCACCGAAGGCAGGATGATCGGCAGCACGACGTGGCGGAAGGTCTGCCAGGGCGTCGCGCCGAGATCGCGCGCGGCTTCCTCCAGCCTGGGATCGAAGCGGTTGAAGATCGCGAACATGATCAAGAGCCCGAACGGTAGCGTCCAGGTCAGGTGCGCGCCAAGGCCAGAGGTGAGCAGGCCCATCGAGGTCTCGAAATTCTCGTTGAAGTAGCGCTTGATCAGATCGTCGACGATGCGGAATTCGAGGGAGATGCCGAGCGAGGTGATGATCGAGGGAACGATGAGGCTCGCGATCGCCGAATAGAACAGAATGCTCTGCGCCCTGAACCTGCGGCGGAAGGCCATGCCGGCGGCGACCGACAGCACGACGGTGACGGCCATCACCACGAGGCCGAGCAGCAGCGAGCGGCGGAAGGCGGCGCCGAGATCGACGATGCCTGTGCCCTCGAACAGTTTTGCCAGCCAGAAGGTCGATATCCCGTTCATCGGAAAGGTGAGGCCGCCCTGCGGCCCCTGGAACGACAGGATGTAGATCGCGATCATCGGCCCGTACAGAAACAGCACATAGGCCGCGAAGAAGATCGCGAGAACATAGAAGCTGCGCGGACGTCCCTCCTTCATTGCTCACAGCTCCTTCCGGATGTCGACGATGCGCGACATCATGGTGATGATCAGGAAGGTGATCGCGAGCAGGATGACCGCGTTTGCGGCGGCTGCCGGGAATTGCAGCGCGTTCAGCCGCGTCTCGATGATCTTGCCGGCGGCGGCGATCTGCTGGCCGCCCATCACGCCGATGGTGATGAAATCGCCCATCACGATGGTGATGACGAAGATCGAGCCGATCACGATGCCGGGTTTGGCCAAGGGAATGACGACGTTGACGAGGGTCTGGAAGCCGGTGGCGCCGGCGTCATAGGCGGCCTCGATCAGCGACTTGTCGATGCGCACCATCGAATTGAAGATCGGCACCACCATGAAGAAGGTGAAGAGGTGGACGAGCGCCAGCACCACCGAGAATTCGGAATAGAGCAGCCATTCGACCGGCTGATTGATCAGCCCGGTCTTGACCAGTCCCGAATTGACCAGACCGTTGCGGCCGAGCAGCGGGATCCAGGCAATCATGCGGATGACGTTGGAGGTCCAGAACGGGATCGTGCAGAGCAGCGACAGTCCCATCTGCCAGGTCTTCGACTTGACGTGGAAGGCGAGGAAATAGGCGACCCAGAATCCGATGAAGAGCGTGATCGCCCAGACCAGGAAGCAGAGTTTCAGTGTCTTCAGATAAGTCTTGCCGATGGTGCAGAGATCGGGGAGTTGTGCGATGCAGCCCTCGAACGTGTCGGTGTAGCCGCGGCCCGAGAACGCCGGCAGGAGCTGGTATTCGTTGTAGTCCCAGAAGGAGACGATGACGACGAAGACCAGCGGGATCAGAAAGAAGGCGAGAAACACCAGCATCATCGGTCCGGCCTGGAGCCAGGAGATGAAGGACGGCGACAGGCGCGCCGCCTTCGCGGCACGTGCTGTGTCCGATCCCCGGGCAAAGCCCGGGGAAGCCTGCTGCAGGATGTTTTCGGAGGTGTCCATCACGCGGCGATGAACTCGTTCCACTTGCGGACCATGTAATCGTTCTCGTCCATCACCGCGTTCCAGCACGCGACCGCGCCCATGCGGTCCTCGTAGGAGCCGCCGTCACGCACGGCGCCGGCCTTCTCCAGCAGCGAGCCGTCGGGCGCCTTGATGTCCTTCTCGGCCGGCTTGCCTTCCATCCAGTACGCCCACTCGTAGGGCTCCATGTGCGCCTTCGCGGTGGAGAGCACGGCGGAGTAGTAGCCCTGGCGGTTGAGATAGGCGCCGGCATAGCCGGACAGGAACCAGTTGACGAACTCATAGGCCCAGTCGAGCTTTGCGCCCGATACGCCCTTGGACACGCAGAAGCCCGAGGCCCAGGAACGGTAGCCTTCCTTCAGCGGCTGGAAGGTGCAGGCGATGCCCATCGAGCGCACCTTCGTCACCGCCGGCGACCACATCGACTGGATCACGGTCTCGCCCGAGGCCATCAGGTTGACGCTCTCGTTGAAGTCTTTCCAGAACGCGCGGAACTGGCCGGCCTTCTTGGCTTCCGTCATCACCTTCATGGTGAGATCGATCTCCTCCTTGGTCATGTTGCCCTTGTCGGCATATTTGTACTTGCCGGTGGCCTCCACGACCATCGCGGCATCCATGATGCCGATCGAGGGGATGTTGAGGATCGAGGCCTTGCCCTTGAACTCGGGATTGAGCAGCTCGGACCACGAGCTGATCGGCCGCTTGATCAGGTCGGGCCGGATACCGAGCGTGTCGGCGTTGTAGACGGTCGGGATCAGCGTGACGAATTCGGTCGCGGTCTTGGCGAAGGTCTTGGAGTCCTTGCCTTCGAGATAGAGCACCTTCCAGGGCGCGGTGCCCTGATTGCCGATCTTCTTACCGCCGGGCGTCTCGCCCTTGGTGAAGACAGGCGTGATGTTGTCGAATTCCTTGATCTTCTTGGCATCGAGCGCAAGGATGTTGCCCGACGGCACGAGCTTCTTCAGCGAGAAATATTCGGTGTCCAGCACGTCGAACGAGTTCGGCTGGGTCATCACGCGCTTGGTGACGTCGTCGGTGGTGGCCGTGATGTATTCGATCTTGATGCCTGTGTCCTTCAGGCATTGTTTCGAAATGTCGTCGCCTTCGTTCACGGCGGTGCCGAGATAGCGCAGCACCTTCGGCTCGGCCGACATCACGTAGGGGAAACCGGTGATGGCGCCGGAGCCGGCGGCAAGGCCGGCAAGACCCGCGGTGCCCTTGAGTAGCGTGCGGCGGCTGACGCCGGTCGTCCTGGTGGTCTCGGTCATATCAGTCACTCCTCTGTTGCGCATTGTCACGAACGATTGGCGCTATTGCAGGCGCTGCGCCTTGGCGGGGTCCCAGGTGGCGAGCACGCGATCGCCCGGACGGAACGGGTGCACGTCGAAGGTGGCTTCGGGAATATGGGAGAACAGGGCGGTGCCATCGTCGAGCGTGAGCGAGACGGCGACATAGGAGCCCTGGTATTCGGTCTGGGTCAGCAGCGCCGGCGCGCCGAACGCGCCGTCGGCGAACGGCACGATGCCGAGCTGATCGGCGCGCACGGCGATCCTCCGGCCGGCGTCGCTGAGCACGTTGTGACCGCCGATGAAGCGTGCCACGAATTCGGTGTGGGGATGGTGGAAGATGTCGCGGGCCGTGCCCTGCTGCTCGATGCGGCCATGGTTCATCACCACGATGTGGTCGGCGAGCGCCATCGCCTCTTCCTGGCCGTGGGTGACCTGGATGAAGCTGATGCCGAGTTCGCGCTGCAGCCGCTTCAATTCGCCGCGCATCTTCACCCGCAGGAACGGGTCGAGCGCGGAGAGCGGCTCGTCGAGCAAAAGGATCTGCGGCTCGGTGATGAGCGCGCGGGCAAGCGCGACGCGCTGCTGCTGGCCGCCGGAGAGCTGCGCCGGGAGCCGGCCCGCATAGGGGCTCATTGCCACGAGCTCGAGCAACTCGCCGGCGCGTCTGTGCCGGTTCGCGCGGTCGACGCCGCGCATCTTCAGCGCAAAGGCGACGTTGTCGAGCACGGTCAGATGCGGAAACAGCGCGTAGGACTGGAACATCATCGCCGTGCCGCGCTTGGCGGGCGCGAGGTCCGTGACGTTCTGTGCGCCCAGGATGATGTCGCCCGCGCTGACCGCCTCATGGCCCGCGATCATGCGCAAGGTCGAGGTTTTGCCGCAGCCGGAGGGGCCGAGCAGGCAGCAATAGGTGCCCGCCGGGATCTTCAGGTTGACGTTGTCGACCGCCAGCGTCGTATCGTAGCGCTTGGTGACGGCGACCAGTTCGAGGGCTGCGGGAGTGGCCATGACGTGTCCGCGTGGAGAGGGCGATGCTCCGCCTCTCTCCGCAAGGTCCATGCCAACAGCCCTTGGCCGGCCGAATTGCAAAACTGTGCAGCAGAGTCAGATCGTTAGATCGAATCCTGTGCGCCGGGGCGGCGCGCCGCGTTTGCGGGCGTCTGCACACAAAAAGGGCGAAGATTGTATAAAGTTTCGCCTGTGATTGGATACAGCTCGTCGACTAACATTCGTCGTGACCTTTGCCGACCGAGCCTCTCGTCCATGGCTGCCAAAACCCGCTCCAAGCCTGACACGCCGGACGCGAGCGATCGCGTCAGCCGGATCCGGGAGGGCGTGACCGCGGCGATCCTCGAGCATCGTTTGCTGCCCGGCACGAAGCTCGGCGAGGACGAGATCGGCGAGATCTACGGCGCGAGCCGTACGCTGGTCCGCACCGCGCTGCAGCAGCTTGCGCATGAGGGCATCGTCAGCATCGAGAAGAACCGCGGCGCCTTCGTCGCGCGTCCGAGTCCCGCCGATGCGCGAGAAGTGTTCGAAGCGCGCCGCCTGATCGAGCCCACCATCGTCGATCACGCCATCGATGCAGTGTCACCGGCCTGGCTCGATCGGCTCGGTCGGCATCTCGCTGAAGAGCGCGAGGCGGAGCGGCGCGGCGATGCGCGCGCCTCGGTCCGACTCTCCGGCGAGTTTCATCGTCTCGTCGCCGAGATGTCCGGTCACAGCATCTATCTCGGATTCCTCAAGGAACTGATCGCGCGCTCCTCGCTCATCATCCTGCTCTACCGCCGTCACGATACGCCCGCCTGCGGCACCGATCATCACGCCGAAATCGTCACCGCGATCCGCAAGCGCGACAGGGAGGCGGCGCGCGCGCAGATGCTATCGCACCTTCGCAAGATCGAGGCCGAGCTGTTCTTGAAGGACCCCGCCGCCGACGAGCTGCGGCTCGCGGACGTGCTTGGTGCGTGAACGCCCCGCGTCTGCCAGCCTGACGTTACTCACGGCGACATCTCTTTGATTCAATTGCAGTCGATCGCTCCGACCTCTCATCAAAGCAGATGCCAGGACCGCACAATGCCGCCGCGGTTGTAAGTTGACGAAGGCTAAACGTCGGCGTCAACTGGCGGCCAGACGTTGCTTGCCTGTCATCACCCCTCGCGTAGTCCTCCACCTCTGCGGAAGACCGAATATGTTGGGTTTGAGGATGCCGGCCAGAGTGTCCGGAGTCGCCGCATTGCTTGCGGCGATTGGAATGGTTCTCGGCAACCTGTCTTCCGCGCAGGCCCAGCAGGACTCCATGGTCCTGTTCCGCAATGTCCGGATCTTCGACGGCAAATCCAGCACGCTCTCCGCACCGTCCAGCGTGCTCGTCAGGAACAAGACCATCGAGAAGATCTCGACCGGCGACATCGCGGTCACGGGTCAAACCGTCGATGGTGGCGGCCGCGTGCTGATGCCCGGGCTGATCGACGCGCATTGGCACGCGATGCTGGTGCGGCCGACGCCGGCGGCGGCACTCGCAGGCGATGTCGGCTACAACAATCTTCTGGCCGCAGCCGAAGCGACAGCCACGCTGATGCGCGGCTTCACCACCGTGCGCGATATGGGCGGGCCGAGCTTTGGCTTGAAGCAGGCCATCGACGAGGATCTCGTCGCAGGTCCCCGCATCTATCCGTCCGGCGCCATGATCACCATCACCGGCGGCCATGGCGACTTCCGGCAACTCTCCGATCTGCCGCGAACGATCGGAGGAATGCTGAGCCGTATGGAGCGGATTGGCGGTGCCATGGTCGCCGACAGTCCCGACGAGGTCCGCGTGCGTGCGCGCGAGCAGCTCATGCAGGGCGCTTCGCAGGTCAAGCTGACGGCGGGCGGCGGGGTGGCTTCGCCCTTCAGCCCGCTTGATGTCTCGACTTTCACCGAGCCCGAACTGCGCGCGGCGGTCGAAGCCGCTGAGAACTGGGGTACCTATGTCGCGACGCACGCCTACACCCCGGTCGCGATCCAGCGCTCGATCGCGGCCGGCGTCAAATGCATCGAGCATGGTCATCTCATGGACGAGGCGAGCGCCAAGTTGATGGCAGAGAAGGGGATCTGGTTGAGCACGCAGCCGTTCCTGGATCTCGGCGGCGCCGCTGCGCTCGGACCTGCCGAGCAGGACAAGAAGCGGCAGGTCGTCGCCGGAACGGATAGGGTCTATGCGTTGGCCAGGAAATACAAGATCAAGACCGCGTTCGGCACCGACGTTCTGTTCTCGAAAGCGCTGGCGGATCAGCAAGGCGCCATGCTGGCTGCGCTCGCGCACTGGTACACGCCGGCCGAAGCACTGACGATGGCGACATCGACCAACGCGGAACTATTGAGCCTATCGGGCGCGCGAAATCCCTATCCAGGTAAGCTCGGCGTGGTCAAGGAGGGCGCGTTCGCCGATCTCTTGCTGGTCGACGGCAATCCGCTCGACAACATCAGGCTCGTCGAGGATCCCGCGAAGAATTTTGTGGTGATCATGAAGGACGGGAAGATCTACAAGAACAGTCTTGCACACTGATAAAGGCGTGCATCGATTGCGTCCTGCACGCGCGCGAAGGCGTGATGCGCTGAAATTGTTGACCAATCCTAGTCCCGATCGTCCGCAATCGGCTTTCTACGCCGCAGCCTGGTTGCGAAATGAGCGATTGCGATGGTCCTTGAAGAACTTGTCACAATCTCGGGCCTGTCATCCAAGGCGTGACTTCTCAGCGTCTCCAGGACCAGGAAGAATTTTTCCGCTAGCATGAGTCAAGCTCGCTGACGAATTGATCTCCGTATTGAAGTGACCGGATTGTTGATGATTCAATCACTTGCGACGCTGAGCCGCAAACGAATTCAGCTCAGGAACCGTCCCGACTGTTTGATGCCGCTTTCCTAGCGAACGGTGACCGGTATATGTTATCGAACTGTCATTGAAACGTCATGTCACCGGAAATGTTGAAGCGCGACGCAACGTCGGCCCGTAAGAATCCGAACGGGCTGGAGGGGAGTCCTGTCCCGCAGGACAATAAGAGGGCGGCGCAATCCGCCGTCTTCTCCAGTCAACAACTTGCAGAACCCGGCGCCGCGCCGACGCTCATCGAAGACGTTGCGCTGCATGAGGCGCCGTCCCGCAGCGAGACGGCAACACCGGAGCGGCCTCTGCCAAACGGCGCCGCGCACGCCGGCGAAATCGAGCTCAAGCTTCTCGTCGATGCCGATCGCATGGCGCATTTCAATGCCGCTCCGATCATCGCAGCGAACGCGCGCAACAGGGGCGCACGCAAGCATCTCAAGTCCGTCTACTATGATACGCCGGAGCGGGCGCTTCGGCGTGGCGGCTTGAGCTTGCGCGTTCGTCAGAGTGGCGCGCGCTTCGTCCAGACGGTGAAGACCGAAGCCGCAGACGATCCGCTGCGCCGTGGCGAATGGGAGGCGAGCGTCCGGTCGCTTGCGCCCGATCTCACCCTGGCGATGCCCTTCATCCCGGCCAAGCTTCGCGATGAAGTCGAAAGCCAGCCGCTCGAAGCGGTCTTCACGGCCGACATCCATCGCCATGCACGCATCATTGACCTGCCGTCCGGGACGGTCGAGGTCGCCTTCGACCAGGGCATCTTGAAGGCGGGCGATCGATCGATGCCGGTGAGCGAAATCGAGCTGGAGTTCAAGAGCGGCAGCGCGAGCACGATCTACGAGGTCGCGCTGCGACTTGCGGAGCATGGGGCAGTGACACCCTCGATCCGCAGCAAATCGGCGCGGGGCTTCGACCTTGCCGCCGGCACGCCGCCACAGGCAAGACGGCCGCGAAAGCTTCGCCTCGACACGTCAGTTGCCCTCGACGACGCCTTCGCAACGATTCTGCGCTCCTGCTTCCATCATCTTCTTCAGTCGCTGCCGGCTGCCGAGGACGGTCGCAATCCGGAAGGCGTGCATCAGCTTCGCGTCTCGCTACGCCGCCTGCGATCGGCGCTGGACCTGATGCGATCGGTGGGTTCGCTCAGCAACCTCGACGCGCTGCGGTCGGAAGTAAAATGGCTGGCGCAAAGTCTTTCCGCCGCGCGCGACTGGGATGTCTTCCAGCTTCAGACATTGCCGGCGATCGCAGAGGCCTGTCCCTCGGTCGCCGGCTTCGATGCGCTGGAACAGGTCGCGGCCAGGCGCCAGTCGGACGCCTATCGAACGGCACACCAGGCGCTTGATGGCCGTCGCTGCGCGAACTTCGTGATCGGCCTCGGCGGCTGGATCGAGGCGCGCGGCTGGCGCAACGACGTCGTCGCGGAGGATCTCGGTCGCCTCGCCGAGCCCGCCGTCAGCTTTGCAGAGCGCATCCTGTCGGCGCAGCATGCGAAGGTGCTCAAGCGCGGCCGGCGCTTCAAGTTGCTCGAAGCGGAAGAACTGCACCGCTTGCGGCTGGCGACGAAGCGACTGCGTTATCTCAGCGAGTTCCTGCTGCCGCTGTTCGAGGACCGCAAGTCCGCGAGGCGTTTCTCGCGCAGGCTTGCCGATCTGCAGGAGGAACTCGGCGCCTTCAACGACATGGCGATCACCGCATCGCTGCTCGACGGCGTCGCTGCCGAGACGCCCGACAGCGGCACCGCGGTGGCCGCGATCGCCGGCTGGCAAGCCCGCGCGTCGATCGGCGTCGCGCCATCCTTGCGCAGCGCGTGGCGGGATTTCACGGCCGCGCGCGTGCCTTGGTCGCGGCAAGCCCGGCAGGACTGATCGCTCTCGCGTCCAAAAAGGTTGCGGCCAGGCTTTGGGGGAAGCCTGGCCGCGCGCGAACCGGTCTGGGACGGGGAGGGGTGGGGATGTGACCGGGTCGCGTAACTTGTCCTCTCGTAACTACTGGTCTTTGGCGCTGGCGGTGGAGACCGCCGGCCTGGTATCGCCGAGCGAGACCCAGACGTTGGGATCACTCTGCGACTGACGCTTGACGAAGCGGTAGCCGGTCTCCGTCCAGGCAACGACGTTCTCGTTCTGATTGTCGAGAACGAACTCGCCCTTGTCGGTCTTCACCGTCAGCACCGCGTGCCCTTCGCCCTTCTTGTCGCGCACGACGGTGATGAGCAGGGCCTCGCGCGGCCACCCGGCGTCGATCAGCATCTTGCGCTTCAACAGCACGTAGTCTTCACAGTCGCCGTAACCGTCAGTCGGCAGCGACCACTTCTCGATCACGCCCCAGTGCTCCTGGTCGGTCAAAGGCTTGACGGTCTCGTTGACCCAGCGATTGACCTTGACGAGGTCGCGCCACGCCGCCTGCGACATCACGATGTCGCGCGGCTGCGAAGGACCGCCTTGGCATTGGGCGGTATTCTCCGCACAGAACTCGACCCAGCCGATCGGCGCACGGGTGGTGTCGCCGAGGCTTGCGTAGAGCAGACGGCTTTCACCAGCCTGCACTGTCGCGCTGATCCCGAAGAGCATGGCGGCGAACGCTAGCCCTTTCCCCTGTCCCGTGAAGTCGAACATCATGGCCCCCGTTTCTTGTTGGGACCACGATTGCACCGAGCTTTTGAGTTGCCGCTAAGTCGTCCAAGTCAAGTCGAGACGAATACAAGTAAAACGCCCCGCGAATTCGATCTATACTTGAATAGAATTCGCATAAAATGCGAAATTACTGCAATTGATTCAAATTGTAGGGATTAACGTGGAAACGCTGGCGGAACCGGCGTTTCAGCGCGCTGAGGGACCGCGTGTTAACCGCTTTCTAGCGCCGCCCGCGGATACGAAAAAGGCGGCGTCCGCATCACGGAGGCCGCCTTCGAGGCTGGAAAACCAGGGTTTTAGCGCGACTGCGCTTTACCGTGCGGTAACGCTCTCTTCGAGTGTCTCGGCCGGCTGCTCGTGGATGAACTCCAGCGCGAAGCCGTCCTCGAGGTTTCGCACCACGCGGCCCTGGACCCGGCCGAGCATGACCATCGATTTCAGCGACGGCCGGTTTTCCGCGGCGATGGCGGCGCCGGACAGCGACAGGTCGATGATGCGGCAGGTCATCTTGGTGCCGTCCTCGAGCGTCAGCACCGCGATCGGGTTGCGCGGCACGATACGGTCGTGGCGGCGATCCTCCGGCAGGTTGAGGATGTCGCGGTTTGCGAGCCAGGTGAGTTGGGCGGCGAGCTTGTCCCGCTTGCGCGGCGTCGCCCCGATCGTCATGGCGAAGCCGTTGTCGATGATCCGGGTGATCTTGCCCTCGACGCGGCCGATATGGTCGAGATAGGCGACCACGCGGTCGCCGACATTGCCGATGCCCGGGGCCAAAAGCGCGAGCCCGCCCGGCGACATATTGATCACCTGGCAGGGGAATTCACGGCGGTCCGGCAGCATGTAGCGGCCGAGCAGGTGCACTTTCACCCGCTGGAATCGCCGACGCTCCTCGGCGGCCGGAAGAAATTTCTTGTTCGCCAACGCCATTTTCGCTACCCGACCCCCGCCCGGGCGGAGTCCGCACGACCCTAAAGCGCATAGGGTTAACGCGCCGTTATGATTAGCGTGCCGCTGCTGGATTGGTTGGGCCGGCCTGGCGTCGGAGCGCAGCGAAATCCGGGACCGCCGGCCCCGCATTCCGCCTCGCTGCCGCAGCGCGCATCGTAAGATTCGGAATCCAAACGTGAGTTGCGACTCCC
The DNA here is from genome assembly GCF_029909975.1 of Bradyrhizobium sp. ISRA430. Classification (NCBI taxonomy): domain Bacteria; kingdom Pseudomonadati; phylum Pseudomonadota; class Alphaproteobacteria; order Hyphomicrobiales; family Nitrobacteraceae; genus Bradyrhizobium; species Bradyrhizobium sp. ISRA430. The sequence goes on from NZ_CP094516.1 coordinate 227,558, forward strand.
ATTGCCGGCTCCCACTCTGCGCCCGGCTGGGAAGGGCACAATGACCAGGGCGATCATTTTCGATTTTGACGGCGTCATCGCCGACAGCGAAGTGCTGTCCAACACCGTATTGGCCGAGATCGTGACCGAGCTGGGCGTGCCGACCACGCTCGAGGATGCCTATCGCGACTACATGGGCAAGCGATTTCACGAGGTGATCGCCGCTATCGAGACCGCGGTCGGTCGAACGCTGCCGCCGTCGTTCGGCGAGCACTACCAGGGTCGCACCCTGACGCGGTTCAGGCAGGAGCTTGCGCCGGTCGCGGGCGTGCGGGAGTTCATCACGCGATTCACTGGCCTGTCCCGCTGCATCGCCTCGTCCTCCTCGCCGGACCGCCTCGCCGTGTGTCTCGAGGTCCTGGACATGGCTTCGCTGTTCGAGGGGCGGGTGTTCAGCGCCTCCAATGTCGCGCGAGGCAAGCCGCATCCGGACATCTTCCTGCACGCCGCCGCCGGGATAGACGTACCGCCGCGCGACTGCATCGTCATCGAGGACAGCGCGAGCGGCGTCATCGCCGGGCGCGCGGCTGGTGCAACGGTGATCGGGCTGCTTGCTGCGGGACACATCCGTCAGGGCCACGCCGCCACGCTCAGGGACGCCGGCGCACACTACATTGCAGCGGACTATGTTGAGGTCGAACGGATCGTCGGATGTCTGCTCGCGAGCCAGAATTGACCCGCCGTAGCACGGATGCGCAGCGATATCCGGGTCTAGGTCCTTCCCGGATTCCGCTTCGATTCGTGCCACCTACGAACTTGCTTGGGACGCCTCCTCCAATACAATCGCTCTCATGGAACAGAACAGCCTCTACGATCGGCCCGACCTTTATGACCTAGTGGCTCCGCGAGACCTGACCCTGGAGCGCTTCTATGTCGAGACGGCCCGCGAACGAGGTGGCCGCGTTCTGGATCTTGCGTGTGGAAGCGGCCGCTTGACCATTCCACTGGCGCAGGCAGGCCTGCAGGTCATTGGAGGCGACATCTCTCCCGAGATGCTGGAGCGCGCGGGGAGCCATGCCAAAGCGCAGGCGGTCGAGCTCGATCTGGTTCAACTGGACATGCGCGACTTCGATCTCGGCGGGCGGACCTTCGACACCATCATTGTCGCCATGAACTCGGTTCTGCACCTTCATAGTCCGGACGATTTCAGCGGCTTTTTCCGTTCGGTCGCGCAACACCTTTCGCAGAATGGCAGGCTCGTGTTCGACGCGTTCATGCCGAACGTCGCCATGCTCAACTGCGATCCCGAGAAGCGTCAATTGGTCGGCACAGTGGTCCACGGCACGCTCGGCCCGGTCATTGTCGAGGAGACCGCGAGGTACGATCCGCTGACCCAAGTCCGTCACGTGGATTGGTATTGGTCGACGGAGGCAGAGAAGGATTTCTGGAAAGTCCCTTTGCAGATGCGCAACATCTTCCCGCAGGAGATGCCATTGCTCATCGCATCGGGTGGCCTGCGCCTCATCGAGCGCTTTGGTGATTTTGATCGCAGTCCCTTGGTTGCAGGAAGCCTTCGACAGATATGCGTGTGTGGTCCTAGACTAGCGTCTTGATGGAGACTGAGTGGGATAGTCACGCAGCATCGGCGTTGTTCCGACCGTAGCCCCGATGGAGCGCAGCGGGGGCAGCCGATCCCGCATTCCGCGTTGCTTGATGCGGGCTACGAACAACCGCGGCTTGGCACGATCGCGCATCTCACTTAGGCTTCACCTCAGCCCGCACCATCAATCATAACAAGCGGGCATCGAAGGAAACAGCCATGGAGCAAATCCGCGTCTGCACCCACGCCGGGCCGGGCACTGAACCCATCATTCGCACCGTGCCGTGGCCGAAGGTCGGCCGGAAGGGGGCGCTGATCAAGATCGGCGCCTGCGGCGTCTGCGGCACCGACCTGCACATCCTGAAAGGCCATTGGCCGAAGCCGTTGCCCTGGCCGTTCACGCTTGGACACGAGCTCGGCGGCGTCATCGTCGAATGCGGCGACGAGTTCACCGAAGACTTCATGAGCAGGCCGTTGAAGGTTGGGTCGAAGGTGATGATCCCGCCGCTGATGCCCTGCGGCCGCTGCTACTACTGCATCCACTATCCGCAGACCGCTAACAAATGCCTGACGCCGGTCTATTACGGCCGCTATCTCGGCTTCGACAAGGTGCCGCATCTGTGGGGCGGCTGGGCCGAATATGTCTATGTCGATCTCGACATGCTGCCGGGCACCAAGATCTACAAGCTGCCCGACGACATGTCGCTGCGCTTGGGCGCGCTGTCGGAGCCTCTCACCTCCTGCATCCGCGCCTTCAACCGCGCCGCGCGTGCCGGCGGCTTCACCTGGGGCGACACGGTGGTGATCCAGGGATCGGGCCCGATCGGCATTCTGGCCGTCGCCGCCGCGCAGGAGATGGGGGCAGGGCGGGTGATCTGCGTCGGCGCGCCCGAAGAGCCCAGGCTCAGGCTCGCGCGCGAATTCGGCGCGGAAGCGACCGTCAACATCGAAGAGTTCGGGACTACCGAGGCGCGCATCAGGGCGGTGCGCGATATCGTCGGCGGCTTCGGCGCCGATCTCGTGATGGATTGCTCGGGCCATCCCACCGCCGGCCCCGAAGGCATCGAGATGCTGCGCGACGGCGGCACCTATGTCGAGATGGGCCAGTTCACCGATGCGGGCTCGATCGAGACGTCCTGGCACCGCATCTGCACCAAGGACCTCAACGTGCTGGGATCCTGGGGTTTCACCGGCAACGACCTGCCGCTCGGCGTCGACATGCTCTACCGCACCCGCGACAAATATCCGTGGCTGAAGATGCAGACGATCTATCCGTTCACGGAAGCGGGCGTTGCGCAGGCGGTCAACGATGCAATGGCGATGAAGACGGTGAAGTCGACCATCGTGCCGTGGCCGGAGCTGGTGGGATGATGGCGGCCAAACGCGCAGAAGCGGGACGATGTCCAAAAAGTTCCATCGGGAATCCGCGAGTTATTCACGCTGAGGTGAAACTTAGGCCCAAGTTCCGGCTTTCACTTCGCGGGAGAGGTGCCGTGAAGCGAATTCTGAAACCCGTCACTTACATCCTGGCCGTTATCTACTTCCTGGTGGATGCGGTGTTCATGGCCGTGGCCCGGCCAATATCGCGCTGGCTTGGGCGGCATCTCGAATTCAAGCGATTGCGGGCCTGGATCAGATCACTGCCGCCTTATCCCTCGCTCGCCTTGTTTTCCGTGCCTGTGATTATCCTGGAGCCGATCAAGCCGGTGGCCGCATACCTCGCCGCTACGGGCCAGGTCCTGAGCGGCGCGGTGACTTTCATCATCGGCGAACTGCTCAAGCTCGTGCTGGTCGAGCGCCTGTTTCACCTCACGCGCGACAAGCTGATGAGGATTCCGGCTTTCGCCTGGGCCTATACGAAGTTCTCAGAGGCGAAAGCCTGGCTGCAAGCAACCGAGGCCTGGCGGGTCGTTCGCGCCTTGATCCGCACGGCACGGGACTGGGTTGCGCAGGCAAGAGCAAGGCTCATCGGCAGCTTCAGCAAGCTGGTGACCTCCAGGGATTAAGGACCGATAGAGTCCTACGCTTCAGACGAGCTTGCGTGCTGCGGCGGTTGCCTTGTCGCCGGTGTTCGGCGTGCCGGTCGGCTCGATCAGCAGAAGATGAACCTCCTCGCGTGCCACCGGGCGATGTTCAACACCTCTGGGCACGACGTAGAGCTCGCCCGGACCGAGCGTCACCGTGCGATCCCGCAATTCGATGTCCAAATTGCCTTTCAGGACGAGAAAGAAATCGTCAGTGTCCTCGTGCTTGTGCCAGGTGAACTCTCCCTTCACCTTCACCACCATCACGTCGCAATCGTTGAAGGTCGTGATCGTGCGCGGAGACCAGAGCTCCTGAAAGGTCGCGAGTTTGTCGGCAAGCGATATGCTGTCGCCCATGTGTCACCCGTATCTTACTCTCGTGAGGCACGATTTGGGATCAAATTGCCGACGCGACAAGGCTGGTATCGGTCAACCGGGCGATCTTTAGCCTCCTCACGATATCGGGTGAGCTCAACCTCCGCCGCCACCGCTGCCGACATCGCGCATTGGGCACACCATAGGCATGGTGATTTGTCTCCGCTTGGCGTAAAGCGACCGGATCAAATCGCCATATGCGGCTGGCCGCTTGCCGGGCACGCAGTTTCAGGCCCCCCGGCTCGCCGTTCTGCGCCTGAATTAACCAAGGTTTTCCATCTCGTGTCATTCCCGACCATGAGTCCGCCGCTCGCCCGAGCTTTGGCCGAGCGGAACTACGATCGTCCGACCCCCGTTCAACTGGCTGTGCTCGCCGGCGAAGCGGTCGACCGCGACCTTCTGGTTTCGGCCCAAACCGGCTCCGGCAAGACCGTTGCCTACGGACTGGCCATCGCCAAAGATCTGCTGGGCAGCGCCGAGCGGTTTGAGCCGGCCACCGCTCCGCTTGCCTTGATCGTGGCGCCGACCCGCGAGCTCGCCTTGCAGGTCCATCGCGAACTTGCCTGGCTTTATCAACATGCGGACGGGCGCGTCGTCTCCTGCGTGGGTGGCATGGATCCGCGCCGCGAGCAGCGCGAACTCGCCGCGGGCGCTCACATCGTCGTCGGTACGCCCGGCCGATTGTGCGATCATTTGCGGCGCGGCCGTCTCGACATCTCGGAATTGACGGCTGTCGTCCTCGACGAGGCCGACGAAATGCTCAATCTCGGTTTTCGCGAGGACATGGAATTCATCCTCGAGACCACGCCGGATACGCGCCGCACCTTGTTGTTCTCAGCGACGTTTCCGCGTGGCATCGTTGCACTGGCCAAGCAGTATCAACAGCAGGCCTTTCGGATCGAGGTCGCGGGCGATGAAGGTGGTCATGCCGATATCGAGTACCGCGTCATCCGGATCGCCCCCGGCGATGTCGAGCACGCGGTCGTCAACGTGCTGCGTTTTTTCGAGTCGCCGAGCGCTCTGGTGTTTTGCAGCACAAGGGATGCCGTCAGGCATTTGCAGGCAGCGCTCCTGGAGCGGGGCTTCTCCGTCGTCGCTCTGTCCGGCGAGTTGACGCAGAACGAGCGAGCCCTGGCGCTCCAGGCGTTGCGGGATGGACGTTCCCGCGTCTGCGTGGCGACCGATGTCGCGGCGCGCGGCATCGACCTGCCCAGCCTCGACCTCGTCATTCACGCGGATCTGCCCAAGGACGCTGAGGTCATGCAGCATCGCTCAGGGCGCACCGGACGTGCGGGGCGAAAGGGCGTCAGCGTCCTCTTGGTGCCGCCCGCGCGACGACGGCGTGCCGAACTGCTGCTGAATCTGTCCGGCATCGACGCTGTCTGGGGGACGGCACCCCAGGCGGATGAAATCCGCAAGCTCGATCATGAGCGCCTGCTGAGGGACGCCGTGTTCACGGAAGACGCAACCTCCGAGGATCTGATCCTGGCGCAGGCATTGTTGGCTGAGCGTTCGCCCGAGGATATCGCCGCGGCGCTGGCGCGGCTTTATCGCGCACGACTGCCGTCACCCGAGGACATCATCGATCCGGGCGAGCGCAGCGGCCGCCCGCGCGACGATCGCGGTCGTGACAAATTTCAAGCCGCGGATGGCGACGATCGCCCGGCAAGGGCCCGATCGAAATCGGGAAAATCATCGTCGCGTCACGGCATGGCGGAGGCCAGCGTCTGGTTCCGTGCCGCCATCGGGCGAAGAAAGAACGCGGAGGCACGCTGGCTGTTGCCGATGATCTGCCGTCGCGGCGGCATCGACAAACGTGACATCGGCACCATCCGGATCATGGACACGACCACCGAGTTCGAAATTTCCGAGCGGGTCGCGGAATCCTTCGCCGTCAAGATCCGGCGACCGGACAAGGAAGACAGCATCCGCATCGAGCCGATGGGGGACGCGCGCCAAGGGCAAGCGCATTCGGAGGAGCGGTCCCGCGCGCCTCGGCGCGAGGGCGGCGACAGTGATCATCGTGAACGTCGCGACGATCGCGCGCGCGACGCAGGTGGATTCAAACCACGCGGCAAGGCTCACGGCGAGCGCGGGCCGAAATTCGACCATGCTCCGACGTTCGGACAAAAAAAGAGGCATCGGAACAAGCCAGGCCACGCAGAGCCGCCTTCGGTCACACCGTGGCCCGTGAAGGGCGCGCCGGGAAAGAAGGCGAGGAAGAAGCGCCGAGGCTGAACTGCCGCCGTTCAGCGCAGACAGGTTCGGGGCGTGGCTTCACACCCGCGTGAGCAGTGGTGGAGATCACGTTCCGGCGCTGCCGGAGCGGGCGAGCTCGCGGAGCATGTAGGTCGCGCGCTCGCCGTAAGGCGCGAGCTTCCTGCGCAACGAGACATCGGCTGCGACCGCGCGGAAGCCGAGGCGCTCCCACAGCGATCGCGTGCGGTAGACCGAAACGAGCGCGAGCGTCGCGATGCCTGACGATCGCGCCAGGCTTTCGGTTGCCGCAACATAGGCGCGCGCCGCGCCACCGCCGCGATACGCAGGCAGCATGGCGACATCGTGTACATAGAGACAGTCCGCATCGTCGGGCAGCCTTTCCAGGAAGCCGTCGAGCGGCGGAATCAGGTGCTGCATCCAGGGGTGCGCGAGACCGTAGCCGACAATTTCGTCCTCCGCGACGAGCACCAGGCAGCCGTCCGGGCAGAGCCGCATTTTTTCTGCGAGCACCTCCGGCCGCTCGGGAAGATCGGGATGAATACGCGCGGCGATCGCGCTGATCGCCGGCAGGTCGGACGCGCGCGCGTAGCGCCAATGCGGCTTGTTCATGTTGATCGGTCGCCCCGTCTTGTCGATTCCAATTTATTCCGTTGTGCCGCCACACACAGCGAAAAAAATCCTTGCCGTCATCGCAGGAATACGACGCACCGTGCGGCGTCCTACTCATGCAAGCCATTTGCATGACAGGAGACACCATGACGACATCCTCGATCCGCCTCGCACTCACGCTCGCAGCATCGCTCGCGATTGCTCCCGCCGCGTTCGCTGCGCCGCCGACCAAGACCGGAAAGACGGACAAGGGCACCGTGCTCACCGATGCCAAGGGTATGACGCTCTACACCTTCGACAAGGACTCGGACGGCAAGTCGGCCTGCAACGGGCCGTGTGCGACAAATTGGCCGGTGCTGAAGGCGGGGGCGAGCGACACGCCGGGCGAAGGCTACACCATCATCACGCGCGACGACGGCTCCAAGCAATGGGCTTACAAGGGCAAGCCGCTCTATACCTTCGCCAAGGACCAGAAGCCCGGCGACATCACCGGCGACGGCTTCTTGAACGGCGCCTGGCATCTGGCGATGCCGTGAGCGCTCTGCTGCAAGACGCCAGAGGCACGGTGATGCCTGATCCTTGAGAGCGGACGCGTGCTGCTGGACGCAGCGCAGCGCCTTGCGATGCGAAGCATCGTCCAATGCGCTGCGCTGGTCCCTGCGGCCGGGTGCACACCTCGCACAATAATTCCGGATGGAGCTCAAACGGCGCCAAGGATTGACGCCTTTGCACCGCGCGCCGTCAGTAATCTGAAGTTGGTGCAAGCGATGACAGCAACTTCAAAGAAGCAAGATGTTTGTTTGCGCTGCGTCATCACATGATTCGAATAAAATCAAGCCGAGAGTCAGAAAGCGAACAGAAATCTCGAGTCTCCCTGCTCATAGTTGCTTCCGGCAGGGGGCGAGGGCGGCACATCCGCAGCAGCATCCCACCATCTTGAAAGTAGGGGCACTGGTTTCCCGGTGCGGCACGCACCTGGGAGCGTCGGGGAGCTTCAATCCACTATCTAGTTTCGCTTGAAAGGATGAATGCCCGTGAGTGATGCCAATGTGAAAGCCGAGACGAATGCCGCCCCGCTGAATGGGACGGCGAATGGAAGTGCAAAGCTCAACTTCGACTTACCTTTTTTCAACATCCGGACCATCTTCGGCGATCTCGCCGAGCAGAGCGCCACACGGGCCAAGGCAAATTTCGAGCAGATGAAGGCGGCTTCCGAGGAGATCACCGGAGCCCTCTGCGACGCCTGTTCGACCAATGCCAAGCGTGCCGCCGACTACAACACCAAGGTTATCGAAATATCCAATGCCAATACCACCTCCACGCTGGAATTCCTCTCCCAGCTTGCGGACGCGAGGTCGTTTGCGGATCTCGTGAACCTCTCCACCGCCCACAGCCGCAAGGCGTTTGACGCGGCTTCCGCTCAAAACCGGGAGCTTTGGGACCTCGCCCAGAAAGTCGCGACCGAGACGGCCGAGCCGATCAAGAAGAGCTTCAACCGGGTTCTGCGTAGGGCTGCTTGAATCGAAGCTACTGGCCGCGTGGGTCGGCTGGACGAGCGTCTTCGCAAAAAGAGACGCCGTCCAGCCGGTGCCGGCCTCCCTCACTGTTGAGGTGATGCCAAGCTGGAGGAAATCGGGATGGGTATGGTGATGATCAGGTGCCCGGAAACGGGAAACGCGATTCCGACGGGCATCGAGATGGATCGCGAAAGGTTTCGGTGCAGTGCGGTCTTCTTTTCGCGCACCTATTGCCGGATGTGCGCGGCGACGCACGAATGGTTCGCCAGAGAGGCCTGGGTCTACGAGTCGGTCTTGGCGAACGGGAAGTCCGGAGGCGGGCAGCCGTTCCGCGCCGGCGCGGCGTGAAGGAGCCTTGCGGCATCCTGCGAAACGATCCGATCGATCCGGCGGCTCATCACCTTGTAGCACTCGCAGGCGGCGACCTCGAGCCGTTGCCTGTCGATCTCGAGTTGGCCGCGCCGATTGGATTTCACGGCCCTTGATGCTCGAAGTGCGCGCACGACGTGCGTGACCGTGGTGCGCCGTACCCCGAGCAATTCCGACAATGTCTCTTGCGTCAGGTGCAGGACGTCGCCGCCGTCCGTCCGATCGTGAATGTGAAGCAGCCAGCGGGCGAGTCGCGCTTCGACGGAGTGCAGCGCATTGCAGGCCGCGACGTGCTGGACCTGCGTTAGCATCGCCCTGATGAGAATCTGGACCGCACCTGCGAGGGCGGGACTTCGCTCGAGCGCCGCCTGAAATCGCGCGGGCGAGATTTGCAGTGCGGTCCCCGCCACGCGGACGACCGCTGTCACCGGCGAGCGGAGGGGGCCGAGCGCCGTCATAAGTCCCACGGCGCCGTCGTTGCCGATCACGGCGGTTGCGGCGGTCTGTCCGTTCGGTAACTCCATGATGAGAGCGATTGCACCGCTGCAGGGGAAGTAGAGGTGGTCGATCCGATCACCCGCCCTAATCAGGACCTGATCGTGCTGGAGTGGTACTTTGCGCAAATGGGGTGCAAGCAACGCGAAGTCGGCAGGCGGCAACGCAGCTAACAAGCGATTACCAACTCTGGTCGCGTGCTCCATCATGGGAATCTTCCCTCGACGGAGGCCCGGCGGCTAACAAACGCATCCGGCCGAGCCGCGTTGCCGCATAGACGTTTGCCGCGGCAAACCGGCAACGTCCTCTAGCAGGTAAGGTTCCAGCAGAGGATCGCAAGCCGTCCGCGCCGACGCGGGAGCGGCTATCTCGGGTATTCGAGCTGCATCGCGACGAAATCGGCCGTGTGCTGTCCGTAGCGCGCGTCGATCGCCAGCAGCGTCTGGTCCAGCGCCTGTGCCGGCGGCAATGCGACGGCGGCCGGCGGTGTCTGCGTCGCCGGCCAGTCGGCTGCGATCTTGTCCGGCAGGATGCCGAGGCCGCCGCGGCTCGTCCGCGCGTCGGCCGTCGCCGCGAAGGTGAGGACGCGCGAGCGATAGGTCCGCGACCACGCGTCGGCGATCAGCGCGAGCGACACCTCGTCGATGCCGGGCGTCAGATTGATCCCGAGGTGCTCGCGCTTCCAGAATGTGAGCGCGTTGGCGATGGCGGTCAGAGCGAAGGGGCGCGTGAACTGGAACGCATCGCTGCGGTGACGTGCGTCCCATTCCGCAAGGCCGATGTCGCGGGCGACCGCCTCGGCCTTGCCGCGCCCGGCGATGGCCTCGATCAAGGTGAGCGCCATCGGCATGGATGCGGTGATTCCGGTCGTCGTCGCGACACCGTGGTCGACGACCAGCCTGCGGTCTGCCACATAGCGGATCGCAGAATGCTTTTGCAGGTCGCGCACGGAATACCAGTGGGTCGTGGCCCGCTTGCCGTCGAGTAGCCCGGTGTTGGCGACCACTTTGGCGCCGACGCAGACGCCGATGACGATTGCGCCCTTGCCGGCCTGGGCCCTGATCCATTGCAGAGCCACCGGATCATCCTCGCGCGTCATCGCGGGCACGATGACGTAGTCGGCGCCATCCGGGTGCGCGGCGTCGAATTCAGTGATCGTCGTGTGCGGCTGCACCTTCAGCGCAGGATAGAGCGTGACCGGCCCCGGCTGTGTTGCCAGCGTGAGCACATCGGCGACATCGGCACGCGCGAGGATGCCATACGGCATCAGGTAATCGGTGGTCTCGCTCATGTCGTTGATGCCCACGATGGCGATCAGGGGACGCCGCCGCTTCGGCGGCTTCAGCGCCGCAAGCGTCGCCTCGGATTCGTCCCTGGATATTACAGGCGCAGCTCCCCGCGCCGGCGAGCCGGGCAGCATGAACAGCCAGGTTCCGCCGATCGCCAGCAGCAACGCCGCGCAGCCGAGGCCGCTCCACGCCAGAATGCGCCAGCTCATGTTCACGCCAGAATGCGCCAGCTCATGTTGATGTCATCCGGTCTTCGCCGCTTCACGTGGCGCGGAAGCTACCCGGTCGGGGCGGCATCGGAAATGACGCAAATCCGGCAAAAACGGCCAAGCCGCAGGCGCGATCATTTGTCGCGCGGCGAGCTCTGCGCGAGATGTCTTGCGCCTAGCTTTCGAAGACTACCTCAGCCCCTCATACACCATCAGTCCGCGTGCGATTTGCAGCTTGCGGATGGCACGCGGCAGGAGTTTCTCCGGCTGGTGCAGATAGCGCCAGGAGGTGAGGGTGAACGCGCCGAGCGGGCCGCATTCGTCGTCGAACGGTGCGAGCACGCCGGTGATGCTCACCGGCGTGTGCGGGCGGGCGTTGAAGGGCAGGAGCAGAAGCTCGAGATGCGCTTTGCTGTCGTCCTCGCGCGCGGCGGTGAGGCCGGCGATCGCGCCGAGCGTCTCGTCGGCGACGACCGTAACGATCTCCTCGATCTCGCCGCGGCTTGCCGCGGTGAACCGTGCGGCAAAGCTCTGGTCCTTGAGGTCGCTGCCGGCGAGCGCGCAGACGCGGGTGCCGGCGACGCGGAACGGAAAGCCGAGATTCGGCTCGCAGGACAGGACGAAGATGTCCCCGAGCAGGCCGCGTACGGCGGCCGGATCGATATCGGCCCGGTCCGGCGCCCGGGCAGCGCCGCGCTTTTCGTTCCAATACGCGAAGAATTCGCGGCTCGACGGATGTTTCATGTTTGAACGCTTACCCCCGGGCGCGACCTCGCGGGACACACCTGTCCCGCTTCAGTGCACCCGCGATCCCTTTCGTTGTTGTGCAGGAGGGGATTTGCAGCGTCCATGCCGCGGGCACGTTTTCGGCCGCGTGGGGACCGGTTTTGCGTCGTTAACGTTAAATTAACGATGAGCTTTGCGCATCGGGCGCGGCTGGTATGGTGATCCCGATCGCAAGCCGCGCCGCTTTCAACCAGGTTCTCGGCGGGGCTGTACACAGGGCGTCAAACAGTTTGGTCACTGGCCGCGGGGAGGGGTGGGGATACTCCTTATTCCTCCAGGTGCCGGAAGGCCGACACGGACAGGGAGGGCTTTTCGCAGGGCCCTCCCTTTTCCTTTTGTGCACTTGCACCAGGTGGGCAAAGGCGACTATCTCCAAGCCTGTCGCTCCGTTCGCGCCTGAAAGCGAAGTACCCTTGGACTCCCCGCCAAATCTTCCACCAGACCAACCGGCTGCCATCGAGGAGGCTCCGCGCGAGCCGGTCCTGACGCTGCCGACGGCGCTGACCGTCTATATCGTCCTCTTGGCCTTCATCCATTTGCGGATGCTGCTGCCGGCGGACCTGGAGAACTGGACCATCGACGTCTTCGGCTTCATCCCGAAGCGCTACGATTCCTCGCTGCTCAACCTGCAGATCCCCGGCGGCACCGGGGCAAAGGTCTGGACCTTCGTCACCTATTCGCTGCTGCACGCCAATCTCACCCATCTTGGCTTCAACGTGCTGTGGCTGCTGCCGTTCGGCAGTGCGCTGGCACGGCGCTTTGGCGCGATCCGGTTCTTCATCTTCATGGCGGTGACCGCGGCGGCCGGCGCGCTCGCCCATCTCGTCACCCACGAGCATGCGGTGGCGCCGATGATCGGCGCCTCGGCCTCGGTGTCGGGCGCGATGGCGGCAGCGATCCGCTTTGCTTTCGCGCGCGGCAGCTTCCTGTCGTTCAACCGCGCGGATGCCGAAACTGCAGCAAAGGTTCCGGCGCTGCCGCTGTCGCGGGCGCTGCGCGATGGACGGGTGCTCGCGTTCCTCGCGGTGTGGTTCGGCGTCAACATCATCTTCGGCGTCGGGGCGCTCGGGATCGAGACCGAAGGCGCGAGCGTGGCCTGGCAGGCCCATATCGGCGGCTTCTTCACGGGGCTCTTGCTGTTTGCGCTGTTCGATCCTGTGCCGCGTGCGCGAAGCGATGCTGCGGATGCGTCATCACAGGACATTTCAAACCGTATTTGAAGCGGCGCTTGCGGCGCCGCCCGAATTCATCCATCATCGCAACGAAGAATGTTCCGAAGCAACAAGCCGCTAGCGGCGGTGCTTCGACAGGCGCCTGAAGCATGAACCGGCGCTGTAACTGTTAGTTGAAGACTCGCGAACAAGTCCGGGCCGCGCAAGCGGACGGACGGGATTCAGGGAGGCGACAATGACGGTACGTTCCATTCTTAGCGCCAAGGGCCATCAGATCATGAGCGTCGAGCCCGATGCCAAGCTCGCGACCGTGGTGAAACTGCTCGGCGAGAAGAAGATCGGCGCGGTGCTGGTGATGAATCAGAGCCGGCTGGAAGGCATCCTGTCCGAGCGTGACATCGTGCGCGTGCTCGGCGACCGAGGCGCAGGCGTGCTGGAGGAGCCCGTGAGCCAAGTCATGACCCGCAAGGTCGTGACCTGCAAGGAAACCGACACGGTGGCCGAGCTCATGGAGACGATGACCACCGGCAAGTTCCGCCATCTGCCCGTGGTCGACAACGGCAAGGTGGTCGGCATCATCTCGATCGGCGACATCGTCAAGCGCCGCGTGCAGGAATACGAAACCGAGCAGGAAGCCCTGCGCGACTACATCAAGACCGCCTGAACCGGGCTCAATCGCCGGCCTTCGGCGCGGTGCCGTCGGGCGCCGGCGCCAGAACTTGGATAGCCTCCTGAATCGAATCCAGCGCGCGCTCGGTGGCGCGCGTGCCGAACGCGATCAGATCGTCGGCGCGATGGAAGTCGAACCAGCCGATCTGGCCGACCCGCGGCGTGATCAGCATGTCCGGCGGGTCGCCGGCTAATCTGGCACGGGTGATGCGGTCTTGCATGATGTTGAAGGCATCCACCATCACCGCCGAGATGCCGGGCCGTCCGCCGCCGCCGAAGAACTCGCGCTTCACCGTGCGCTCCGGCGAGAAGAAGCGCGGAAAGCGCCGCTTCGTCGCGGGCTCTTCGGTCACAGGCGCGATCGGCTCGGGTACCGCACCATGCGAATAGATCGTCGTGGAATGGGTGAAAATGTCGCTTGAAAGGTTCGCCGCGATGACGATTTCCGCGCCGAGCGCCCGTGCGGCCGAGACCGGCACCGGGTTCACCAGCGCGCCGTCGACCAGCCAGCGGTCGCCAACCAGCACGGGCGAGAAGATGCCGGGCAGGGCGTAGGAGGCGCGCATCGCGTCGACCACACGGCCATGGGTCAGCCAGATCTCGTGACCGGTACGGACCTCGGTCGCAACGGACGCGAATTTCACGCCGAGGTCCTCGATCAGGGTCGGGCCGATCGATGCCTCGAGCCGGGTTGCGAGCTTCTCGCCCCCGATCAGGCCGGAGCCGTTGAGGCGGATGTCGAGATAGCCGAGGATGTTGCGCACGCCTTGCAGGCTGCGCGCCCAGTCCTCCAGCGTGTCGAGCTGCCCGGTCGCGTAGGCGCCGCCGACCACCGCGCCGATCGAGGTACCGACCACGACGTTGGGCACGATGCCGTTCGCGAGCAGCGTTCTCAGGATACCGATATGGGCAAATCCGCGGGCCGCCCCGCCGCCAAGGGCAAGGCCGATAACCGGTCGGCGAATGCTGCCGAGCCCGATCTTCTCGCCGTTCGAGACGCTTGCGCCCCGACCTTTCAACATGTCCAGCACCGAAACTCTCCTACGCCGGGGCCAGCCGCATCACCAGACTAGGCGCCACACTGCCGCGCCGCCAGAACCAGGACGAAGCATGGTTTATGCCGCTTTGGGAAGGGCACTGGGCAGGAGTATGGCGATGGGCTGTTGTCTTAAGTCTAATCACGCAGGCGTCAATCGGGTTCCAGATGACCGTATTTCCTGGGGTTCCTGAGGCTTGAATTTGCCGCGTTTTCGGTCAAAAGCAGGTGACATGATTAGTGGGGGTGACGGCATCATCAGATGGCGGCGCAGCGTTCGGCTGCTGCCGGCTGTAAGCCTTGCCGCATGCCTCTTGTTTTTCGGCCAAAACGCCGTGCAAGCGCAGCTTTTCTCCGATCGCCCGCCCCCGGTGCCACCGGCCTCGGTGCCAGACCCCGGCGGCGCGGTGAGCCTGGCGCCGCCTTCGGGACCGGGCGCCGCACCGCCCAGCCTGCCGCCGACCCTGACGCAGCCGACTTCCCCGACGATTCCGCCCGCGCTTACGACGGTGCCGCCGTCCGCGCCGCTCAACGTCGCCGCCCCCGGACAGGCCGTGCTCTCGCTGACCGCGAAATACGGCAAGGACCTGCCGGCGATCAGCAGCGGGCTGGTGTGGCGGGTGTTTGCCGACCGGCCGGACGAGAACGGCACCTTCAAGCTGATCCGCGAGGATCGCAACGCCACGCCCAATATCGTGCTGCCGCCCGGCAATTATGTCGTGCACGTCGCCTTCGGTCTCGTCAGCGCCGTGCGCACGGTCAGCCTGAAGGCGGAGACCGACCGTGAATCCTTCGTGCTGCCCGCGGGCGGCCTGCGCATCGAAGGCCGCGTCGGCACCAGCCGCATTCCGCAGAACCAGATCTCGTTCGCGATCTACAAGGGCAGCCAGTTCGAGTCCGGTGAGCGCGCCTCGCTGGTGCCGAACGTCGCGGCCGGCGACGTCGTGCTGCTGCCGGAGGGCACCTACTACATCATCTCCAACTACGGCGACGCCAACTCGGTGGTGCGCTCGGACATTCGCGTCCAGGCCGGCAAGCTCACCGACGTCACCATCACCCACCGCGCCGCCGTGATCACGCTCAAACTCGTCAGCGACAAGGGCGGCGAGGCGCTCGCCAATACCGCCTGGTCGGTGCTGACGCCAGGCGGCGACGTCATCAAGGAATCGATCGGCGCCTTCCCGCGCGTCGTGCTCTCCGAAGGCGAATACCGCGCCATCGCCAAGAACGAAGGCAAGGTCTACGAGCGCGGCTTCAACGTCGTGAACGGCGTCGACGGCGAGGTCGAAGTCGTCGCCCGCTAAGCTGAACGCGGGATACCGCCGGGCGCAACTCGCTGCGCACCCTTTTCCTGCTGATCGTCCGGATGGCCGTGACTGGGCTGATTCCGATCCTGCAGACTTCCGCAATATCGTACCGCACTTCTCATTCAGCGCACCAAATCCAGTTGTGGTGCGGCGAAGCGGCCGCGCAAGGCGATCACTGTTCCTTGTCGCCTGCTGACGCCCGTCATTCCCCGTCATTCATAGCGGTGAGCGGATGCTCACCATCATGTTTTTTGCGTTCTGATGTGAATACGAAACCGCGCGCAACACCTATCGCTGCAGCGCATTCCCAGAGCTGTGCATTCGTCACAGCCGGCCTGCGGCTACGCAATTTCGACAATCAATTTTATTCTCTTTCCGCTCCGCTGCGCTATATGTCGGGCATCGGTCCAAGGGAGCCCGGAGCGCAGAGCATCGACGCCTGCGCCGCCGGCAGTGAGCAGAAGGCCCAGCCCGTCGAGATGTTCGAAGTGGTCCTAACGAGGCGCAAGCGGTTTGGCTGGCGATGGCAAGTCAGCGACCAGTCCGGCAAGATATTTGCGGACGGGTTCGAGCGCACGCGTCCGGCCGCCAAGTATCATGGCGAGCGTGCGCTGTTCTTTCTCCTGTCACAGGCCTATCTGACCAACCGCTCCGCAGCCTCCAGCGAAGACTGATTGCGCGCCCTACGCTGTTCGGTGCGCGGCAGCAGCCGCTATCCCGCAGCCCGGATCGAGCGCATCGAAAGCCGGAATAGTCTCGTAGGGTGGGTTTGCCGACCGCGTCCGCCGTAGCTCAACCAGCGAAGGCGGAAGGCGTAACCCACCACGTCTCGCGACGGGAAGCTAAAGTGGTGGGTTACGCTTCGCTAACCCACCCTACAAGTCCTTGCGCTGCCCGTCGGGCAAAACACGCCAGCGATAGGTCAATTCGCTAGACGAAAATATTCGTCTTTACAGAAATTCTGTTTTGCCGTAGTTTTCGCTCACTCCGGCCCAAGGAAGAGGGGCGTATCGCGATCGTCACGACACGCGGGCCGGGCGGCGGTGGATGCAGGTCACGTCGGCGCGAAGGGCTTTGCAGGGCGGGCGACCGTGAGCGAAGGCATCGCGCACACGACCGGTGTGATCAGCGTACGGCAAAATCGTGTGGTCCTGGCGCCCGGAGTCTGTGCGTCAAGTCTTGCGGAGATGTGGCGGCCCGACCGGACCGCGCGCATCAGCCATCTGCAAGGCGACGGGGGCAATAGTGCATCGCTCCCCGGGGAGAGCGCGACATAAGCCGTTCCAACCACTGCGCAGGGAAGGCCGGGATGTTTTCCGGTTGCCCCGCGGTTTTTCCCGCTGTGCATTGTAGCGCAAACTACTCTTGCGCATGGCGGGCCATGGGAGCCAGCCGGCTCCCGGTCTTCCCTGCGCCCTCTTTCATTGGTGAGGGTGAAGCGACGAAGCAAGCTCGGGCGAAACAAGCCGCGAGAATGCGAAGCTATTTCCGAGACCGACATGCGAATTGAGAAAGCGATGCGTGTCCCCACACTTCGTCATTGCGAGCGCAGCGAAGCAATCCAGAATCCTTCCGCGGCGGCAGCCTGGATTGCTTCGCTGCGCTCGCAATGACGAGGTTGAGGCAGTTGCGTGCAATGCGCCCCACCGTCGTCCTGGCGAAAGCCAGGATCCATTACCCCGGTCAGCGTTATTGAAACGACGGCTGTGGCCACCATCGTGCCGAACAATAACCGCCTGTGGTTACGGGTCCTGGCTTTCGCCAGGACGACGAGGATGCGGCAACGTTTTCATCAGTCTCACAGCGCGTGAAAAGAAACTGTCATAGTCTCTAACGCGCACTAACCAACGCCTGACTTAAAACTGTCATAATCGCCCTTTGCGCGGAACGATCGCACGCTTTTTACATGCCGTTAAGTGGGCCTGCATTGGATGCGGCGGGAAGTTGCGTTGGGGACGATGATGAGTGCCGCAAAGAAAGCGCCGGGGAAATCGGCCACCGAGATGTTCGACGACATGCCGGTGCTTCAGCGCAAATGGCGTGCTGCGCTGCGCCCGGGCGAGCGGCTTCCGCGCTACGAGGATGTGATGCTCGGCAGCCTTGGGCGGCTCGCCGACCATATCGCACTCCTGAAGGGCGACGGCGCGCTCGAACTGTCGCGCAGCGGACGCTACGTGCAGAAATGGCTCGGCGACGAGCGCTGGGACATTCCGGTCACGGAGCTGGCGCCGGACTGCGCCACCGCACTGTCGGAAGCGGTGGCGAGCGCGCTCGAGAACGGGCGGCCGTATCAGGCAAGCGCGCATTGTGTCCGCGACGGCATGGTCAGGACCTACGACGTGCTGGCGCTGCCGACCGCCTCGCGCTGGGGCGCGACGTTGGTCGGTGCCTATGTCAACGAGCGCGGCGCTCAATACAATCTTCTCGACGCGATCTTCTCGTCGACCGACGACGCGGTGGTGTCGCTGGCGACGCTGCGCGACGCTCATGGCCAGCCGTTCGATCTGCAGGTCGTCCATCACAACAGGAGCGCGGAGCTGCTGCTGAACGTCGCGAACCGCGGCCTGTTGTGGCGCCGTATCAAGGAGAGCGGAACGCTGCTGGCCTCAAGCGAGATCATGGCAATCCTGTTTGCGGCGGTCTCCGGCGGCCGCAGCGAGCAGCTCGAGATCGAGGCGGATGGCCGCCATCTGCGCCTGAGCGCCACTGCCTTCGCCGATATCGTCTCGCTGACGATCTCCGACGTCACGGCGCTGAAGCGGCGCGACGCCTCGTTCCGCTTGCTGTTCGACAACAACCCGATGCCGATGTGGGTGTTCGACGCGGAGACGAAGAAATTTCTCGGCGTCAACGACGCCGCGGTCCAACACTACGGCTACAGCCGCGCCACCTTCCTGCGCATGACGCTGCCCGAGATCTGGCCGCAGGACGAGTGGGACAGCCACGCCGAAGCGCTCGAACGCATCGGCGATGCCTATCACTCCTCGCGCAACTGGCGGCATCTCCGCGCCGACGGCAGCGAGATCGAGGTCCTGACCTTCGGCCGCCGCGTCACCTTCAATGATCGCGATGGCTATCTGGTCGCGGTGGTCGATATCACCGAGCGGCGCAAGGCCGAGGCTCGCATCGCCCACATGGCGCACCATGACGGACTCACGGACCTGCCGAACCGCGAATATTTCCAGGACCGCTTGCGGCAGGCGCTCGACCAGTCCGGCGGCAAGCGGGTCGGCGTGCTCTGCATCGATCTCGACCTGTTCAAGAACGTCAACGATTCCTTCGGCCATCCCGTCGGCGACCGCCTGCTGAAGCAGGTCGCCGAGCGGCTCGCAACGGCGATCCGCGGCCCCAACCTTGCCGCGCGGCTCGGTGGTGACGAGTTCGCGGTGATCTTGGCGGCGGACGTCTCGCCGAACGAGGCCAGCGCCTGCGCCACGCTGCTGATCGAGATGCTGAGCGCGCCCTATGACGTCGACGGGCTCGAGACGGTGATCGGCGCGAGCATCGGCATCGCGTTGTCGCCGGGTGACGGCGCGACGTCGGAGGAATTGCTGCGCAATGCCGACATGGCGCTGTACCGCGCAAAGTCGGACGGCGGCGGCGTACACCATTTCTTCGAGCGGGAGATGGACCTCCAGGCGCAGAAGCGGCGAGATATGGAAGTCGATCTGCGCCGTGCCTTCGCCAATGGCGAGTTCGAGCTGCACTACCAGCCGCTGGTGTCGATCGCATCCGATCGCATCTCCGGCTTCGAGTCGCTCCTGCGCTGGCGCCATCCGGACAAGGGCATGATCTCGCCGGCGGAATTCATCCCCGTCGCCGAGGACATCGGCCTGATCACCCAGCTCGGCGAATGGGTGCTGCGCGAAGCCTGCGCCGAGGCGGTGAAATGGCCTGTTGACGTCAAGGTCGCCGTCAATCTGTCGCCCGCGCAATTCCGCAGCCGCAATCTGGTTCAGGTCGTGATCTCGGCCTTGGCGCAGTCCGGCCTGTCGCCGCGGCGGCTCGAGCTCGAGATCACCGAGTCGATCTTCCTCGCCGAGACCGATGCCAATCTCGCGATCCTGCACCAGTTGCGCGAGCTCGGCGTCGGCATCTCCATGGACGATTTCGGCACCGGCTATTCGAGCCTCAGCTACCTGCGCAGCTTCCCCTTCGACAAGATCAAGATCGACCGCTCCTTCGTCAAAGACCTCGCGCAGCGTCCCGATTGCGGTGCGATCGTGCGCGCCATCTCGGGACTCGGACGCAGCCTCAACATCACGACGACCGCCGAAGGCGTCGAGACCGAGGACCAGCTCGACTGGCTGCGCGCGGAAGGCTGCAACGAGGTGCAGGGTTTTCTGTTCAGCGCGGCGCGGCCTGCCGCCGAAATCGCCAAGCTGCTCACCGAGTTCGGCCAGCGCGCCTCACGGGCGGCGTAGTTCGGGAGGATAACAGTCGTAGACGAGGGCCTTGAAGGCAGGCGTGATGCGGCCGCGCTCGTTCTGGGTCTGCTGCATCATGATGTAGACCATGTCGAGCTTGGGATCGACGCCGAAATAGGTGCCGCTGCCCGAGTCCCACTTCAATTCGCCGATCGAGCCCGGCGGCGGCGGCTTCGCGTTGCCGGGATCGGTGCGCACCGCAAGGCCGTAGCCGTAGCCGAAACCGTCGCCCGGGAAATAGAAATAGTCGCGCCCGACGCCGGAGCCCGGCCCGATGTGATCGGTCGTCATGTCCTTGAACGCAGCCGGGCTCAGGTAGCGCTTGCTCTCGAACTCGCCGCCGTTGAGCAGCATCTGCGCGAAGCGCTGATAGTCGGTGATGGTCGAGAGCAGGCCGCCGCCGCCGGATTGCCATTCGGGATGGTCGAGGCGTTCGCGCTCGGCGGCGAGCAGGATGTGGTCGCTCGGCAGCGGACGCGCCATCCGCGCAAGCTCCTCCTCTGTCGCCAGCACGAACTTGGTGCTGCTCATGCCGAGCGGATCCAAGATGTGCTGCTTCAGGAAGTCGTAGAGCCTCTGTCCGGAAATCACCTCGATGACGCGGCCGAGCACGTCGGTCGAGTGACCGTAGCGCCACAGCGTCCCTGGCTGGCGCGCCAGCGGCAGGCGCGCGATGCGCTCGGCGAATTCCCTATTGTCGAACTGGCCCTCGAAGATATTGGCCGCCTTATAGGCCTGCTCGACCCATTTGCCGCCGATATAGTCGTAGCTGATCCCCGAGGTGTGCCGCATCAGATCCTGGATGCTCACGGGACGGTTCGGCGGCACGAGATCCAGCGCCAGCTTGCCGTCGGGCTTGGTGACCTCCAGCCCCACTTTGGTATCGGCAAAGGACGGGATGTATTTCGACACGGGATCGGCGAGCGCGAGCTTGCCGGCATCGATCAGCATCATCGCCCCGAGGCTCGTGATCGGCTTGGTCATCGAGTGGATGGCGAAGATCGTGTCGGTCGTCATGGCAAGACCGGTCCGGACATCGCGCACGCCAAATGTCTTCAGATAGACCGGCTTGCCATGCTGCTGGACCAGGATCACGGCGCCCGGCAGCCGGCCGCTCGTCACCTCATTGTCGAAGAACGCCGTGATACGGTCGAGCTGTTCGGGAGCAGGGGAGGGGACGCTGGAGGCGCGCCCGCGCGCCATCGTGCCGGCCAGCAGTGCCGCTCCGACGAGAAATTCACGCCGCTTCATCCGGGCTTCCTCCCTCGCCGGGATCAAAGCCGCAAGACGCTCAAGGCGTCAACAAGACATCGATTAGAATCGGGTCACGATCTCCGACAGGGCGGGGCGAGGGCGGTCCTCGCTCGGCTTGGTCGGCTTGCCGATATGCACGAAGCCGATGAGCTTTTCGTCCGGCTTGAGGCCAAGCCCGTCCATCACGTCGCGATCGAAGGCGAACCAGCCAGTCAGCCAGCAGGCGCCGTAGCCGAGCGCCGTCGCCGCCGTGAGAATGTTCATGGCGCTGGCGCCCGCTGACAATTCCTGCTCCCACCCCGGCACCTTCGGATGCGGCTTGGTGAAGCTGACGATGCCGATCACCAGCGGGGCGTCTGTGAGCCGCTTCCGCTCGATCTCGATGTCGGCCGCCGCCGCCCCGGGATTCTTCCGGGCGAAAACCTTGGCAATCACCTCGCCGGCGCGCGCACGTGCGTCGCCCTCGAAGATGATGAAGCGCCACGGCGCGAGCTTGCCGTGGTCGGGCACGCGCGCACCGATGGTCAAGATGGTCTCGAGCTCGGCCGGCGAGGGGCCGGGCCCTATCATCTCGCGCGGCTTGACCGAGCGGCGGGTCTTCAGGAGTTCGATGGCGTCCGGCACTTGCGGTATCCTCTTCGGCTGGTCGTCGGGCGTGCAATCCCGAGATAGGCATGCACGCCCGCAACCGAAAGCCGGTTTAGATCGATTAAAGGGATCAGACCGCACCCCGCGCCCGCCGGACGTCCGGCGGGGTCGCCTCGTCGAGGAGCGCGGCGAGCGCCTCCTGCGTCGTCATCACCTTCTGTCCCTCGCTGCCGAGCCGGCGGACGGAGACCGAGTGCGTCTCGGCCTCTTTCTTGCCGACCACGAGCAGCGCCGGGATCTTGGCCAGCGAGTGCTCGCGGACCTTGTAGTTGATCTTCTCGTTGCGCAGATCGATCTCGACCCGCAAGCCAGCGCGCCGCGCCTGTTCCACCACCTGCTTGGCGTATTCGTCGGCCTCGGAGGTGATGGTGGTGACCACCACCTGCACCGGCGACAGCCAGAGCGGGAAGTTGCCGGCATAGTGCTCGATCAGGATGCCGATGTAGCGCTCCATCGAGCCGCAGATCGCGCGATGCACCATCACCGGCGGTTTCTTGCCGCCGTCATGGTCGATGTAGAACGCGCCGAACCGCTCCGGCAGGTTGAAGTCGACCTGCGTGGTGCCGCACTGCCAGTCGCGGCCAATGGCGTCGCGCAGCACGTATTCGAACTTCGGCCCGTAGAAGGCGCCTTCGCCCGGATTGATCTCGGTCTTGATGTGGTTGTTCTGCGACTGGATCTCGCGCAGCACGGTGGCCATCACGCGCTCGGCGTGGTCCCACATCGCGTCCGTGCCGACGCGCTTGTCCGGCCGGGTCGACAGCTTGACGGTGAGATCGCCGGTGAAGCCGAAGTCCGCATAGGTCGACAGGATGAGATCGTTGATCTTCAGGCATTCGTCGGCGAGCTGATCCTCGGTGCAGAAGATGTGCGCGTCGTCCTGGGTGAAGCCGCGCACGCGCATCAACCCGTGCATGGCGCCCGACGGCTCGTAGCGGTGTACCACGCCGAACTCGGCGAGGCGCAGGGGCAGGTCGCGGTAGCTCTTCAGTCCATGCTTGAAGATCTGCACGTGGCCGGGACAGTTCATCGGCTTCAGCGCGAACCAGCGCTTGTCCTCGGCTTCGTCGCCGGCGGACTGCGCCGCGAACATGTTCTCGCGGTACCAGCCCCAGTGGCCGGAGGTCTCCCACAGGACCTTGTCGAGGATCTGCGGCGCGTTGACCTCGCTGTAGTCGCCGGTCAGGCGTCGGCGCATATAGGCGATGAGCTGCTGGAAGATGGTCCAGCCCTTGGGGTGCCAGAACACGACGCCCGGACCTTCCTCCTGGAAGTGGAAGAGATCGAGCTCGCGTCCGAGCTTGCGATGGTCGCGCTTCTCGGCCTCCTCGATCTGCCTGAGGTAGGCGTCGAGATCCTCCTGCTTGGCAAACGCCGTGCCGTAGATGCGGGTCAGCATCGGATTGTTGGAATCGCCGCGCCAATAAGCGCCGGCCACCTTCATCAATTTGAAGGCGTTTCCGATCTTGCCGGTCGAGGTCATGTGCGGGCCGCGACACAGATCGAACCAGTCGCCCTGGAAATAGATCTTGATCGGCTCGTCGCCGGGAATGGCGTCGACCAGCTCGACCTTGAAGGCCTCGCCCTTGTCGCGGAACACCTGCTTGGTCTTCTCGCGATCCCAGACCTCCTTGGTGAAGGGTTTGTCGCGCGCGATGATCTCGCGCATCTTCTTCTCGATCGCCGCGAAGTCTTCAGGAGTGAACGGCTCGTTGCGGAAGAAGTCGTAATAGAAGCCGTTCTCGATCACCGGGCCGATCGTGACCTGGGTGCCCGGCCACAGCGATTGCACGGCCTCCGCCAGCACGTGTGCGCAGTCGTGGCGGATCAGCTCGAGCGCGCGGGGATCCTCACGGCCGATCAGCTCGATCCTGGCATCCTCCTCGATTGGATCGTTGAGGTCGGCGAGCTCGCCGTCGAGCGCCATCGCCACCGTGCGCTTGGCCAGCGACGGCGAGATGCCCTTGGCGATATCGAGGCCGGTGATGCTCTTCTCGAATTGGCGCTGGGCGCCGTCAGGAAAGGTGAGGGTGACTTTGGCAGCGGGGGTCACGGGCTTCAGGTTGCTGAGGCTGTACTGGAAGCCGGATTCGGACTTGTGCTGGTCGGACATTGCTTTTCTCCTGAGGCTCACTCCTGCGAACGAGCGCAGGTAAGCGGGAACGAGCGATATATCAGGCGATTCGGCCCGTGCAATCGGGCATTTCCAAGAAAATGGACGCGTGAACCGTGGGTCTTGCACCAACTATTTCGCGGCACGCCCTTTAACTCGCTGCTGGCGTCCGCTACATGCACCTGCATGCAAAGTGCCCCCGCCGCCCGCCGTTTCGCGCCGACCGCCCTGATGCTTGGAAATATCGTCACCGGCTGCTCGGTGCTGGCGCCGGCGGGGATGCTGCCGGAATTGGCGGCGGGGCTTGACGTCAGTGTCCATGCGGCCGGCCTTCTGATCACCTTCGGTGCGATCACGCTGTGCATCGGCTCGCCGCTGACGGCCTGGCTGACCAGCCGCATCGAACGGCGAATGCTGCTCACCCTGACACTTGCGCTGCTTGCCGCGGGCAATCTGGCCTCGGCGTTTGCCTCCGACTATGCGAGCCTGCTCGCCATCCGCCTGGTGATGCTCGCGGTCGGCGCGCTCTATACGCCGCAGGCCGCCGGCACCGCCGCACTGATCGTGCCGGTCGAAAAGCGCGGCAGCACCATCGCATACGTCTTTCTCGGCTGGTCGCTTGCCGCCGCCGTTGGTCTGCCGCTGATCACCTTCATCGCCAGCCGCTACGGCTGGCGCGCGGCCTATGGCGAGATCGGCGTGCTCGGCTGTGTCAGCTTCCTGTTGTTGCTGCTGCGCCTGCCCGCAGGCTTAAGAGGCGCGCGGGTGGACCTGAAGACCTGGAGTGAGGTCGGCCGCAACCGGACGATCGTGCTGCTGCTTGCGATCACCATGCTGCAGATGTCCGGGCAGTTCGTAGTGTTCACCTTCATGGGACCGCTGCTCACAAAGCTGACCGGTGCAAGCCCTGATGCGATCGGCCTGGTGTTTGCTCTCTACGGCGTCTGCGGTTTCCTCGGTGTCGCCGTCGCCAGCCGGATTGTCGACACTTGGGGGCCCTATCGAACTTCGGTGTTGTTCACCTGCCTGCTGCTCACGGGCATTGCGGGATGGGCGTTGAGTGCCGGCAGCTATGTGATGATGGCCATTTCGGTCGCGATCTGGGGACTGGGCTTTGCCTCGACCAATTCGATGCAGCAGGTGCGGCTGGTTGCGGCAGCGCCGCCGCTCGCCTCGGCAACCGTCGCGCTCAACACCTCGGTCCTCTACATCGGCCAGGCCATCGGCTCCGCCGTCGGCGGGCTCCTGTTTGCCGGCGAACTGCTGCACACGCTCGGCTTCGTGGCCGTCGGCTTCGTCGGCCTGGCGCTGAGCCTGGTCGCGCTGACCCGGCCACGGCCCGCCGCTGCGCCGGCCTAGTCCTTGCGTTTTCGTGTGCGCAAGGCGCTTGGCAAACCGCGCGGGAGAGCGCTAGAAGGCGAGGCATGGGGACCAAAGAGGGTTGACTGAGATGAGGATGATTTTGGCGGTTGCCGCGGTGCTCTATTCAGCGTCCGCGTTTGCGCAAACCGACAAGCCACCGATGGTCGGGGACAAGCCACTGGTGCAGGTCCAGTCCAAGGGGACCAAGCCGGCGGCCACCACCGCGGCGGCGCCGAAGGGCAAGCCGCAGTCGGTCGCGGTGCGGCTCCAGGCCTGCCTCGACATCGACGACGGCACCAAGGACCGCCTCAACTGCTACGACGCGGTGATCCCGCCGGTGCCGAAGCCGAAGCCCGCGAAGGCCAAGGGCGTCGCCGATTGCCGCTTCCTCAAGGAAGAGGACGAGCGGCTGGCCTGCTTCAACGGTTTTGCCGAGAGCATTCCGAAGCTGCCCAAGACCTAAGGTTCACGAGACCTGAGTTTCAAGAGACCTGATGCCGGCGCTCAGTCGCTCAGCCGGCTCAGCACCGCCCGGAAGGCAACGCCCGGCACTTGCAGTGCGCTGCCTTCGAACTCGGCCGTGTCGCCGTCCTCACGGCCGGTGAGCGTCAGGGTGATCCTGTCGGTCCCGAACAGCGGCTTGAAAGACGGATCGTCGTTGTAGCGCTCGGTCGAGATCTTGACCTTGATGCCGTCGCCTTCGCCCGTATAGGTGCCGATGAAGGCGAAGGCGGAATTGCCGCCCCGCATCTTGCCGTCGCTTACATAGACTACGCCACAGCCGGTGCCGTGAACCGTATGGAAGTCGACCTTATAGAGCCCCTGACGCACTGTCCGTCCCCGCAGCATTCCAGTTCCGATTCCGGGCGCACGTTATGGCCGCCGTTGGCGGAAACAATCCGGAGAAGCGCTGATAGGTTCGCCCATCAACATCACACTTTGATCAACGCGTGGAGGAATCGAAGACAGCGCAGCAGGACACTGGCGCTGGCGCTGTGCGGCCTAGCGGCTCGATGCGGATGAATTGGTCGCTACAACACGTGTCAGCGCCAGCGATGGCGTTTCGGACATCTTGACCAGCACGTCCTTGAGCGGATTGCGTGTCCAGGCGTGGGTCACATAATCGCGATGGGTGATGCCGTCGCCGGTTTCGACGAATATCACGCTGCCGGGACGCAGCGGACCGTCCATGGCCTCGGAGACGCTGATGCCCTTCTGACGCAGCATGCTCATCAGCTCGCGGTCGCGCCGGGCGGTGTAATGGGTGTAGGAGCTGACGAAGAAGCCGGAGCGATGGCTCTCGATCCACGACGCGAACTTGTCGAGCTCGCCATAGACGGCATCGAGCAGCACGACGCCGCGAACGCGGTCGCTGATGCCGCCCACCTCGAGGCTCCAGGCGGTGGGCAGGAAGCCGCCGCTGTAGCCGACGATGACGATTGGCATGTTGGCGAAGGCGCGTGCGCTGCTGGGATCGCCGGTGAGGCGGGCAAGATGCTCGGCCGACTCCGCGATGAAGCGCTTGAGACCGCCGGGCTGCCAGAACTTGCCGGCGCTGGAGTCGGCGGCATCGACGGCCATCTGCGGTGCGAGGAGCACGGCGTTGGCGCCGGAATCGGTGATCTGCTGCGGCACAAGCTGCCGGTCGCGCACGTCGCGCGCCAACGTCGCGCCGTTGCCATGGAAGAACACCACGATCACGCCCGGCCTGCGCACGTCGAAATGCTCGGGGACATGCACCAGCACGCGGCTGTCGCTGTAGGTCTCGTCCTGCCAGTAGACCCGTCCCGAATAGCTGCGATGGCCGCGCCGGTCGCCCTTGGAGATGTTCAGGAACGGTGCGTCAGAGGCGGGGTTGTTGCCGAAATACGGAAAGGCCGACGATTTCATGCTGACCAGCGTCGTCAAGTCTTCGCGCTGTGGACGCTGATACGGAACCTGCGGCTCGAGCGACGCCACCTTGTAGGGCGGCTGCTCCGGCTCTTGCTGTACGGCGCGCTTGGGCGAGAAGTCCGACATCTGCCGCTGCAGGAAACTCTCGCTCACGGACGGGAAGCGATCCCTGAACTGCGGGCCAGGGAAGCGATCGTCGAACGTGTCGCCGCTTGCGACCTTGGTCTTGGCGACAACCTGTGGGTTGGCCTGCGAGTTCGCCGCGAGCGCCGCGGGATTGGGCGCGTTGCCGCATTGAACCAGCGTCAGCGAAAGCGTTGTCAAGGCTGAGATCAGGCCGATCCGGAGCGCACGAGCGTACACACCGGACGTCGTCCGGTGCGCACGCGCGTCAACTCTCAGTTTCGGAACGGCCCCGACCATCCACCCATGACCCCGATCCAGCGGCTTGAGGCTAATTGAGCCGACTGGCGTTTAGGTGACGTTAAGTGTCCGGAGAAACTTTCCCCACATCCGGAACGCCGCAAAGGACCATGCAATCGTGTCGTGATTGTGGGAGGGAAAGGCTGATTTGGCGGGCCTCAGGCGCGTTATTGCCCGGAAAGGTGCATGAAAGGTGGTTGGATACCGAGTTGGGCCGCCTCATTTAACCCTTGTTAACCCTGCTTGAATTGACTGGACCGGACTGCACGATGCGCCCACGAGGGCGACGCCTGAGGTTAAGAACCCCGATGACGGCATCAGATGCGGGAACTGCGCCCTGGACTGGCCGCCTGACTGAAGGTGGGGCCGGGGTGTCCGCGCTGGTCGCGACCGCCATCGTCGTTGCGGACATGGTCGGGGTCGGCGTCTTCACCAGTCTCGGCTTCCAGGTCAAGGACATCCCGTCCGGCTTCTCGATCCTGCTGCTGTGGACCGTCGGCGGCATCGTCGCGTTGTGTGGCGTATTCTCCTACAGCGAGCTCGGCGCGATGTTTCCGCGCTCGAGCGGCGAATACAACTTCCTCGGCCGCGCCTATCATCCCGCCTTCGGCTTTCTCGCGGGCTGGGTCTCGGCGACGGTGGGCTTTGCGGCACCGGTCGCGCTTGCGGCCATGGCCTTCGGCGAATATGCGAAATCGGTCTTCCCCGATCTGCCGCCGATGCCGCTCGCCATCGGCGTGGTTTGGCTGGTCTCGATCGTACAGCTCACCGGCGTCAGGCATTCCTCGACCTTTCAGTTGATCGCGACCATCCTGAAGGTCGTGCTGATCGTCGCGTTCCTGGTCGCCGGTTTCGTCATGGGCGCGCCGCAGCCGATCTCCTTCACGCCGCAAGCTGGCGACCTTGCCCACATCGTCAGCGCGCCCTTCGCGATCGGGCTCGTGTTCGTGATGTATTCGTTCTCGGGCTGGAATGCCGCGACCTACATCATCGGCGAGATGCGCACGCCGCAGCAGAGCCTGCCGCGTGCGCTGCTTGCTGGCACGCTGATCGTGTTGCTGCTGTATGTCGCGCTCAACGCGGTGTTTCTCTATTCAACGCCAATCGATGTGCTTGCGGGCCAGCTCGACGTCGCGAGCATTGCCGGCAGCGCCATCTTCGGCGGCATCGGCGGCCGGATCGTCGGCGCGATGATCTGCGTCGGCCTGATCTCCTCCATCAGCGCGATGATGTGGATCGGCCCGCGCGTGATGATGACGATGGGTGAGGACATCCCGGCCTTGCGCGTGTTCTCGCGGCGGTCGGCGAGCGGCGCACCGGCCTATGCCATCCTGTTTCAGCTCGCGGTCGCCAACCTGCTCCTGTTCACGCGCAGCTTCGAGGCCGTGCTGGACTTCATCCAGTTCGCGCTGCTGTTCTGTTCGTTCTTCACCGTCGCAGGCGTCATCAAGCTGCGCATCACCGATCCCGACCTGCCGCGCCCCTATCGCGCCTGGGGATACCCGTTCACGCCGCTGCTTTTCCTGCTCGTGACCGCCTTCATGATGTACTACCTGTCGATGGAGCGGCCGCTACAGTCGCTTTCGGGGATGCTCGTCATGCTCACGGGCCTGTTGATTTACGCTGTTTTCCGCAGGCGGCCGGCCGCCGCTGCCCCTTCATCACATCGCGAATAGACATGTTTCGATCCTTGAAGATTGCGGCCGTTGCTCTTGCTCTGTCGTTCGCGGGCGCTCCCTTCGCGCGCGCCGCCGACGTGACCTTTGACGACACGGCGCGTTTCCTCGCAGGCATGCAGCCTTCGGCGGACTCGCCCCTTCTGCCATTGACGAGGGATCCTGTCTGGCAGCACCACGCAAAATTCTTCGACGGTGCCTTCGCCCAGCTCGAGCAGCGGCAATTGTCGAGGATCCGCAACTGGGCCGAGGTCAATCTTGCCGCGCCGAGGCCGACCATGTTCTACATGTTCAGCGGCCCGGACTTCCTCTACGCCGACGCCTTCTATTCCAAGGCGAGCACCTATGTGCTCGGCGCGCTCGAGCCGGTCGGCGCGGTGCCCGATCTGGCGAAACTGCCGCGCGGTTCGGTCGGTGCCGCGCTCTACAGCGTCGAGCGCTCGCTGAGCTCGATCCTGAGCTTTTCCTTCTTCATCACCAAGCACATGAAGGTCGACCTGCACGCCAACCAGGTCCACGGCACCTTGCCGATCCTCTACGTCTTCCTCGCACGCTCGGGCAAGACCATTCGCAACGTCGAGATGGTGGTGCTCGACGACAAGGGCGGGATGCATACGGGCAACGACAATCCGGGACCTAAGGCCACCCGCGGCATCCGCATCACCTTCGTCGGCAGCGACGGCGAGGTCCGCACGCTCTATTATTTCTCGACCGATCTCTCCAATCCCAGCGCGCGCGCAACGGGATTCCTGAAATTCTGCCAGACGCTCGGGCCCGGCAACAGCCTGCTCAAGAGCGCGTCCTATCTCCTGCATTCCGGCAACTTCACCACGGTGCGCGACTGGCTGCTCGCCAACAGCGCGACCATCATCCAGGACGATTCCGGGATACCGCTTGCGAACTACAATGCGCGGCAATGGCGGTTCTTCCCGTTCGGCCGGTATCTCGGACCGATCGACGAATTTCCCGGCCGCTACCAGGAGCGCTACGCCGAATTGTTCACGCGCGCCCAGCCGATCGATTTCGGCATCGGCTATCGCTGGCGCACGCATGAATCAAACTTGCTGCTGTCGGTGAAGGTGCCGGGAGGTGAGGCCGTGCCGGCGGCGGAGGCGACGTCATCCGCAGAGCCGTCCCCGAAGCCGCCGCGCCCGAAGCGGCTGCGTCCACCCGAGCCGATCCCGCCGCCTGGTCGCTTCTTCTGGTTCCGTTAGTCGCTACCAGTGCACGCTCTGGCTCGGCACGATGAACGCCGTTGTGCTCGGCGGCATGGAAAAGCTCGTCGCCAAGTACCAGCCTGAGCCCAGCACGAGCACCAAAAGCGCGATGATGGCGAGCAGGTCGAGGGTTCTGGGATCGTGGCCCCTCGGGCTAATTCGAAGATGCGAACCAAGGTTGAAATGAAAATGAGGGCTGATTTTCCAGCGCATTGTTGTTTCCTCCCGTGGGAGTATCAAATCAACGCGAGCGGAAAGTTCCGGTTCCGGTCGGAGCAGCGATGCACAAAGCACCGCAATAAAATCAGGAGGCGTTGACGCCGCGCCAGCGGCCGTAGCGCCAGGGCAGGTACCAACGCGCGCCTTCGGGTGCGGTGAGCGGCACGCGATCGATGCCTGAAGTGCCGAAGGGATGACAGCGCAACAAACGCGCGATCGTCATCCAGCCACCGGCCCAGAGTCCGAAGCGTTCAATCGCCTCGTCGCCGTAGACGGAGCAGGTCGGCAGGTGCCGGCAATTGTAACCGACCAATGGCGACAGCGTGTGCCGGTAAAGCCAGATCAGCGCACGGCCAAAATTGCGTGGGAGTCGCAGGAGTGAACCGGCAATTGTGGAACCGACCTCTGATGCTGAATGCTTCATGATGATGTGCGCCCGGCCGCAAACCTATGCCTCGAGCTGCGCGGTTCCTACGCACGGAACAGCAACATGTTGCGCGCGTGCCATATTTTGCCTGTTTTTAGGGAGCAGTGCAGCAAGTCCATATGGACGATCTGTATTCCCCCGGATACCATTTTTGTGACAGCCGTGGGATAGGACATACGTCTGTATGATGGACTCATCGGGCGCGAAGCGGGGATAACTCGCGCAATATCGGGGCTTGGGGAAGGAACCATTTTGAGACTCCTGAAGTCGCTTGATCTTCGCGGTTGGTTGGTCGTGGGAACCGCTGCTTGTTGCGTTGCGCTGGCGGGCGCGGTCGCGACCTTCACCTCTACTGCAAACGCCGGCGCTGCGCTTGAAGAGCGCAAACTGCCGATGAAGTTCAATTGGGTCGCATGCGAGCCGAACTGTCGCGGCTGGGTCAGCGCGGTCGGCATCATCACGGCGGATACGCCGAAGGCCTTCGAGGATTTCGCGCGCGGGCGCCAGCTTGGCGGGATGACCGTCGTCCTCGACTCCAGCGGTGGTTCGGTCAATGACGCGATCACGCTCGGCCGACGTTTCCGCAACCTCGGCGTCATGACCACTGTCGGCATCACGCAGCAGAACCGTGGCGGGCAGGGGGCTCGTCCGGCGGTCGCGCCCGAGGCCTACTGCGAATCCATGTGCGTGTTCCTGCTGCTGGCCGGCAAGAAGCGTTACGTGCCCGAGACTGCGCATGTACGAGTCCATCAGATCTGGATGGGCGATCGCGCCGACGACGCCAAGGCGGCGAGCTACAGCGCGCAGGATCTTATGATCGTGGAGCGCGACATCGGCCGGCTCGCCAAATACACCTTCGACATGGGCGGCGCCGGCGATTTGCTGTCGCTCGCATTGAATGTGCCGCCGTGGGAAGACCTGCACGAGCTCGACGCTGGCGAGCTGAAGCTCACCAATCTCGTGACGACTGACCTGGTGGCCGACGTGCTGCCGAACGTCAACGTCTCGGCGCCCGCGATGGCCGACCTTGCACCAAAGTCGCAGGAGAGGTTCGGCGAGGAACCGGGGCAGCCGCATCCGGCCAAGTCGACCAAGACGGCGGAAGCGTCGGTGCCGACCGGTGCCGCGCCGGTGGCGGCGTCGCAGAAGTAAGATTCTCCTGGTCATTCCGGGGCGTCGCGAAGCGGCGAACCCGGAATCCGGAGATTGCGGCGCGAGATTCCGGGCGTCGCGCTGGTGCGCCCGGAATGACATCAAGAGAGACTCAGCCCTGCGCGGCGGCCGGCTGCTTGGCTTTGGCCTCGATCTGGCCGATGGCATCGACGACGGCATCGAAGGTCAGCAGCGTCGAAGCGTGACGCGCCTTGTAGTCGCGGACCGGCTCGAGGAACTTGATCTCGGCCCATTTTCCGTCCGGCGGCGCGCCGTTCTCCTTCAGCATCTTGCGAACGGTTTCGCGTAACTCACGGAGTTCGCTCGCAGTCGAGCCGACGACGTGACTTGCCATGATGGATGAGGAGGCTTGGCCGAGCGCGCAGGCCTTCACGTCGTGGGCGAAGTCGGTGACGGTGTCGCCATCCATCTTCAGGTCTACCTTGACGGTCGAGCCGCAAAGTTTGGAGTGCGCGGTGGCGGTCGCATCGGGGTCCGAAAGTCGCCCCAGGCGCGGAATATTTCCGGCCAGCTCGATGATCCGCTTGTTATAGATGTCGTTCAGCATGTGATGGAGTCCAGCACTTCCTCACCGGATCGGCCTTGGCGGGCGCCGTCCACGGTCCTATATAGGGGCGGAACTGGCGGAAAAACAGTCCAGCGGTTCGGCGGCGGTGATCCAGAATCCCGTGATCGACGTTAGGGCCGAGGACCTTTTGCGCCGAGATCGGTTGTTCTCTTCAGGCGTCCGGCGGTCCTGCCGCCCCGTCTGCCGGTGACACTCCGGCCGCAGGGCCGTCGAACGGAGTTGACATGGACGCATTGATCAAACCCATCCGCCCCAACAAGCCCGCCGACAAGCAGCCCGAGAGCCGCCCCGCGGAGCTCGATCCTTCCGAATTCCTTGCGGCCGCCGTCCGTGCCGACCAGCCGCGCCCCGCGCGCGCAGAGGCCGAGCAGGCGGTGAAGACGCTGCTCGCCTATATCGGCGAGAACACCCAACGCGAGGGTCTGCTGGACACGCCGCGACGCGTGGTCGAGGCCTTCGACGAGCTCTATCAGGGTTATCACCAGTGCCCGGCCGAGGTGCTCGACCGCACCTTCGGCGAGACCGCCGGCTATGACGACTTCGTGCTGGTGCGCGACATCGAGTTCACCTCGCAGTGTGAGCATCACATGATGCCGTTCTATGGCAAGGCGCACATCGCCTACACGCCGGTGGAGCGCGTCGTCGGCCTTTCGAAACTCGCGCGGCTCACCGACATCTTCGCGCGCCGGCTCCAGACCCAGGAGCACCTGACCGCCCAGATCGCGGCAGCGATCGACGAGATCCTCAAGCCCCGCGGCGTTGCCGTGCTGATCGAAGCCGAGCATACCTGCATGTCGGTGCGTGGCGTCGCCAAGCATGGCGCGATGACGTTCACCAGCCGCTTCACCGGCATGTTCCGCGACAATCCGGCGGAGCAGGCCCGCTTCCTATCCCTGGTGCGAGGCACGCAACGCTGAGCCTCGCGCGTAACTGGCGAGGGCTTCGTGTCCACCCACTCCCATGAGATTGAGGAAGGGCTCTCCTTCCAGCCCCGGTTCGACGCGGCCGGCCTCGTCACCTGTGTGGCGACGGACGCCGCGACCGGCGACGTGCTGATGGTCGCCCACATGAACGACGAGGCGCTCCGCAAGACGATAGCGACCGGCGAGGCCTGGTACTTCAGCCGCTCGCGCAACGCCTTATGGCGAAAAGGTGAGACATCGGGTCAGACCCAGCGCGTGGTCGAGATGCGGACCGATTGCGACCAGGACGCGGTTTGGCTTCGTGTCGAGCAGGTGGGCGCGGCCTGCCACACCGGCCGCAGGTCCTGCTTCTACCGCAAGGTCGAGGCCGAGCGGGCAGGCGCGAAGCTCGTCTTCGTTGAAGCCGAGCGGCTGTTCGATCCGAACGACGTCTATAAGAAATAGCTCTCCGGTCATTCCGAGGCGATGCGCCAGCATCGAACCCGGAATCCATCGCTAGACATTACGCGCGGCTGAGTGGATTCCGGGTTCATCGTTACGCGATGCCCCGGAATGACCGAGAGAGGTCTATTAACTCCGCATTAACCATACCTGTCCCACGGTGAGACGACAGGGCGCCGAATTGCCGGCGCTGCTCAACGCCGCGCGGAGCGGGCACTCCATCATGTCGGTCGACAACTCCAGTGCCATGCAGACGGCCGGTATCGATCCGTCGCGGGCGCGCGTCGCCGGCGCGATCAAGCAGGCCTCCAATCTCTCTGGCGTCAGCTTCGAATACATGCTGACCACCGCCAAGATGGAGTCGGATTTCAATCCGACCGCGGGCGCCACCACCTCGTCCGCGCACGGGCTCTATCAGTTCATCGACCAGACCTGGCTCGGCACGGTGAAGGAGGCTGGCGCCCAGCTCGGCTATGGCAGCTACGCCGACGCCATCACCAAGACCTTGTCCGGCAGCTACACCGTCGATGATCCCGTTCTGAAGCGGTCGATCATGGAGCTGCGCGATGATCCGGAGGCCGCTTCAAGCATGGCTGCGGCGCTGACGCAGTCCAACAGCTTCAAGCTCACCGGCCTGCTCGGGCGCCGGCCGTCCGACAGCGAACTCTACATGGCGCATTTCATGGGGGTCGGCGGTGCCGCCAAGCTGATCGCAAATGCCGAGGACAATCCGCAAGCGGTCGGCGCGCGCCTGTTCCCGAATGCGGCCGCCGCCAACCGCTCGATCTTCTACGCCCAAGACGGCCGCGCGCGCAGCATCTCCGAAGTCTATTCGGTGCTGAACTCGCGCTATGCGAGCGCGGCGAATTCAAAGGCGACGCGGAGCGCGATGGCGATGTATGGCGACACGCCGTCGATGACGCTGGTTGCGAGCACAAACGGTGTGCAGGCCACGCCCGTGATCGACAACGCTGCCTATCTCCAGACTTTCCCGGACACGCGCGCAGTGACGCCGGTCAGCGCAACATCGACAACGACGGTGGCTGACAATGCGCCGACCGCACCGGCGTTTCGCTCGATCTATCAGCCCGGCGACGCGACGCAGCCGGTCTCGACGACGGTGCAGAAATTGTGGGGCAACAATACCTCGCCGACCTCCGTTGCCTCGGCGATGCTGGAGGTGCGACCGCCGCAGCCGCTCGATCTCTTCAGCGATCGCAGCGGCACATTCTCAAGCTAGCATCTACTCTCATGTGCCGGACAAGGCGCAGCGCGCAAGCGATGCGCCGCCGAGCCGGACCCAGCTCGCGCGCGGAGAGTGGTGACAGGCGGTCTTTGTTCCCTTAACAAAACGTCAATAAAACCAGCCAGTTATGGTGAACGCTTTGTTAAGCGTCGTGGTTTATTTTGTCTTGCGGGTGACAAGCCGTCACCATTTTTCGTTGGTTGCGTAAGCCGGAAGGACCATGATCGTTCGGCAGTTCATCAGTTGGATCAGGACGGCGCCCGCTGGCGAGCGGGCAGAGGCAACGCGGGCCTTGGCCCGCGCCTGGTTGATTTCAGACCTTTCCCACGACGACCGCATTGCCGCCGAAGGCGCGCTGTTGATGCTGCTCGACGACCCGTCGCCCCTGGTACGCCGGGCGATGGCGGAAGCCTTCGCGCGCAGCGCCGAGGCGCCGGCGGCGATCGTGCGGGCGCTGTCGGCGGACCAACCGTCCGTCGCGCTGCCGGTGCTCGAACATTCCCCGCTGCTGATCGATGCCGATCTCGTCGACATCGTCGCCACCGGCAATGACGAGGTGCAATGCGCGATCGCGCGCCGCATCGCGCTGCCGGCCTCGGTCTGCGCCGCGATCGCCGAAGTCGGCTGCGCTGCCGCGGCCCTCGAGCTGATCGAAAACCCTTGTGCCGACCTCGCGCCGTTCTCCTGGGATCGCATCGTCGAGCGCCACGGCCATCTCGCCGCGATCCGCGAGGCGATGCTGGTGCTGGAGGATCTGCCGGCCGCGACGCGCGCAGCGCTCGTCGCAAAGCTGTCCGAGACGCTGGCGCAGTTCGTCGTGGCACGGAACTGGATCAGCGCCGACCGCGCCGGTCGCATGGCGACTGAGGCGCGCGACCGCTCCACCATGAACATCGCGGCGCGCTCGCGCGGCGAGGACATGCAGGGCCTGGTGCGGCATCTGCGCGTCACGGGGCAGCTTACGGCGGGCCTGATCCTGCGCGCGCTGTTGTCGAGCAATCTCGAACTGTTCGACGCGGCGCTCGCCGAATTGTCCGATCTGCCGCTGGCACGCGTCTCCGCGCTCCTGCACGACCGTCGCGGCAGCAGCCTGCACGCACTGCTCCGCCGCGCGGGCCTGCCGGAGGCGACCTTCGCGGCCTTCCATGCCGCGCTAGAGGCCTGCCACGAGAATGGCTTCGTCGATACCGACGCCGGAGCCGTGCGGCTCCGCCGGCGCATGGTCGAGCGCGTGCTCACCCATTGCGCGACGGATCGCGGTGCCACCGGGCCACTGCTGATCCTGCTGCGCCGCTTCGCAACCGAGTCGGCGCGCGAAGAAGCGCGGCTGTTCTGCGACGAGCTCGTCGCGGACGAGGCGATCGCGCCGATTTATGATGATCCGATCGCGGCGTAGTTCAACGCTGGCGATGGAGCCGGGCGGGACCCTCGAACTCCGTCATTGCGAGCGCAGCGAAGCAATCCAGACTGTTCCCGCGGAGGGTTCTGGATTGCTTCGCTGCGCTCGCAATGACGAGGGGAGAGTTAATCTCCCGGCACGATGCTCGGCGCCAGGATCGCTTCGAGATGCTCGGGACGATCGCGATTGACGTGGGTGAGATATTCGTCGGCGACCTTGCGCAGGCGGCGGCTGAGCTCGCCGGAGACGCTGAGGCTGTCGAGCCTGGTGTTCTCGTGCACGATCGCCGCGATGGCATTGATGTGGTGCGCGAACAGCTCCGCGGGGACCTTGGCGAGATCGGGCGCATGCTCGATGACCCGACACAGGCTCTCGGCGATTCCGGCCGCCGACGGGAAGCCGAACGTCGCGGCATCGCCCTTGATGTCGTGAGCAGCGCGGAACAGCTCTCCGCGCCGGGCGTCATCGAAGCCGTCTTGCTGGATGGCGGCCCAGGCGGCAGACAGCCGGTTGACCTCGCTCGTCATCCAGTCCTTGAACTCGCCGGAGAGGCCGGCCAGCGCCTGCTCGGCGCGCCCGACCGGATCGTCCATGTCCTTGGCCTCGACCCGACGCAGCACCTTGCGCAGCGGATTGGGCTGCGTGATCACGTGATGGGTGGCGAAGGCCTTGACCTCGATGTCCCTTGCGCTGTTCTTCGCCATGATCCCTGCCTCGCCTGAGACGTTGCGCTAGATGGAGGAGCGGGCCTTGTCGAGCAGCGAGGGCTGCTGGAGCACCTCGTGCTTCTCGCCGACGCGGCGCTCGGGACCCATATAGGCGGAGTTGATGTTGCGGCGGCGGTCGGGCCCGAAATAGGTCTTGGTCTTGATGAAGGGCCGGGGATTGGCGACCACGTTGAGGATGCGCTGATAGAGGGCCTTGGCCGAGATCGGCTTGGCAAGGAATTCGGTGACCCCGGCATCGCGCGCGACCGTGACCCGGCGCTTCTCTGAATGTCCCGTCAGCATGATGATCGGCGCGTAGGGGTTACCCTTGGATTCCGGCTGCCGGATCATCTGCGCAAGCTCGAGCCCGTCGAAGATCGGCATCGCCCAGTCGGTGATGACGATGTCGGGTACGTAATGGCTGTACATTTCGAGCGCGGTCGCGCCGTCCTCGGCCTCATAGACTTCACGCGCGCCGAAAGAATGCAGCAGCGTCCGCAGGATGCGGCGCATGTGCGGATTGTCGTCACAGACGAGGAAGCGCAGCTTGTTGAAGTCGATGCGGAACATGACGCCCGGGCCAAAGCGGTCAACCTTCGTTAACCATATCGTGCCGGGGGTTAACGAAGGGTTGCGACCGGAGCCGGGACGGGCTCTGGGCGAGGCGGCTTAGTAGCCGAACTGTTCGCGCAAAATGCGCTCTTCCAGGCTGTGGCCGGGATCGAACAGCATGCGCATCGAGATCGTCCTGTCGGCGAGCACCTCGACGCGGCGGACGTCGCGCACCTCGTCATGGTCGGCCACCGCCGCGACCGGGCGCTTCTCGCCTTCCAGCACCTCGATCACGACATAGGCCGTGTTGGGCAGGAGAGCTCCGCGCCAGCGGCGTGGGCGGAAGGCGCTGATCGGCGTCAGCGCCAGGAGCGCGGCATTGATCGGCAGGATCGGCCCCTGGGCGGAGAGATTGTAGGCGGTTGAACCCGCCGGCGTCGCCACCATGATGCCGTCGGCGATCAGCTCGGACATGCGCTCACGCTCGTCGATCAGGATGCGCAGGCGCGCCGCCTGGAAGGTCTGCCGGAACAGGGCGACCTCGTTGATGGCATGGTGGAGATGCACACGGTCGCGTACGTCGGTCGCGCGCATCAGGAGCGGATTGATTTCGGATTCATGCGCCGCCTCGAGCCGCGTGCGCAAATCATGTGTCGAATATTCGTTCATCAGGAAGCCGACCGTGCCGCGGTGCATGCCGTAGATCGGCTTTCCCGTATGCATGTTCTGGTGCAGCGTCTGGAGCATGAGCCCGTCGCCGCCGAGCGCGACCACGACGTCGGCATCCTTGGGATCGCAATTGCCGTAGCGTTCGGTGAGCTGGTTGAAGGCGGTCTGTGCCTCGCTGCTCGGGCTGGCGACGAAGGCGATCCGATCGTAGGGCTTGCTCATGATCTTCCGGGCGGATGCCGCTGGCTCGAGGGGGGTGCGCCAGGGTCGTCTATACGACCTGGGCCACCATTGTCGAGGATGACCACCTCGCAAGGCAAGTGGAGGGCGGCCGGCGCGGCGGCCCGTCGCGATTCAGGGTAAAGCCACCTGGATTTGCCCCCGGCCGGCACCCGCGGCGCCGCCGGAGCTCGTGATCCCCCAAACCGTCGCAATTCCTCGCTAGTATTGCGGCAGTCACCGGCACACGACCGATGGGCGCGTATTGCCGGGCAGGGAGACGATTATGGTCATGAGTTTGCCGGCGCTGCGCCGCACGGGGCTGGTGCTGGCGTTCTCGGTTTTCGCACTTGCAGGATCTGCACATGCGGACGATCCGCCGCAGCCGCGTCCCGAGGCGACCGCGCCCGCGGGACAGAAGGGCGGCCGTGGCGGCGGTGCGCAGTCCGCAGCACCGCCTTCGCCCTCCGCTGCCGAACAGCATCGCCTTCCCGCGGATGCGACGACGAAGCAGACGCTCGAGCTGCCCGGGCGAACGCTCGCCTTCACCGCGATCGCCGGCTCGATCCGTTTGTTCGACGACAAGCGCGAGCCGCAGGCCGATATCGCCTACACCTCCTATGAGCTCGACGGCGCCGACCGCGCTACGCGCCCGGTCACCTTCCTGTTCAATGGCGGGCCCGGCGCATCCTCGGCATGGCTCCAGTTCGGCAGCGCCGGGCCGTGGCGGCTGCCGTTCGATGGCGAAGCTCTCTCGCCGTCGGCCTCGCCCGAGGTGAGGCCGAACGCGGAGACCTGGCTCGACTTCACCGATCTCGTCTTCATCGATCCCGTCGGCACCGGCTACAGCCGCTTCGCCGCGAGCGGCGAGGATGCGCGCAAACGGTTCTATTCGATCGACGGCGACGTCAATTCGATCGCGCTGGTGATCCGCCGCTGGCTCGAGAAGCATGACCGGTTGCTCTCGCCGAAATACGTCGCCGGCGAAAGCTATGGCGGCATTCGCGGGCCGAAGGTCGTGCGTCAGTTGCAGCTCCAGTACGGAGTGGGCGTCAGAGGATTGATCCTGCTGTCGCCGCTGTTCGACTTCCGCGAGTTCACCGGCACGAGCCTTCTGCAATATGTCGCGACGCTGCCGAGCTATGCGGCGGTCGCGCGCGAAGCCAAGGCGCCCGTGACGCGCGCCGATCTCGCCGACGTCGAAGCCTATGCGCGCGGCGAGTTCCTGGCCGACCTCATCAAGGGCGAGGCGGACAAGGAGGCCACCAATCGTCTCGCCGACAGGGTCGCTGCCCTGACCGGCATCGATCAGGCGGTGAGCCGCAGGCTCGCGGGCCGCTTCGATGTCGGTGAATTTCGCCGCGAGTTCGACCGCAAGAACGGCAAGGTGACCGGCCGGTACGACGGATCCGTGCGCGGCTTCGATCCGTTTCCGGATTCGGGCAGCTCTCGTTTCGGCGATCCCTCCGGCGACGCGCTTCGAGCGCCGCTCACCAGCGCCGCGGTCGATGTCCTGACGCGCAAGCTCAACTGGCGCCCCGACGGCTCCTATGAAGTGCTGAACGGCTCGGTCGAGCGCGCCTGGGACTTCGGTCACGGCATCACCCCGCCGCAGTCGGTGTCGGAGCTGCGCCAGATCCTTGCGACCGATCCGAAGCTCAACGTGCTGGTCGGGCACGGGCTGTTCGATCTCGCCACGCCCTATTTCGGATCGCAGAGGGTGCTCGATCAGTTGCCGGCCTTCGCGACGTCGCGGATCAAGTTCGTCGTCTATCCCGGCGGCCACATGTTCTATTCCCGCGACGGCTCGCGGCAGGCGTTTCGCGGCGAGGTCGAGGCGCTGGTCAGACAGTAGGCCGACGTTTGCGCGGCGGATATCGGCGCGCGATCTCGCGCGCCACGACGGCCTGTGGTTTGACGTTGGCACCGGCGAGCCAGATGTCGCTGACCTTGCCGCGGCCATCGCGAATGCGGCGCACCGGCTCGCCATGGCTGGCATAGCCGGCGGCCGAGGCGAGTTTGCCGGTGTCGCGGCCGGTCACCTCGATCTCGGCGGCGTCCATGAACGGGTTGTTGAACTGCGGATTCGCGACGAGCACGCGGTTGCCCATCGGCACCAGATCGGTCGCGCCCCAGATCGTCCACCAGCGGCCGGTCCAGTCGCGCAGGCGCCGATGAGGGGCACCACGCGTCTGGAAGGTGCGCAGGATCTGCATCGCGCCATCCATCCAGATCGGCGCCGCGCCATCGATGGAGTTGCTCAAAATGCTGATCGCGACCTCGCACCCTGGGATCGAGCAGGTGCGGGAGATGTAGCCCTGGAAGGCGCCGCCATGGCCGAACCAGTCCCAGCCATCAGTCTTGCCGGCGTTGACGCCGAGACCGTAATAGCCTTCCAGGCTTTGCGGAATGCGCCAATGATGTCGCGTCATTTCGCGGCGGCTCGCAACCGACAGCACGCTCTTTCTGGCATTGGGCGCGAGCTGCGCGAAGAATCGTGCCGTGTCGGCTGCGGTGGCGACAAAGCCGGCGGCAGACGTCATCGCGTGGCCGGGATTGTCGCCTGGGATCACGCATCGCTCGCCCAGCGGCAGTTTTCGCGTGTGGCCGCGTGCAAACGGCGCGCTTTTCGGAAGCGGCGCGTTCGGCTCGGTCTCATGAAGACCCGCGGCCTCGATGATCTCACGCTTGATCCAGACGGGGTAGGGCTCCTTCGTCACCGACTCGACCACGAGACCGATCAGCCCAAAACCATGATTGGAATATTTGAAGCGCGTACCGGCTTCGATCGCGGTGGGCAGTTTCAGCTCTGCGCGCAGCTCCTTCTCGTTGAGGTAGGAGCGGCTGTCGATGAACTGGCCGGAATCGGCGCCGTCTCGCGTCAGCCCGGCGCTGTGCGACAGCACCTGCGCCAGCGTCGTCTCGGCGATTCGTGGATGCAGGCCGGTGACATATTGGCCGACGGGATCGTCGAGCCGCAATCGGCGCTGCTCGCGCAGCTTCAGGATGCCGGCTGAGGTAAAACTCTTCGAATGCGAGGCGATACGGAAGCGATGGCGCGGCGTGAGCTTCTCGCCGGTGTCGAGGTTGGCGCAGCCGAAGGCATGCTCGGCGACGACCTCACCGCGATGCGTGATGGCGATGATGACGCCCGGCTGTTGCGATCCAA
Organism: Bradyrhizobium sp. ISRA430; assembly: GCF_029909975.1. Taxonomy (NCBI): domain Bacteria; kingdom Pseudomonadati; phylum Pseudomonadota; class Alphaproteobacteria; order Hyphomicrobiales; family Nitrobacteraceae; genus Bradyrhizobium; species Bradyrhizobium sp. ISRA430. Next base: position 269,939 of record NZ_CP094516.1, read on the forward strand.
TCAGTTGAAATTCGATCCAGGAGCCGATGTAGTCGATCGCGGATCGTAGCCACGCGTCCATTGCACACCAATTGCGAGGGAGGGAGAATTGGTGCGCGAAAGCTAGCCGAAAAAGCAGAACCGGCACAACCCCGAGGGGTGTGCCGGTTCGTTTGCCTTCCGACGTCGGGAATATCTCAGTAGACGAGCGTCGTGCCGGTCGGCTTGTCCAGCGCGGCTGCGAGCGAGCGATACTCGCTGCTGTCGGTGCCGGCGAGCGAGGCGATCTTGTTCAGATGATACTGCGCCTGTTCGCGGTTGCCTTGCTCGAGCTGCCAGAGGCCGTAATACTGCCAGGTGCGGACGTGGTTCGGATCGTCCTTCAGCGCCAGCTCGTAATAGGTCTTCGACTGCTGGTAGTCGCCGAGCTTGCGGTAGGAGTAGCCGATCAGATTGGCGACATCGGCGACGTCCTCGCGCTTGAGCGACTTCAACTGGTCGATCGCGCTCGCATAATCGTGGCGGTCATAGATCGTGGCGTAGGCGGTGCGATAGGCGGCAAGGAATTTGGGATCGCTGATAGAGGAGCTCTTCCTCTTCGACTTCTTGCTCGACGAGTCCGACTTCGGCGGCGGCGAGGGGTCGTCGCTGCCCGCGGCGTAAGCGCTCGTCAGCACCGGTCCGGCCGCCAGCGCCATCGAGACGAGTCCCGGTACCAGAAGCATTGAAAGTCTGCGCATCTATCTTCTCCCGTATGGAACGAGGCGATCCTACACGAATGCCTGCTGACGGGAACACCCGGGTCGCGAAAACATTCCCGACCGCCCGGCTCCTCGCTCCGCCGAGCAGATGACAAACTTGTCATCCAGATGAACGGAAGCCTGCGATGCGCTTCAGGATGGGTTCAGCGCGCTCCGCCTAGGCTCTTTCCTACGATCGAAGGGTCGGCGAGAGGGCGCCGCCTCAAGATCCTTCCAAAGGAGACCACCATGCTGAAGACCATTTCCGCAGCTTTGCTCGCAGCCTCCGTGATCGCAGCCCCGGCCTTCGCCGCCGAAGCAGGCAAGACCACCACCCCCGCACCTGTGATCAAAGCGGACCAGACCCAGACCAAGGTGTCGAACACCGCCGCCAAGCCAAACGCCGGCAACAAGGCCGACACGAAGAAGGCCGCTGACGTCAAGGCGGATTCCAAGGCGAAGGCGATGAACGCCAACGCCGCGATCGCGCCCGCCGAGCACAAGTCCGTGCGCACGCATCGCCATCACCACAAGCAGGTGTCGGCGAAGAAGTCGCTGAAGACGCAGCCGGATGTCACCAAGCCGGCGGACACCGACAAGCGTAGCTGACGACTGATCCCGCGAGGCGGCATCCCCCGCATTGCCCGCCGCCTCGCGCGGAGTTCAGGCCGGCCCGTTTCGTCATGGCGTCCACGCGAAAGCGTGAACGCCGTCGCGGCGGGCCGGTGTGCTGTTCTAGCCGGCCGATAAGACCAGCGAATTCCCTTAGGCCAACCTTGGCGCTAGAACATCTCCGAGTCGGATTGGTCGGAGACGTGGATTGTGGGGCGATTGGCAAAACGTGCGGCGGTCCTCGTGCTGCCGCTGGCGCTTGCGGCATGTTTTGGCAGCGAAGGTGATCGCCCGTCGCTGATCGACGCGGGGCCGCAGCCGTTTCCCGACAATATCCGCAGCGACACGCTGGCGCTCATGCGCACCTACCTGAACAATCCGGTCGGCGTCCGCGACGCCAGCATGGCCGAGCCGGTGCTGCGGGAGGTCGGCGGCCGTCCGTTCTATGTGAGTTGCCTGCACTTTACGCCGCGCGAGACCGACGGCAGCTACAAGGCGATGCGCGAGCGGGCCGTCGTCTACGTCAACGGACGGGCGGACCGCGTCTTGGAGCGCGCCAACGAGCTCTGCGCCGGCGCGGTTTACACACCCTTTCCGGAACTGGAAAAGATGACGCGGTAGTGCAAAGCGCGCCTTCATCGCTACATGGTAGGACGAGAACCGCCGGAGCCGCTGGATCACATTTTGGCGAGCTTTGAACGGGCGGTTGGGCTTTGCGACAAACTGTTACGGCACTCCTTGCGCGGACGATAGAATCTGTCGGCCGCAAGGAAACGCGACGGAACAAAAAACGCATCGTTGCCGCCCCGCCATAGTAACGGACGATCAACGTTCCGGCATCGTCGCGAGGCAACCAAATTCACGCCACGTTGTTTGCTGAGGGTCGAATTTGAAAGAACGGGGATGATCATGAAGACGATTTTGCTCGGCGCGGCAGCTCTGCTCGCGCTGGCAACGCCAGTGGCGGCAGCCGACATCCCGGCGCGCACCTACACCAAGGCGCCGCCGCCGGTCACCGCACCGCAGGTAGTGTACAACTGGACTGGTTTTTACATCGGCGGCCATGTCGGCGGCGCGTTCGCCGGGGACAACAGCTTCCAGTCGAGCGACGCCCGCTTCCTGGGCGGCGTGCAGGGCGGCTTCGATTACCAGTTCGCGCCCAACTGGGTTGTGGGTGTCGAGGCCCAGTATTCTTGGCTGCCGACCAACAACAACGGCGTGCTATTCCCGGGCGGCACGCAGGTGACGTCCAACACCGACCAGATCGGCTCGGTGACCGGCCGTGTCGGCTACACTTGGGGTCCCACGCTGCTCTACGCCAAGGGTGGCTACGCCTGGCGTAACAACAACCTCGGTGTCAGCGTCGCCGGTGTGCCGCAAAGCTTTACCACCAGTGGCAACAGCAAGGACGGTTATACCGTCGGCGCCGGCCTGGAATACATGTTCGCGCCGAACTGGTCGGCCAAGGCCGAGTACCAGTACTATAACTTCGGCAGCACCACCTTCACCTCCGGCCCGGCCGACATCGCCGGCGTTCGCGGTCGGGAGGACGAGCATACCGTCAAGGTCGGCGTGAACTACCGCTTCGGCTGGGGCGGCCCGTCGGGTGCACGCTACTGATCTGCCAGCGGCAACTGCGTCTGAAAAAGGCCGGCTTTGCCGGCCTTTGGTTTGCGGGCCGCCCGTCTGGCGCGAGCCTTGCACGCGATCTTTCCGCCAAGCGACCTTTCGACGCGCGCCTTCTCACGCGCGTCATGGGGGTGCGGTAAAGCAAAAATAATTTTTGCGACTTACGGAACTCGCGCTCCGGAGCGCGTTAATATGAAAATTCCCGGGCTGGTGGGACAACGAACATGCGTATCTTGGCGTCGGTGGTGATCTCGTTCCTCGTCGCGTTGCCGTGCTCTGCGCAGACCGTCCTCAAGTCCGAACCTTTGATGCTGGCCCCCTACGAGGTGGCTTTTGTCCGGGACAGCTCCTGTCCCTCCGGCAAGGTGCTGAAGGTCACCGGCGCGATCCGCGGGCTGCATCGCCGCAAGGCCTGCGTGGCTCTGACGGGCGAGCAGGCGTCTCTGGCGACCGCGACGCCATGAGCTGCCGCTGGCCGGCCGCCGGATTCCTTACGTGTTGAACTCGAGCTCCATTCGCGATTGCTGCTCGGCGTCCGCCTTGTTTTTGGCGGGGTCTTCGCCTTGGGCGGGCCGGCAGGGCTTGATTTCGTAGTCATTGTCGAGCACCCGGCGCGGCCCGGGCCGCTCATCGTCGTTGGCCACGTCCACGACCAGCCCGCTGAGCTGTGCGAGCTTCCAGACGTCGGCTTCAGCCGGATAGACCTTGCTGATTTGGGCGTCGTTGCAGAACAGGGCGTAGGGCATTCTTCCCGCTCCAATAATGCCCATTAACGGCTTCGCCGGGGGCGGGGTTCCGAACCGGCTCCTGATCACGGCGCCGTGATCGGGACATGGGTGCCTGAGTCGTAAACGAGTCCTGAATCCCGGGAAAAAGAATCCCTGGGACTCTTCGCTCGGAATCAGCGGATGCTCCCGCCCATGACGACCGACCTGAAAACCTCCTGCGGGCACATGCTCCTGCCGCTGACGCTGGCACTGTTCGGCGCCTGCGCGGCCAATCTCGTCCTGGTGTGGTCGTGGCTGTGACCGGCTGAGGCGCCGCGTCTCACTTTCTGACCGGCGGGCGAGGTGGGACGTCGCGCATGGCCGCGCGGAGCTTGCTCAGGGTTGCCGCACAATATTCCTCGCGTTCGCGTTCGAACCGCTCTTGATGCCTGCGGAAATTGGCGATGCGGGCCTGCATTTCGCTACGGAAATCGCCGCTCGTCCGCGGTGGCGGCGTGACCTCGAGGGGTTGGGGCGGCAGGACAGGCGGTGGCGGCTCGATCTCGGGCGCGGCCACCGGCGGCTGGACGGAGACGATTTCGGTGGGAACGGGCGGCGCAACCGCCGGCGCGTCCGGCCGGCGGAGCCCAGCCGCCTTGCCGGTCACTGATTGGACGAAGGCCATTGTCTGCGCGATCAGGGCGTCGCGCTCCGCGATCCACTTCATGATCCACCTCAGCGAAGCCATTCCAGCAAAGCGGCTGTGACGAATCAAGCTCGTTCGGAAGGGATTGCATATTTTTCCCTATAGCCTGACACTATGCGAATGGTTGCTCAGGACGAACAGTTGGACGAAGCGCTGGGTTTGAGGCTCGTGCGTGCCTTTCTCTCGCTACCGCCCGAGAAGCGGGCCAAGGTGATCGCGTTCGTCGAGGCCTTGGTGCGCGCCCACGGCCGGCCCGAGGATGGTAAGGAAGTGTCCCCAACCTGAAGCGTTTCGCTCGCGCGGGCACCGCCACCGAGCGGGTCAGCGAGCCCTCGGTCGCGGCGACGCGGATCGGCGACGTCGTCAAGCTGATCAATACGATCGCCGGCCAGACCAATCTGCTCGCGCTCAACGCCATGATCGAGGCCGCGCGCGCCGGTGAGGCCGGCCGCGGCTTCGCGGTCGTCGCGTCCGAGGTGAGGACGCTCGCCGAGCAGACGGCGAAGGCGACCGGCGAAATCAGCCAGCAGATTGCCGGCATCCAGAATGCGACCCAGGACTCCGTGAACGCAATCCGGGACATCTCCGCGACGATCGAGCGGTTGTCCGAAGTTCGCGCGGCGGCGTTTCTCCGCCGCATTTCGGCCTATCGCGCCAGCAGAACACCAAGCGCGAGTGCGAACAGCACGGCCGTCATGACGACGGCCGCGACCGCGCCGGCGGCGATCCTGGCTTTCTCTCGGGCGGTGGCAGGGCGCATGCGACGCGCACGTTAGCTCATGTTGAACTTCGATCCAACGTGTGGTTAGTGGCCGTCCCCGCGATGCAAGCGGCCATCATCCATGTCCGAAGGTCGATCCATGAGCGACGATGTCAGCGACGGCTGGGCCGATTCCGCGTCTGCATGGATCCTGGAGCAGGGTGAGGATGGCGACTATGGCCGCCGCTTCGTGCTGGACGCGCCGATGCGGGCGCGGATCGAGGGACGCGGCTTCGGCCGCGCGCTTGATGTCGGCTGCGGTGAGGGGCGCTTCTGCCGCATCATGCAGCGCGCCGGCATCGCCACTACCGGCATCGATCCGACCGAGGCGCTGCTCGCCCGCGCCAGACAGATGGACCCGCATGGCGACTATCGTCAGGGGCGCGCCGAGACGATGGATGTCGATGCATCCTTCGATCTGGTCGTCAGCTATCTCAGTCTGATCGACATGCCGGATCTCAGGCCTGCGATCGCGAACATGGTGGCGGCGCTGCGCCCGGGCGGCACACTCCTGATCGCCAACCTGACGAGCTTCAACACCGCAGGTCAGCCGGACGGCTGGACGCGCGACGGCGAGGACGTCTTGCGCTTCTCGATCGATCACTACATGGACGAACGGCCGATCTGGGTCGCCTGGCGCGGCATCCGGATCCAGAACTGGCACCGTCCGCTCAGCACTTATATGACGCTGCTGCTCGATCACGGCCTCCAGTTGCGCCTGTTCATAGAGCCCGAGCCTACCGGCGGCGCGCCCGAGCAAATCGCCCGCCATCGCCGCGTACCGTACTTCCACATCATGGAGTGGCAGAAGCCGGTTTGAGTGACGTTATCGCGGCAAACGAGCGTTGCAAGGAGGACGGAGGCGGCCGGCGCGACAAGAGCCTCGGGCTCTGGCGGCTGGATGAACTGCCCGGTGAGAGCGGCATTGCGAAGTCCATGTGACAGATGCGGGCGGATCGCCCGTTGCTTCAATGGTCGGCCTCGCGCTACACTTTTGGTTGTGTGAAGCGGGCTCGCATTGCGGTGACGATGTCGGAGCAGGTCATGAGACTGATCGCTGTCGTGGCTGCCCTCCTGATCTGGTGTTGCGCAACCGCGCGCGCGCAACAGGACGGCGCGGCCCTCTACGTGAGGCACTGCGCGCAATGTCACGATGCCGCTGACCCCCAGAGCCGAGTGCCGGCGCGGAGCGCGATGCAGGCGATGTCGTTCGAGCACGTGCTGGGGACGCTTGCGACCGGCAGCATGGCAACAATCGCGAAGGAGCGCAGCGATGACGAGCGCCGCGCGATTGCCGCCTTCGTCACCGGCAAGACCGCAACGAACAGTGCCGCGACCAATGCGCAAGGCCGCTGCACGCAGCAGACCGCCGGCTTTCCGCAGGCGCTCGACGGTCCACGCTGGAACGGCTGGGGCGTCGATGCCAGCAACAGCCGCTTCCAGCCGGCGGAGATGGCGGGCCTCACCGCCGAGCAGGTGCCGCGCCTGCGGCTGAGATGGGCCTATGCCTTTCCCGGAGCTTCGCTGTCCTTTGCGCCGCCGACGGTCGTTGGTGGACTCCTGTTCATCGGTGGCACCGATCGCAAGGTGCATGCGCTCGACGCGAAGAGTGGCTGCACGCTGTGGACCTTTGCGACCGATGCCGCGGTACGCGCCGCCATCAGCTTCGCGCCGCTCGCAGGCACGGATCAGTTCGCGATCTTCTTCGGCGATCTCAAGGCCAACGCCTATGCCGTGAATGCCCTGACCGGCGCACAGATCTGGAAGGTGAAGGTCGAGGAGCATCCGGCAGCCCGGATCACGGGCGCGCCGACGCTTCATTCCGGCGTGCTCTATGTCCCGGTGTCCTCGATCGAGGAGGTGGCCGGATCGCAGCCGAGCTACGAATGCTGCACCTTCCGCGGCAGCGTGGTGGCGCTTGACGCTGCGACCGGCAAGACGGTGTGGCAGGCCTATACAATCCCCGAGGTGCCGCATCCGACCGAGAAGAATACCAGAGGCACGCAGCTCTATGGACCGTCTGGCGCTTCGGTCTGGTCAGCACCGACGATCGATGCGAAGCGCAACGCCGTCTATATCGCGACCAGCAATGCCTACTCGAACCCGCCGGCAACGACCGCCGATGCGATCCTCGCTCTCGATCTTGCGACGGGAAAGCTGCTCTGGAAGCAGCAGGCGACGCCGAAGGACGCCTACGTCGTAGCCTGCTACAGCGCCGACAAGACCAACTGTCCCGAGGATCACGGCCCCGACCACGATTTTGGCCAGTCGCCGATCCTGGTAAGCTTACAGGACGGCAAGCGCATGCTCGTCATCGCGCAAAAGTCGGGCGTGGTGCACGCGCTCGATCCCGATGATGGCGGCAAGATCCTGTGGCAGACGCGGATCGGGAAGGGCGGCCCGCTCGGCGGCAGCGAATGGGGCTCGGCCGCCGACGGAGCTCGCATCTATGTCGCCAACTCCGACGTGCGCTTCCTTCGCGATGGCACGCGGCGCCTCGACGCCACGCAGGGCGGCGGCCTGTTCGGACTCGATCTCGCCAGCGGCAAGATCGCGATGGAGGTGCCGCCGGTCCCTTGCGGCGATCGTGCGCAATGCAGCCCCGCGCTCTCGGCCGCCGTCAGCGTGATCCCCGGCGTCGTGTTCTCCGGCAGCGTCAGCGGTTTCCTGCGCGCCTACGCAACGGGCGACGGCAAGCTGCTGTGGGAATTCGACACCGCGCAAGACTACACCGCCGTGAACGGCGCCCCCGCCCACGGCGGCGCGATCGATGGCCCCGGTCCGGTCGTCGCTGATGGCATGCTCTACAGCAATTCCGGCTACGGCCAGTGGAGCGGCGTCCCCGGCAACGTGCTGCTGGCGTTCGATGTGGGGAAGGAGTGAAGGCGAGGGGCGCGATTGTATTGGGGGCAGGGAAGCACACTGCTGCAACGTTCTCGTCATTGCGAGCGCAGCGAAGCAATCCAGAATCCTTCCGCGGACGCATTTCTGGATTGCTTCGCTGCGCTCGCAATGACGGAGTGTCGTGATAGCCCTCATCCTGAGGAGCGCGGCACGCGCGTCTCGAAGGATGAAGGCCCGCCTGGTTGCCTCGCCCCTTCGAGACGCCGCTACGCGATTCCTCGGGGTGAGGATCGGCTGCGCTTACCCGCGCTACAAGACAGGAGGGGAAGTATCTCCGATGATAAATGCCAGATGCAGTTGCGGCGCTGTCGTGCTGTCGCTTCCGGGGCGATCCAGCCAGGTCGTTGCCTGTCACTGCATTGAGTGCCAGCGCCGGACCGGCGCGCCGTTTGGCGTAGGTGCCTTTTATTCCGCTGACCTCGTCACGATCTCAGGAGCCCCAAAAGGATACGTGCGCGCCGCCGCAAGCGGCGGCATGGTCCGCTCCTATTTTTGTCCCGACTGCGGCTCAACGGTCTATTGGAAGGCCGACAACATGCCTGCGATGATCGGAGTTGCCGTCGGAGCAATGGCGGACACAGAATATCCGGCGCCCTTCAAATCGGTCTTCGAGCAGTCGAAACATCGCTGGGTCGAAATCAATGCCGCTGCCGTTGAGCGCTTCCAACAAAGCAGCGTGCCGAAGAATTCAAACTGACGCGCGCCAAGCGCTGGTGCCGGCTGAGGGGATTGAACCCCCGACCTTCGGTTTACAAAACCGCTGCTCTACCGCTGAGCTAAGCCGGCTAGGCTGATGAAGCGGGGCAGGGCCCGACAATGCGCCGGAGCTGTCCGCCCGCCCGCGGGTCGCAATACCAGAGTTGGCCGGAAAGTGCCAGAACCCGCGCGGACATGAAACAGGCGGCCTTTGGGCCGCCTGTATGCCGCGCTCAACCTAGACTGGCTTACTGGCAGCGATGCCAGAGGCCGTGATCGCCCTTGAAGGAGGTGCCGGGCGTGCAGACGAAACCGTTGCGCTGGGCGTAGGTGCGGGTATCCCAGCCGCGATAGTCAGTTTCAGGCTCGTCATGGCATTTGCTCCATAGATCTGGGACCGTTGCTAAGCGTGGCCGCGACGGAGTCGTTCCGCGGTTTCGAGGGAGCAGGGTCACATCGACGTGATCCCGCAAGGGATGTGCTTTTGTGCCATGCAACCCGGCTGGTTCGGGCAGACTGGCGTGGCGCGTGGGCCCGTGCGCGGCGTTAACGCCTCGATACTGCGCTCGCTGGCATTTGCGCGACGCGCAATCCTTGCGCGTTAGGCTTACCGGAATTTGGCCGAATGGCCTTAACACTCTCTGCGCGGCGATCGGATAGGTTGCGGGCCGATAAACCGGGGCCCCTTCATGCGCGTTTTGGCGCTCGCAGCCTTTCTGATCGGATTGCCCGCGACGGCGCTTGCCGGCGAAGGCTTCGACGTCGTCATTCCCGGCCGTCCCGGTGTGCCCATCATCATCAACGGCATCGACGCGTCCTACGCCGTCGTCGAAGGGACCTGGGGCCTCGGCAAGAACGTCCAGGTGCAGCCGACGATCTATGGCGGACGCTATATCGGCGAGCGGCAGCCTTCCGACGTTGGCCATTATTATCCGACTCTGGGCTTGCGGCCGGGCTATGGCCGCCTCGAGGTCGAGCCGCCCGCCAATCGCAAGCTGCCGCGGCCGGCAGAGAGCTATCACCAGAGCTGGGGCGCGCAGTCCGCGCCACTACCGCCGCAGATGGATATTCCTGCTGATCCGCCGCCGGTGATCCTCGCACCGGAGATCAACGTCAATCCGCAGCACCGTCGACTTCCGCCTCACGCGGAAGGGCCCGGCAGGCCACTGAGGTAACGACCCAAGCAAACAAAGAACGTCAAATCCAACGAACGAAAATCGACAGGAGAGAGTAATGCGTCAAATGATTTCCGGACTGGTCGCGGCGGCTGCCGTGATGATTGCGGGGGCCGCGCCCGCCATGGCCTGCGGCTTTGCGACCTGCGCACCGGTTGCGCCGGTCTATACCGGCTGCAACACCGGCTGCGGTGGCTGGGGCTATGGCGCCGGCTTTGGCGGCTGGGGCTTTGAGTACCTCGCCGAGCCGACCACGCAGTACTACTACGTCAACCAGGGCCCGACCTATACCGGCCCCGGTGCGTTCGCGCCGTATCCGACCTATCGTGAGGACGCGGTCGTCGCGCCGGCCAACTACGGTTACGGCTATGGCTATCGCGCCGCTGCCTATCCCTATCAGCGTCCGTACTACCGTCCGTATCGCTACGGCTACGGTCCGCGCTACGGCTATCTGCCGCGCGTGCACTACGGCTACGGCCCGCGCTATGGCTATCGCCGCGCGCCGTATTACTACGGCGGCCACCGCGTGCTGCGTCGCTATTACTGATCGCTCGATCGGCTGAGTTAGCGAAACGCCCGTCCGCGTGATGCGGACGGGCGTTTTGTCTTTCGTGCGGAACGGGGCGAGGGAGAGCACCTTTGTGGTGGCGCAACTTACCCCTTCATCAATCCCAGCCGGCTCGCACCGACGTAGAGCGAGAGCACGGCGGCGTTGGAGACGTTGAGGCTCTTGATCTCGCCCGGCATGTCGAGCCGCGCCACGACGCTGCAGGTCTCGCGCGTCAACTGGCGCAGGCCCTTTCCTTCCGCGCCCAGCACGAGCGCGAGCGGCTCGCGCAAGCCAACCTCGCTGAGGTCCACGCTGCCCTGGCTGTCGAGACCGACGGTCTGGAAGCCACGCTCGTTCAGCGCAGTGAGCGCACGCGCGAGGTTTTGCACCGTGACCATCGGCACAAGCTCCAGCGCGCCGGAGGCGGCCTTCGCCAGCACGCCGGTCGCTTCCGGACTGTGGCGCGCGGTGGTGACGATCGCCTTCACCGCGAAGGCCGCGGCCGAGCGCAGGATCGCACCGACATTGTGGGGATCGGTGATCTGGTCGAGCACCAGCACCATGCCCTCTTGCGTCAAAGTCTCGATGTCAGGCGAGGGCAGGGGATCGGCCTCCGCAAGTAGGCCCTGATGCACGGCGTCGGGCGAAAGCAGGCGGTCGATCTCCTGGGGGCGGACGATCTCCGGCGCGACGCGGCTCTCGATGTTTTCCTCCGCCAGGCGCCGGGCGGCGTTCTCGGTCAGCGTCAGCTTGCGGATCCGCCGGCGGGGGTTTTGCAGCGCCATGGTGACGGTGTGCCAGCCATAGAGAATGACCGGCCCGTCGGGGTGCGAATCGCGGTCGCGCCAGGCCGGCCGGGGGGACGATTTACCCGGTCTGTTGAAGGGCTTAGCCCCGCCGCGGGGACCCTTGGGGACGAATTTTCGATCCTTCATGGGCTCGCTTGTGTCACGGGTTCCGGAATATGGCAATTTGGCCGTCCATCGGTGCGATTTTAGCTGTTCGCCTCGGTTGACTTTGCCCCACCGCATCGCCCATAAACGCGCCCGGCCGCTGCCCCGATACCGGGCTGTCCGCGGTCTTCACGTCTCCATGGCCGTATTCGGTCCGCCGGCAAGGTCCGGCCCGATTGTGCTGCCGTCGAGCGGGGGAGTGTCCCGAGTGGCAAAGGGAGCTGACTGTAAATCAGCCGCCTCATGGCTTCGAAGGTTCGAGTCCTTCCTCCCCCACCAGCGCTTTTGTATGGTGTTGGAATTGCTTATTATTCTGCTCTGACGCCCGCACTTTTACAAGCGGTGCGGGAATAGATTTCAACTTTTCCGCTGCTCTTTTCGCCAGTTTCGCCCGGTCCGCAGCGCGCGTGTAGTGCGCCGACATACGGCCGCCGGTCCATCCAAAGATGGCGTCGAGTTCGGCTTCCGTGGCGCCGTTCTCGGCCGCAATGGTCGCGGCAATCTTGCGAACACCGTGGGCGCTTTTCTTCACGCCGGCCGCACTGGCGGCCTCGGAGAAGGCGTTGCCGAAGGCTTCCTTGACGAAGGACTTGCCTCGCGGGCCGATGATCCAAGAATCCCGACCTCGAGGGCCGGCAAGCAGGCCGCGCTGAAGAACTGTCAGCATGGGGATGACGACGGGCGTTCCGGTCTTCTCCGTCACGATCGAGATAATGCCATCCTCATCAACGTGCTGATTGCCAACCCGCGCGGCGTCACCTCGGCGCAGGCCGGTATAGAGCAATACGTCGAGCCAGACCCGCTGCGGCGTGCCGAGCGGCCAACGCTTCTGATAGGCGTCCACGTCCTCATGCGTCCACGGCGCGAATCCTGCGTTCCGGCGCCGCTTGGGCGGCTTCACATCGGCAGTCGGATCTCGCCGCACATGGCCCCGTGCCTTGGCCCACTGGAACAGGCCGCGCATGGTGTCGAGGAAGTTGCGGGCGGCCGAAGGCGTGTCCGCGCGACGGTCGAGCCCGGCAACAATGTCCTCACTTCCGATCGCGCCGAAAGGCTCATCCCCTGCCGCCTTCAGAACGTGAAGCATGATGTTCTCGCGCTGTCGGCGGGTCGCAGGTGACAGCGCCTTCCACGGATCAGTCTTGCGGTAGGCATCCCAAAGCCAGCGCAGCGTTCCAGCCGCCGCCTGGCCGCGCTGTGGCAGCTTGCCTTGGATGGCGGCCTCGTATTGGGCGTTGAATTCGTGCGAGCCATACTCCCCCCGAAGCCGGAAGCGTGGTCCTTGGCCTTTGCGCACGTACCAGACATGCGCGCCATGGCGATTCCGCTCGCGATGCAGATGGGGCTTCCTAGGGCGGGGCATGGCGGCGATCAAAGATTGATCCTCCTCCTAGGCGCAAGTTCCTTTTCTTCCTGTTCCCGCTGTTTTGCCGGTTGCGGATCGATCGTGATTGTGCCGTCAGGCATGATCCGGACCCGGCCCGCGCCGCATTGCTGCGCAGCCCGAATGGCTCGGGCAACGTCGGCCTGGGTGACGCGGGCAGGAGTTCTGCTCATTCGGGTTGTCTCAAGTCGTGAAGGGGCGTCAGCCTGTGACGCAGCGCGCGGGCATCCCAAAGCGCGTTGTGCTGGGCGGCGCCGGGAAGGGTGGTCGGGTAAGCGTCAACCCGTTCGACCACGAACTTGATTGATCCCCTGCGGTCGTAGGGCACATCAACCATCTCGCCTGGGCCGGTGATCAGGCACTCGCAGAAGTAACGGATATCGTCCGGCCAATCGGCGACGATTACGGGAAAGGCATCCTCAGCCAGAAAACTTGCGATCTGGTGGCCGAACAAGTCCGTGCGCCAGATGACGGCATCATCAGCACCCGGCGCGAACAGGATTGGGATTACATTCTCCTTCACCCACGGGATAACGTCCGGAAGCTGGTGCGTCACCAGATAGAGCTCGCGGCCATCCTCTCGAACTAGCGCTAAGCTGATCAACTCGCCGCGGTAGCCATTGAACTCTGTGTCAAGGTAGTAGCGCATTAGTCTGCCTGTCGGTTCTGGGAAATGTGCTGCACGACGCCAGCCGTCCACTCCGCGACTCCATGCTGAGCCTGGAGCGGACCGTGGGTGTTCGTGCAGGCAACGCAACGGGTCGCCTCGTGATCTGGCGTCAATGGCCAGCCGGAATAGCGCATCGCGAAGCTTGATCCTGGGGCGCGGCTATTATGAAAGCGACCGCAGCGGTCGCAGCGCGGCATGTCATTCATTGGCCTGTAGCCCCTGTGGGATATGCTCGGGCCAGATGGGCGGATCGCTCATCTTGTCGAAAGCGTTGCGAGCGCGGAGAGCGGCGCAAGTCGCCTTGATGACCTCCCGGCCCTGAAGGAAGTCAACCAGATCGGAAACCAGCGCAAAGTGAACCGGACTCTTTGCCACCGCGATCTGATACCGCCTCGCGATCTCGACCAGCTCCGAGACGTGCAGCATGTCCAGCATCTGAGCGAGCCACGGCCTATTGGCGCGATACGGGCCGCCATCAGTGACCTCGATCTTGCCGGCCGTAACGCCTACGGTCCAGACCTCCACGCCGCCGACCTTGCGGATAATCTGCTGGGTCTCGGTATATTGTGGGGTATAGGACGTGCCGAATTCGAGCTTCTTCTCGATCATCGGAAGTTGTTGATTCCAACACGGAGCGAGCGCCGCGATGATGCGAGCGCTAATCGGCTGGAAGGCGCGCAGCTGGGCCTCCAGGCGATCCATCACGTCACGGCTTGATTTGATCTCGACCGAGATGATCTCGCTTTCCGTGACCGCCGCGAGGTCGATCCGGTTGGTCGAATAGCGCAGCGGTAGCTCGTGGATGATCCGTGCGCTCGGCCATCTCTTGCGCAGCTCGGGGACGATCAGAGCACGCATGTCCAGCTCCTCAGAGGAGCGGTTGAGGCGCTTCGTCGCCTCAATGGTATCGACGGCGGTCATTCAGGCGTTCTCTCTTGCGGAGCGTGAGCGGGCCTCTCGAACGCTTGCGCGTTGCGGACCAGGGCGAATTGGAGCATGTCGGCAAATCGCTTGTCTTCACCGAGCGGTATCAGCTTGTTGCCGAGCTTGAGGAAATACCAATCGCCTGGGCCGACATCTGCAAGCCGGCGCTCGCTGACAATCTCGCAATTGAGAAGCGCATCTTGCATGCGCGAGCCCCACCAATCGCTCATTTGGGCGCTCCCACGGTCGATGAGTTCGAGCGGCTAGCGAGCCAAGCCATCGCGCGCTCGCCGGAGCCGAGTTCGAGGCCGAGCAGATCGTTGATCAGGCCGGAAGCTTCCTCGACCTGATCGCGAAGCTGTTTCAGGTCTGCGCCGATCGTCTCCATCGCGTAGGACGTGATGCGATAGGCGGTCTCGTGGTCGTGCGTCACCAACCGTGCCGCACCCATGATGCCGTTGGCGATGGGGTCGGACAGATCAGGCTCGGACGGGCTTTCGGATGCTGCCGGAGAACCGTTCTTGACGTGGATCGTCGTTTCTCGCGCGACCTTGCCATCGATAGCATCGTTGAGCCCGTCGATAATCTTTTTTCCGCTCATACGGCTATTCTCCTTGCTGTTCAGTTGAATTGCGCGCCTTACAGCGCTCTATGTGCTTCTCAAGACCTGGCAGCGGCTTTATCTCACTGGTCTTAGATCGGCCGGCGGACAGGTTGGTCGAGAGCCTGATCTGGTTGTTGGGAAGCCACCACGGCTCTCCAGTGCTCTCGATAAAGCAGCACCACTGGACGTCGATCTCCAGCCCATGCTCCCAAAGGAACATGCAGACCGCAGAGCCAAGCGGCGTCTCGACGTAGATCGGCGGATTGAGTTGGAGGATACCGCTCATGGCGCACCGGCCTCCGTCGATGTGAGGGCGGCCCTGATCTGAGCAACGGTAAGCTCAGAGTTCATGTAGGGCTGAGCGTCAAGCAGTGCTGTCACACGCTCGACCTGAGCTTCAGCCTGTCGCCGCTTCTCCCGCTCCTCGATCCAGAAACGGTGATAGGAGGCGGATTCCTCTTTCTCGGCCGCAAGCTCAGCCTGAAGGCGTTCGATTTCGCCCGCGGCAGCCTCGTCAAGGAGCGTGCCGTTTTCCCGTAGACGGTTGACGATTCCGTTCGGCCGTTCTCTTCCTGCCGGAGTGCGAGAGGCGGGTGCGGGACAGGCGCCATCTCTAAGGTCGGCCATCAGTTGGTGCGCGGTAGTCAGTTCGGCGCGCAATTGATCGCGCTCCTTCATCAGCGCGATATCGAACTCGGACGGTGCAGGGGCCAAGCCAAAAGAGTTGACGGCCTTGACGATTAGATCGGCGTTCGCTTCGCCGGTTTCGTTGTCCTCTGTGCCGTCGTGGAAGAGTTGGCAAATCTCGATGTTCGGGTCTTTGGTCGAGTAGATCACCCAATCCCACGATCCCTGGCGCGTCGTTGCCGCCCATGGCAGCGGCGTGTGATGCTCGCTGACGGAATCACATTGGGCAGGCTCGACCGCTGCCGGTGAGCTTGAGGCTGGCCGCAGAGCTTCCCTCGCAGCGTCAAGCTTCTCCCGAACTACGGCGTAGTTGGTGTTGCTGATCTCGGCCCGCAGACCATATTCAAAGGCGTCCCAGAGACCCTCAACCTCCGTGATCAGGCTGAGGATTGCTCTGTTCGGCGCATCTTGGGCATGCTCTACCGCTGGCGGAGCGCGAAAGGCGGCAAGAGCATTGCGGATGTCGGCTATTGCCTGGCCGTTTGGAAACTCGCGTCCGATGATTTTCTCTGCCGTCTCCAGCGCTTTTACAAAGTGCGAGAAATAGGGCTTGTCATCGCTCATTTTGTTCTGTCTGCCATGAATGAAGTGAAAGCCAAGAGAGCAAGCGAAACGCCGAGGACGGTGTAGACTATCCAGCGCGGATAAAGCGTGTTGCCGATCCAGATGAGGTCAGTCATGGTCAGCCCCTCCCGCACGTGTGATTATCGAAATGATCTCGCGCAGGTCCCTGCGCACCACTTCGTCTGTGGTGCTCTCCATCGCGCGGGTGAGGCGTTCAGCGATCGGAGCTGCCAGAGTGCGACGATCAACGATCTCCAGATGAGCGCCATCAAGCGCATCCTGCAACTGCTTGTGTTGAAGGCTCCAGACATCCCAGCCAGCGGCAGCCAGGAAGCGCTGCATTACACTGCGCCCCTGAATATCTTGGAGGGGCTCGCCAGCCGCCGGAGTCCGGCTGTCTGCTCCGTTCAGGAAGGCAGCGATTTCGCAATGAAGGCTGTGCGGAACTTGGATGTAGTGGGCCTGGACGCGCTTCAGGAGTTCAAGAGCCGCGTTGCATTGCGCATCTTGGGCAGGCTCGACCGCTGCCGGAGAGCGAGAGGCTACTTCCAACTTATCCGCTATGTGGTGTGCTTCCCGGATCGTGTGGAATAGCTCGCTGCGCGAAGGCTCGCGGAGTTCGTGCGTATTGGCGGAATGGATGAGGGACCGCAACAAGCTAGCTGCTGTCTTTAATTCGGCAGGGGTCATCGAATGCCCCCGAGAACGACAAGAAGCATCAGGAAAAACCCACACAATTGGATTGTTGTGCTGCTCATTTCAGGCACTCCCGAAGCACGTCCAGTGACGGAACCTCGCCAACCTCATACGGTCCTTCGTCATAGGGATTGACGAAGTTATCGACGATTTCTTTAAGCGCGGCACGCGGGACCACCACGAACTCAGATGGACAGGCGTTCGCATCTTGGGCAGATGAGACGAGCCGAGGAGCCAGAACGTCGGCAATCTGCTTGCTATAGGACTCGCCTTTGAACGGACCGTTGAACACGTTCTCAAGCGCCGCCACAGTCGGGCTGTCGATAGCGTTGATCAATTCGTCGCGCGTCATATCATCCCCCAAGAATGCAATTGTCCGAGACCAGCGCCGATCAGGATCAGAAAGACCGTCCAGGCGATGAAGGCCATTGGCACGTTCTGGCTCATCAGCCCGGCCCCCACGGAAGAAGCCACTTGCCGGCCTTCCAGCTCTTGGGATCAACAATCCAGCGAGCGCGATGGGCGCCAACCAACACCGTGACCGCGCCGAGCAATGCGAGTGCGTAGAGAGTCATGGCGCATACGCCAGCGTCGGCGCTCCCTCATGTGCAAACTCGCCTTGGTATTGTTTCTCAGCTTCGCGGCGAGCTGCTATCGCGTCGTCCTTCTTGTCGAAATATCCAATCACGATGGCTTTTCCGGCGACCTGGATTTGAGCCTTCCACTTCTGCTGAGGCTTGAACCAATAGACGCCCTTAACGCCAGAGGTACTGTTCTTCTGCGCGCCTCGGTTGGCGTGGTTTTGCTGGTTGGTAGCCAGGCGAAGATTGTCAATACGATTGTCGGCCTTGTTGCCGTTCTTGTGGTCAACTTGGCGATCGGGCCACTCGCCATAGTGAAAGGCCCAAGCAAGCCTATGAGCGAGGTGCTGCTTGCGCTTAATCCCGATGGTCACGTATCCCTTGGCATGCGGCGTGCCTGCTATTGCGCCAACGCGCGACTTGCCGCTGACCTTCAGCCATGTGAATTGGCCGGTCTCGCTGTCGTAGCTCAGCCACGCTCTCAGTTCTGAAATGTTCATGATTATGGTCCGTAGGCTATGGTTGGCGGTCCTGAATGTTGCGAGTGCCAGATGTACCAACTGTGGTTGAAGCTCGGGCTTCCCTTGGAATCCTCAAACCACTTGATGCGCTTGGTCAGGACGACCTTTTTCGAAAAGACGGGGGAATTGGCGAACAGGTTGGCGCGCGTCTTCGCATGGTCGAAATCAGTTCGCAGCAGCATGGCGACGAAGCCGTTGCACGGCACCAGAGATAAGGCACGCTGGATGAACTCGGTTGCGAGTTCATATGGCGGGTTCGTGATGATCGCGCGGAATGGCCTGGGGCACCCGCGTTCAAGAAAGTCGTGCCCGGAGTCGATGTCCGATGCGGTAACATCGAATCCGATCTTGGAAAGCGCGGAAGACATCTTCCCGCCGCCGGCCGCCGGCTCCCAGACCACACAGTCAGTCGTGGGCAGGTGAGGCATAAGCGCCATCGTCACCCACTCCGGCGTCTCGTACAGATCCCGCTCTTTGCGCTCGTACCCACTATCGCGTTGCGACATTACCCCCTCCGTCAGCGTCCATGTGCTTCGATCTATTTCGGCTCGTAGTATTTGCAGGACGAGAACTCGCGATTGATGCAGTTGCCCTGCTTGCCGGTGAGCTGTTGGAATTTCTTGCAGCGATAAAGCGTTCGCCGGCCGCTCTGCTCGGCGAGAAACACGCACGAGGCGCACGTGGTGGCGAGAGGTCCGGTGCCGGAGAAATGCGCCATGCCAGGCTTCACAGAAGCGCGGGACGGGACACCTTCGATCTGCGTCAAGCTCATGTGAGTTCCCCTTTAAAAACCGGGCCTTAGCCCATCTGCTGTGTGCGACTAACTGCGAGCGCCCGAGTTGTAGAAGCACTCCTCGGCCGAAGTGCACTGACAGCTTCCACCGCGACGACCGCAGGAAATTGTCGCGCGCTGCTGATCTCGCTTGTCCATGCGCCGACCGATGAGAACCCAGAGGACGTAGAACGGCAGAACGAGCGCCAGGCCGAGGATGACGGCGATGGATTGGAGGAAGGGGGTCATGCCGGCGTCCTCATGCTGTCGATCGCGCGCTTGACCTTGCGCTGGAGGGTATTGAACTCGCCATCATTCCAAGCAATCGTCTTTCGCTCGTCGGCCTCGGCGTTCCAGGTCGCCGCGAGTTGATCAGCATCCGTTGCGCCTTTGATGATGTTGTCCCATCGGGAAATGTAGTCAGCCGCCCCGGAGCCGGGGCTGGACGCCTCCGGAGCGGCTGACATCGCCGTTTGCTCAGGCGGCGAAACTGGTGATCCGCCGCGGGCCCACTGAGCGAGCGCGCGGCCGATGGATTCGTCGAGCGGCTTCTGATCGGCGAATAGCTTCTCGAACTGGCAAGGCAACTTCATCATCATGCGTTCGCCGATTTGGTCGCTGCGCCACTGCGGGACGCCGTTGGACTTCGGCGGGAGCAGAGCGTTCACCGTCATTTCGAACAGCAATTCCTCTCCAGCGATCGGCATGAAGCCGAGCTCCTCGATGCCGCCGCCCTTCTTCGGTTTGCTCTTCTCCTTGGCGCGGAAGCAGAAGATGAAATTGACGTTCATCTGGAGGATGCCGGTGATCATCTGCTGGCGCAGGTTTGCCGGCTTGATCCATCCGGCCATCTTGACGCGCTCGCGCTTGGCGTAGTCGTCGCCGGCCATGCGGTTGACCTCGGCCTCCTGGGTGAGGAGATAGCCGCCGGGCCCAATGTGCTCGTGGCTCATCGAGTCCACGACGATGATCTTGGCGCCCTTGTTGACGCAGTGCCGCAGCGCGAGGAGGTAATCGAGCGAACCGAAGGGTGGATCGAACTGGATGTGCCGGAAATTGAACTGATCGGCATAGTGCAGCATCCGGCGGGCCTCGGTATCGATGCCGTAGATGTCGCCGCCGGTGACCTCCTGAATGCCCTTGGCTAGGCGCAATGCGGAATAGGTCTTCCCCGAGCCGGAAGGGCCCATGAGGCCGATCAGAAGAGGCACCTGCTCGCGGACGGCGGGACGGTCGTCGAAATTGCGGATATGCGCGTTCATAGTTCTAACCTGCAAAAATGAGATCGGGATCGTTCTCGGAAGCCTCGTCCATCTCGCGACCCAGCCACTGGCTTTCGGCCCAAGTCGGGAGTTCGGCGGTGTTGATGCGGTTGGGGTAGGCCGGCCAGGTGTTGCGGCGCAGGCAGTGCGTCCAGGTGTTGATCGCGTAGCTGACCTGCTTGCGGCCGATGGTTAGCGCGGCCTCGCCGATCTGGTTGACGGTGAGGGCGAACGGCCCCTCGTTCTCCTGCGCGACATAGAAGAACTTGCGGCGGCCGGCGCCCTTCGGGTCGATCGCGTCGAGGATACGCTCGTGGAAAGCTGCTTGGATGTGCCAGCCGGCATCAGCCATGCGCCGCGGCGTCGCGTAGGGCGATGCTGACACGCCTCCCGTCTTGTAGTCCCATACCTCGCGCAGGTCCGGCGTGATCCAGTCAATCATCGATCGCAGCCAGATGCCGTTCTCGCAATTGGCGATCACCACCTCGGCGTCGCCGTGGGTGAATGCATTCTGTGTGCCGGGGATGCGGGACAGTTGCTCGAGCGCGGCATCGACCATGGCGCCGGCGGCGTCGAAATGCTTGCGCAGGATCGGCTCTTTCCCTTCCTGGAGGGACGCCAGCTTGAATGCCTTGGCCGCGCCGGTGCGCCAGTCCTCGAACTCGCCGACGGACATGTCCTTGCCGCGGTCCAGCATCAGCTTGTGAGCCGCGTTGCCGATCGCGCGCGCCTTGTCGTACTTCTCGCCGTCGTCCTCATCGGCAGGCTTCACATTCAGCCGCGGGTGCTGCTGGAACGCGTGCAACGGGCTCTGCTCGATGAGGACCTTCGCGAGTGACTGCGTGAGGGAGGGCGTGGGTGTGGGGTCACCGAAGTACGCAGCCGTCGGGAAGTCTTTGAAAATGCCAGGACGATCGATAATCATGCGTTCACCTCGAAAACGTGGAGTTTGCGGCCGCGCCCGTTGGCGCTGCTGTTCGGCAGCCGGCGCGTTGTCCGGCGCAGTTCGCGCTGACGTATGAGAGCGGCGACGTAGCCGGAGCACTCGCGGACGGAGAGGCCGGTTTCGTCGGCGAGGTCGAGCGATGTGTTGCAGTAGCCCGACAGCGCGGCGGCGCGGACGAGTGCCTTCTTGCCGGTGCCCTTGGCGTTGACCCTGCTCATGCGGCCCTCGCGGTCACGAAAGGACGCCATCCGCCGGGCGGATAGATCATCCGCAGATGGCCGGTTTTCAGGAGCGATCCGACGGTGCGGTGATCGAAGAAGACTTCACCGCTCGGTCGGCCATAGCCTTTCGGGAAGCGCCGGAGAGGCTGGATTGTCGCCTCGATGATGCAGGCGCGCTGGGTGTCGGAGAGCCGCATGTCAGTCCCCCGAATCCACAGTCATATCGAGGCCGCACTTCTCGCAGTGGCCAGGATGCCAGCCGCGCGAATGGTTCGCGCCGGGACCGTCGACCTTCTTGTGCTGACAGATCGCGAACTTCAGGCCGGTCGCGACAGAGGCGCGCTTCTCATTGTCCCATTTGGTCCAAGCGACGATTCCAGATCCGTAGAGCTGTCCGCCTTGGCCGTGGTCGAGGAAGAAGCTGACGTTCCACTTCTTGGAAGTCTCGCCTGGCAGAAGCACAGAGCAGCCCGACTGCATCGAATTGTAGTGCAGTATGATCGCGCCGATGTCGGCCTCGATCGGCTCCGGATTTGGCAGCGGTACATCGCCCCGCATGATCGGCATCAGATCGGCGTCAAGGGTGTATCGCTTGCTCATGCGCCGGCCCTCAGCGCGGCCCACACGGCGATCATGCCGATGAACAGGGTGATGACGACGACTTCGACCAGCACTGGCAAAGAGACGGCCACAATCTCGACTGGGTCGACCTCAGGCTTTCGCATTGGCCCGCTCCAACTGCGCTTCGATTTCGATGCGGGCGCCGATCGCACGCTGCTTGGCGCCCCAAGTCTGGATCAGCCGCAGGGCGGTGATTTCGTCTGCCTGCCGGACAAGGCGGGCCATCTCGGCGGAATCGCTGGGATACTTGCTCATGCACCGGCTCCCGCGCGCACGGCATCGAGGCGGGCTTCGGAGGCTCTGCTGTCGGCGTACTGATCGATCAGCGCCGCGGCGTCCTCGATGTTGTCCATGCAGCGGCACAGCAGGGCGATGTCGATCGCGGTGCTGATCCTGCGGTCGAGGCGGTGGGGGAGGCTGTCGTGCTTGCGAAGATCGCGCCGGTGATCGTGCGTCTCGGCGCTGTATCGGCGATCGAAATAGGACATCGGGTCGCTCCGTTTGATGGAGCAAACCTATAGGCCTATTCCTCTTCGGTCAATAGGCAAATTCCTACGACAATCGAAATTTTTTTGAGGACTATGGGAAATGATTGCCTACCGTCTTGTGGACGATCTGCCAGTCGCTCTTCTTGAGCGTGAAATCCTTCGGCGGATTGTGCTGGCTGACCTTCCAATGAGTTTCGGTCTGCCCGCGGTAAACTTTGATCATTGCCAGGTTGGTGCCGTCCTCAGCGTGACTACGGAACACGCATGAGTCTCCGGCTCGAGGAGGGAGGTGCGGGTTAACGAGCGCGATGGATCCGTGCTTGTGCTCCGGCGCCATCGAGTCGCCGCTGACGATCATTCCGTAGCCGTCCCTGACCCTCAGAAGTACCGCAGGTCTGACATCCCAATCTACTGCCGCTTCTGACACGATTAGCGCCCCATCCTGCCCGCCTTGAGCGGTGCCAAATATGGGGAAGTCCATATGCGTTCCGAACAATTCAGAACTTGGCACAATCACGGCGGGGGATAGAGACTGTGACGAATGTGTGGTTGCGTCAACGAAACTTTCACGGGAACTCGCGGCTTTCTTCTCGTAGCTGCGAGCGGGCAACGGTGTCGAAGGCCCCCGTAGTTCATCGGGTGAAACTTGAATCAATTCTGCAAGGCGGATCCGGTCTCGCTCTTTCAGCTCAGCGGGAACGCCACGCCTGATGAATTGCTGCAGATAAGCGTGATTACGGCCGATCTTTTTCGATGCCTCGGACAAATCCAGGCCCAATTCCATCAGCCGATCGAGAATCAATTTGCGAACCACGTCCATGCCTCTTTTGTAGGACTTTACCTATATTTTAGGGAAGTAGGAATGAGCCTCTTGACAAAGAGGAATAGGCCTATAGTTTCCGCTTTCATGAAACACCCGGCGCAGACCTTCCTCGAGGAGATCGAGGAATTCCTGAACCGCACCAGCATGCCAGCCTACAAGTTCGGCAGGCTGGCGCTGAATGACCCAAATTTCGTGGGGGATCTGCGGGGAGGGCGCATGCCGAACCTCGGATTGGTCGCCCGCGTGCACAGCTTCATGTCTGACTACGAGAAGACCCGGGCCGACCAAGAGACGGCTGCCTGATCGATGGACGGTGCGCCATGAGCCACATCACGTTCCGCAGCAGCGCTTCCAGTTCGACCGACATTGTTCCCATCCAGTATCCGAGGGCCTGAGCGATGTCGCGAGCATCAGCGACGACGGCGGATTGTGCAAATGCGAGGGGTGCCGAAACGTGCACCGATTTTCCAGGATCGTGCACCGCTATCTCGGAACTTCAGGCAGCGATCACAAATATCATTCGTGCGAAAAACCCCTACAAAACCTGGGCTTTTGTCGCCGATCTGTTCGGCCTCAAGGAACGCTCAGCGAAGCATCGTCTCGCCAACTCGCGCGTTTACACGATCGAGGAACTTCAACTCCTCCTGCAATCGGAAGACGGCCTCGATTATCTCGCTGCGCTCATGGGCGAGGCCGAGCCGAAATGGTGGTGGTGGGCGAAGCAGGTCATGGCCGTCGCTGCGATCAAGCGCCGCCGCGCCGAAGATGAACAAGAAATTCTGAAATTGGAGACGAGCGCGCCGGCCGAGGTCGGAGCTCGCCGTCGCATCAAAGGTGCCCTCGATGCCAACCGATCTCTCAAAGCAAGCATCGACCGGGCCGAAACTGCCCTGGGCTTTCGGCGCCCGGACGTGGATCGCCGAGACGCTGATGCGACGCGCGGAAGCGCTGGCGCACCGCATCGCGCCGTGGCTCAAGCCCAAAGACGATAACGACCAGTAGCAGTGCGTCTCTGGCCCGGGAGTTTCGGGCGCGTCACACAGAGGCCAGATTATGGCAAAGAAGAACGGCGGATCGCCGGGACCGGGACACAATTCCACACTCACCGATGAAGAGAAGCGCGCGCTGACCTTCCATCACGCGAAAGCGTATGAGGTCGCAGATGCGCTGGTCGAGAAGGCCAAGAAGGATCGCTCGGCAGTCGTAGACCTCGCCAAAGCCGACCTCGGCCGCGGCGCCAAGGCTGATATCGTCGACCTGCTGACGGCGAACACACCGGCCAAGATGAAGGCTGTGGTCGAGCGCGTGCAGCGCCTGGCGCGCTGGGCTGGACTCCCGATCGGCTCGCAGCCGCAGCTCTTTGAGCCTGCGCCCGATCAGTTCGAGAACGGCAAGGTCGCCGGCATGCAGGGCGAGAAGTGCGAGCCGCCGCTGTCGCTGCCTCAGGATCAGTTCCAGATGTGGATCGCAGGCTGGCACGACGGCCAAACAATCCTCATGCGCGCCTTCGCCAAGAAGCGGAAGCCGGCCGAGCCTGAGCAGCAGCCCGCAACCGATCCGGCGCAGATGGATCTCAGCGAGCGCAAGGACCTCGACCAGAACGCCGTCCACTGAGGAGGCCGCGATGAACACGCCGCTTCCTCTTTCGCCGTTCGTCGATCCAGATCATCGTTTCGTCTTGGACGAGGACCGCTTCATGGCCGATCTGGCCGAGATGCCGGCATTTCTCGTCAATCCGAGCCCTGAATATCTCGCCGCCATCGACATCCTGCCGGTGTTGCGGGTGATCGCGGGGCATTGATGCGCTGGACCGAAGAACAGCTTGCACAGCATCTGGCTCGGCATGGGGTGCCGTCCAACGCAACCCATGTCGACACCAGCCAGCCGCCGTTCGCCGTCCCTCCGGACAAGCCGGGCGGCGGACGGCTGGCGCTGGGCAGGCTCAAGACCGGCGAGATGAACAAGACCGAGGCGAAGTATGCCGAGCACCTCAAGAGCATCGAGGGCACGGTGATCGCCTGGTCGAAGTTCGAAGCGGTCAAGCTGCGGCTCGCCGACAACACCTTCTACACCCCGGACTTCGCCGTGATGCTGCTCGACGGCACCATGGAGATGCACGAGGTCAAAGGCTTCTGGGAGGACGACGCGCGCGTGAAGATCAAGGTCGCAGCGTCGCTCTATCCCTTCCGGTTCAAGGCGCTCAAGCCGATCGCGGCGAAGCGCGGCGGCGGCTGGGAGGTCGAGGAATTCTGATGAAGAACCCGCTCTCGACCCCGACGACAAGGCTCAACCAGATCCTGCTCCAGGCCGCGATCCGCGCCGAGCGCGTGAACTCGGACAAGTTGTTCGAGCAGCGCGCCCGCGAGAACGCTCAGCGCCTCGACAAGGAGGAGGCCGAATAGATGGCCCGCATCCGTTCAATCAAACCCGATTTCTTCCGCCATGAAGCGCTCTACGAAGCGGAGAAGACAACCGGCATGCCGTTGCGAGTGGCGTTCGCCGGACTGTGGACCGCGGCCGATCGCGAGGGACGTTTCCGGTGGGCCCCGCGCGCGCTCAAGCTCGACTGCCTGCCATATGACGATGTCGACTTTTCACGCGTGCTCGACGCGTTGGCCACGCGTGGATTCATCGTCAAGTATCGCGTCGATGGGACCGATTACGGCCATATTCCGAGCTTCACCCAGCATCAGGTGATCAACAACCGCGAAAGCCAGTCCACTCTTCCGCAACCCACTGAAGAGAATGAGATATCGACGCGTGAGGCACGCGTGGAGCACGCGTCACCCACGCCTCTTGTGCAAGATCAAGGGGAAGGGAAGGGAAGGGAAGGGAAGGGAAATGCACCCGACGCTGACGCGTCGCATTCTCCTGAAGCTGAACTCTTCCGGCGAGGCCGCGAGGTTCTCGGCAAGCAAGCTGGCGGGCTGATCACCAAGCTCCTCGCCGCAAAGCAAAAGAACATCCCACTCGCCCGCGCGGCGATCGAGCAGGCGTCAACCAAGTCGGATCCGCGCGAGTACATCGGCGCGGTCATCCGCGGACTGAAATCCCCGAATGAGCCGAACTGGCTCGATGGAATTCCAGGAGTGCTTTGATGGGCGAGGTGATCGATCTTCCGGACCTTTCGGTGCCCCCCGGCCTGTACACGCTGGCCGACCTGCCGCAGCGCGGCTCGGTCGAGAAGCAGGCCTTCGGCGCCGGCTGGCACGAGCTCGACCAGATCCTGAAGTTTTACCTCGGTCAATTCCTCGTCGTCACCGGCATCGCCGGCCACGGCAAGTCGACGTTCATGCTGAACGTGATCCTCAAGATGGCCCTTGAGCAGAGCGTCGGATCGTTCCTGTACGTGCCTGAGAACGAGGGGCACCTGAAGGCCAAGCTGCGCAAGATTTGGACCGGCAGCCAGACCGCCTTCGATCACTTCTGCCGATCGCAGTGCACGGTGCAGTCAGCGGTGCCTCATCAGCAATACGAGCCCGCGCACACGATCGAATGGGTACTTGGAAAGGCGCAATGGGCCGTGGAGCACCGCGGCGCCGAGATCATCATGATCGACCCATGGAACGAGCTCGACCGCGCCCGCCAGCGCGACGAGATGATGACGGACTACATCGGCCGCTGCCTGATGCTGATCAAGGACTTCTGCCGCACGATGAACGCCATCGTGATCGTGGTGGCCCATCCGACCAAGGCGATCGTGAACAGCGGCAACAAGGTCGTGAGCCTGGCCGACATCGAAGGCTCGATGAATTGGTACAACAAATGCGACAACGGCCTGATCGTTGTGCGCGAAGCCGGCAACACCGCGAAGGTGATCAGCGCCAAGGTCCGCGAGATCGGCGCCGGCAAGATCGGAAGCTGCTCGTTCTACGTCGATCCTCTCACCGGACAATTCACCCCGCAATACGCGAGCGATCACGATGTCGCATGATCTGGAAGCGAAGAAGCGCGAGATTTCGGTGCTGGTCGATGAGATCAACGCCAAGGAACGAGCCCTCAAACTGCCGGTCATCGAGGGCCTCGACGACTACGACCGGATGGAAGCAATGGACATCCTCAACCGCATTGAGCGCCGAATGCGCGCCAACATGAAGGAACCTGCAGCATGACCGACGTCGTCAAGGAGTTCTACATCCGCCATTTCCGCATGCTCGTTGAGCAGGCCGTCCTGGCACTCGGCAAGGCCGAGGTACGCACGATCGTCGACGAGGCCGGGGAATAACGGTGGCCGAGTTCTGGCTGTTCGTCATCGCCGCGATGTGGGTGTCAGACCATCTGATCCAGCTATTCGCGGCGCTGATCCTCGCCTCGCTGTGCGGCGGGATCGCAATCGCGGCGGTGACGCAATGAACGGGGCATACGGCGAGGGGATGGTCGCGTTCGAAATGCTCCAGCAATGGGCAGACGCAGTATGGCCTGTTGCGGTGGGCATTCTGGCATTCATGGCCGGCTATATCGTCGGCGGCATCGTGCAGAGGGGGTAGCTATGGACGGGCAGGGGATGAGCAATCGCGCGGTGTACATCACCATCGCGCTCCAGGTCGTGGTGGTCATCAGCATGGGGATGCTGCTGTCATGAGCCAGCTCACACGACGGGAACGGGAAATCTGCGAGAAGCTGTGCCTCGGCTGGACGTCGAAGGAGATAGCCGAGCATTTCGGCCTCAGCCCGCGCACGGTCGAGGACCATCGATTCCAGGTCATGACCAAGTACAAGGTCCGGAACGCCGTCGAGCTCGTGCGCGCGGTCTACGGCATCAAGGAGTTTGGGCCGACGGCAATGGAAGCGGCGCAATGATCCCGCGCAACGCCGAGCCCACCAGCCACCGCCCGGTCTATCAGCGGATAGGCCGCACCGAGCCAGCGCGGACCGCCCAGCGCGACTTGCCGGAGCAGCCGCTGTCCTACAGCCCGACTGAGGCTGAGCGCGTCTGGCGACTTCTCAGGCAATCTGCCGAAGGATGCAACGCGGCATCCCAGCCCGAAGTCGACACCACCGGATGGGATGCCGCATGACCGATCAGCCGCTCGCCGTCGTCACAGACCACGAATCCCTCCGCGAGGCGTTCAGGGTCGCAAAGGCCCTGCGCAACCTCTCCAATGCGTTCTGTGACGATGCCGGGGACTTCGCGGAGGGGCACGTCGACAAGTGCCTCGGACCGACGGCAGCGCGCGGAATCGGCCCGACCACGTTTGACGAGTTTTGCAAGATGTTCGCAGTCAAGTTCGTGATGGTGCCCGATCTCGAATGCGAGGCAGCTATGCAAGGCGTATGGCAGGGGCGCGAGAATAGGAATGTTCGGGACAATGCTCACCGGATGAGCAAGGAACTCCTTGCGCGCGCCCAGCCCCTTATTTTCAAGGAAATGTCGCGCCGGGCGGCCGCGGCTCGCAAAATCAAGATTGCCGCGCCGTTGCGGGCGAAGATTGCGCGCCGGGCTGCTCGTGCTCGGTGGAAGAAGGCGAGAGCGAAGCTGGCTGCGAGCGACGCCGACACCATGTTCGCCGGCTGATTAGCGCGGCCGCAGTTGCCGCAGTGTGTATTCGTCGAGCTCGACCATGCAGGGGTCGTGAACGGCGCATCTAGGCGGATCGCGGGGTAGTCGAGATCCCAAGTCGACTACTGCTCGCCACGTCAGTAACTGACTGATGATCAGCAGCCCAAATAGGATCAGAAGCAGATTGCGGCGCAGGAAGTCTTTCATCCCGGCACGGTATCTGATTCCCGCGCTTTGGCGCATTCACTGCACTTCAGGTTGACCTGCCGCAGGCGCCTCAGCGTCATGTAGACCGTCCCCGTGTGCTCGCAGGCCGGGCATCTCACCTGCCACACCCTCGGCTCGTTCCACTTCCGATGCTGCGCTGCTTTTCGCTCGCGCTGATCCAGGCTCTTTCGCATTTGCCGCATTGAAGCGCCTCACCGACTTGAGCAAATCTCGCCGCTGTTGTGCCGCTGTGGGTCGCTTCATCCCGCTGCGGCCGGCGAGATAAAGCTCCTCTTGTGTGTGCATCTTCGCGATCAGGCGAAGCCTCATCTCACTCAAGTCGATTCCAGCCTCGCGCAGCCACCGGTTCGCCGTCTGCCGAGGGATCGAGGCGACCAGCATCATCTCGCGCACATTGGCGATCTCGCCCCGCCGAACCCGGGCAATGATGCGATCACGAAGCGGATGACGAGCGGCAACCATGCGTTCCCATATAGAGAACTCTTGGTTTTGGGCCGCAACGGACTGCGATCATTCGCACACCAACGATCGCGCCACCAACAGCCATTGAAATCATTGAATAATCAGGCAGTGCGTTGCGCCAACAGCGCCACATCAAGCATCCACATCGCGCGTCCCGCATCGCGCCCGCGCTTATCCTTCCACAGCGAGCTCTGCGAGCGAGGACCACGACGAAGGCGAATAGCCGAGGACGTACCATCCACCATGTCAGTCCCTGCAACAGTCGAGCAGCAGCCGAGCCACCAAGCCGTTACCGCTCGCGATCGCTCTGCACGAGGCAAGGTCACCGGTCGTCTGCGCAATGCTCTCACGTTCATGGTCTGGGACGGATTGAAGCGCGACGATGCCGCAACCAAGGCCGGTCTCAAGCCACACGCCCTCTACGTCGCCCTCCGAAAGCCTCATGTGAAGGCGTTCTATCTCGCTGAGTTGGACGTGTTGCGAACCAGCGAACGAGCCCGAAATATTCTCGCGCTGACCGAGGTTCGCGACCAAACAGACAACAAAATGGCCCGCGTGGCCGCTGTGAAGGCGCTCGAGCAGCTATCCGACGACGATAATGCAAGCGGATCAACGGCTTCGCACTCGCCAGGCGTGGTGATCCAGATCCTTGCTGCACCTGCGCGCCCCATGCCGGCGGTGCATATCGAGGCCTCGCATAATCACATCACAGAAAACGAATGAGCAATATCAATGACTTACCATTCGCATAGCACGCATTATGGAACATCTCTGTGTGATGAGGGCTGGAGGGGTGCTCGAATTCAGGACCCGCCTGGACGGCCACCCGGGGGGAAAATCGGCGACCGAACTCGAACGCTGGTGCACCGCTCACACACTTTCCCGCCAAATCATCGGGACGTCCATCTGAATTTTTTGGGCCGAAATTTTTCGGAGGTGAGCTGTGTTGACCGTGTTTGAGCGGATCCCGGAGCTGTTTGTGAAGCACTACGACGGGTCGTTTCAGGTTTGGGCGCGAGAGTTTGCGCGTCGGGGGCGGCGGTGTGCGATTCCGTTTGACCGGCCGCCCGGGTCGCCGCCGCCGGTGCTGGGGGCTGATGGGATGCCTGCGGTGCTTCTGGGAGCGTGGTTGGAGGCTGAGGTTGATCTGAGCGTTCCGGCTCGGCCGCGGGTTGTGATCCGGCCTGCGGATGATGCGGCGGAGGCGGCGATTGAGCGGCACACGCGCGAGATGGCGGTGCATTGGGCTTCATGAGGAGGGTGACATGCCGTTGAAGAAGGGTTCGAGCCGGAAGGTGATCTCGCAGAACATCCGGACGGAGATCAAGGCGGGTCGGCCGCGGAAGCAGGCGATCGCGATTGCGATGCGGAAAGCGGGCAAGGCGCGCAAGAAGTGAGCAACGTTGTCGGGCTGCGAGGCGGTGAAATCCGGGCGCCGGGCGAGCCTGATCCGCTTGTCGTTGAGGGGCTGGAGGAATTGCTTGAAGCGGCGCGGTCAGGCGAGATCAAGGGGATCGCGGTGGCGTCGCTGCACCATGACGGGGCGGTGAGCGGGCGCCGGCACGGATACCAGAATTACACGCTGATCGGGATCATGACGCGCATGATCAACGACATCTCTTCGGCGATAGGCTGATGCCGATCTTCAAATTCCACGAGGGGACGAAGAACGCGGCATTTGTGGCGTCGAACAATGATTTCGACGTCATTGAGGGGCCGCTGGGTAGCGGGAAGACGGTGGCGGCGTGCGCGCGGATCATGCGGCACGCGATGGAGCAGGTGAAGTCGCCGATCGACGGGTTGCGGAAGACGCGATGGGCGGTGGTGCGCAACACGCATCCGGACCTGAAGCGCACCACGATCAGGACGTGGCTGGACTGTTTCCCCGAGAACCTGCACGGCCGGTTCAATTGGGGTCAGGCGCTGGTGCACAAGATCGCGTTTGGCGATGTGCGCTGCGAAGTGGACTTCATGGCGCTGGACCGCGAGGAGGACGTGCGGCGCCTGCGGTCGGGTGAGTACACCGGGATTTACTTCAACGAGCTCCAGTACATCATCAAGACGCTGGTCGACGAGGCGACGTCGCGCTTGCGCTATCCGAAGCAGGAGGATGGCGGGCCGACCTGGCGCGGCGTGATCGCGGACATGAACGCGCCGGATGAGGATCACTGGACGGCGAAGATCACGGGCCGGGTTGAGGTGCCGTCTGGGCTGATGCCGGACGAGCGGAAGGAATACGAGTGGCCGGAGGGCTGGGGCTATTTCCTGCAGCCGCCGGCGCTGCTCGAGCACATGGACGAGCGCGGGCATGTGACGGGGTATTCGGTCAATCCGGCGGCTGAGAACCTCGAGAACCTGCCGGCGGACTACTACCAGAAGCAGATCCGGGGCAAGCGGAAGGACTGGATCGACTCGCGGCTGATGGTGCGGGTGGTGCTGGTGGTCGAGGGCTCGCCGGTGTGGCCGATGTTCCGGCGCGAGACGCATGTCGCGGCTGCCGTGGTCGACCCGGTGGATGGCGCCGAGGTTGTGGTCAGCCTCGATTTCGGCCGCTCGCCGGCGGCGACGTTCATCCAGCCTGTGAACAACCGCATCCTGATCCCGGACGAACTGATCGGCGAGAACGAGGGCGCGGTGACATTTGCGCCCAAGGTCAAGCGGCTGCTCGCCAAGAAATACCCGAACAGCAAATTCCGCCTCTACGGCGACCCGAAGGGCGCGGACAAGACGCAGACGGACGAGCGCTCGGCCTTCGATGTGTTCGAGGCGGTGCTTGGCGTGCGGCCGATGGCGCCGCCTGGCCTGAAGCAGAATTCGATCGCGATGCGGGTGGACACGGTCGCGCATGCGCTGAATGAGATGTACGACGGTTCGCCGCGGGTGCGGATATCGCCGAGCTGCCGGACGCTGATTGTCGGCATGGCGGGCCGGTACTTCAACGAGCGCGATGAGACCGGCGAGCTCAAGCCGTGCAAGAACCGCTTCTCGCATGTCTGCGACGCGCTGCAATACGGCATGATCGGCCTCGGGGAGGGGCGGCGCATGGTCGGCAAGCCGCCGATCGGTGACATCAAGCCGGTGCAGGTCTGGAATCGCCGCAAGACAATGCGCCGGGTGATGGCATGAGGGAGGCCGCCGACATCGCAGCCGAGCCCGCGAGCTGGCATGTGGTGTTTCATCGCAAGGCCGAGAACTGGTTCTTCGCGCTGATTGCGCTCGGCGAGTTCAAGCACGTCTCGGCCTTCGCCTGGGTGCCGGAGCTGTCGATCTGGCTATTCTACGACGTCGGCTTCCGGCGCACGCGGCTGTACGCCATGCCTGACGGGAAGGCCGCGCAGGACCTGATCGGGGCGCTGGCGCGCGGCAATTGCATCGTGACGGCAAACGTGCGCACCGACGGATTGCCGTGGATGCGGGCCGGCCTGCTCTGCACCACCGCGATCAAGCACCTCGTCGGAGCCCGCACGGGTGCGTTGCGGCCATCGGCCCTGTATCGCCATCTCGTCGCGTCAGGTGGAACAGTGCGCGATGCAGGCCGAAGCTCCGAAAATCGAGACCGACCCGAACCTTGCGGCCGAGCAAGCGGCGGCGCAGCGCTCGTTGATCGCTGGCCTGCAGACGCAAACGCAGATTGATACCGCGAACATCATGGCGCGTTACGGCACGCGCCTCGCGCTTGCCAATTCCGGCGGCGCCGCGATGGCGGCCGCTCCCCTGGCGAAGGGGGCCTGATGGCGGAAGAGCAGAATCCTCTTGAGCGTCAGGCTGTACAGCGGCTCGCCGCGGCGCGCGCCTGGAAGTCCTACTGGGAGCTCGACTTCAAGGAAGCCTATTTCTTCGCCGCGCCGCATCGCCAGCGCACCATCTCCTCGATGACCGAACCGGCGCAGCAGCGCTTGCTCGACGCGCCCGAACTCAACACCGACGAAGCGTTCATCCTGTGCGGCGATTTCATCACCGAGATCGTCAACGCCTTCATGCCGGAAGCCAAGCCGTGGTGCGAGCGCGGGCCTGGCATGGATCTTCCGAAGGACGTCTGGAAGCAGGTCGAGAAGGCAGTTCGCGAGGGCGATCAGGCGATCTTCGGCGCGATGAAAGCCTCGAACCTTTATTCAGAGGTTGCGAAGGCATTCAATCCGGACCTTGCGATCGGCACTGTCGGCATGTGGATTGACCGGCCGCATCCGGCCTTTCCGATCGTCAATTCCGCGATCCCGCTGCGCGAGCTCGAGATCAACATCGGGCCCTATGGCGACATCGACGACCGCTTCGCTGTCCGCTACACGCGCAATGCCTATGTGCGCGAGCTCGTCGGCGAGGAAATCTGGGGCAAGATCGACGAGAAGTTCAAGAAGGCGATCGAGGCCAAGCCGACCGTCCGCACGCAAGTCATCTGGGGTTTCTGGCGCAAGTGGCAGGAGCACAGCGACGAGTGCTGGCAACATGTCGTGCTAGTCGGCAGCACGCTCGTTCATGACGTCGAGATCAAGGGCGAGGGTTGCTGCCCGCTGTGGGTCGGGCGCTTCAATCCGTCGCCGGACTGGCCGTGGGGCTTGGGCCCGCTGATCCAGGGCCTGCCGACGCTTCGCCAGATCGACGAGATGGAGATGGCGCTGCAGGATCACTTCGACCTGTCGCTGCGCCCGCCGACCACCTTTCCGAGCGAGAGCTTTACGAACGTCGAGCAGGGGCTCGAACCCGGCTTCGCCTACCCGATCCAGCCCGGGCACGAAGGCGCCGTCAAGAAAATCTACGACGTGCCGCCGGCGCAGGAAGGCGTCTACACCTACCAGGACAAGCTGCAAAAGCTGCGCAAGCTGTTCTATGTCGACATGCCCGAGCAGACCGGCGACACGCCGCCGACGCTCGGCCAGTGGCTTGACGAAATGGCACGCGCGCAGCGTCGCATCGGCACGCCCGGCATGCCGTTCTGGCGTGACCTGTCGAACATCTTCCTGCGCTACAAATACCTCTTGGAGAAGGCCGGCGCGATCAAGCCGATCAAGGTCAATGGCACTGCGGTCGCGCTGATGCCGCGCAACCCGGCGCAGGCCGCGGCGGAGCAGCAGGAGCTCGCGGAAGCCGCGCGCACCGCGCAAATCCTCGGCGCAATGTTCCCCGAAGAGTTCAAGATGAACGTCGACGGCCGCAAGACCATCGAGGAATGGATCAAGAAATCGCGCACATCCGGCCTGCTTCAACTGCGGGGCAAGGAGGATATCGCGAATGCCGTCGACCAGATGGCGAAACTCGTCGGCGGCCGCCACACCGCAGGCGTCGATGAATCCGCTACGCCGGGACCGACTGCATGACGCCCGAACATCCGATCACCGATTCCCAGTTGAAGGCCGCGATCGACCGCCTCGCGCGCACCGAGGACGGCCGCACGCTCTACCTGTTTTTGCAGCGCCGTCTGCTCGCTTTGCCGACGGTCGAGAAATCCAGTGCGTTGCGGCTCGACCTTGGGGAACGCAGGTTCGCCGCCAAGTTGATGGCCCTCATGTCAAAGGGAATTGCGGAAAGTGGCGGGCGAACCAGTAGCGACACCTCAAGCAGCGGCGGCACCCGAGCCGGTGACCAGCCCATTGTCTTCGCCGTCGCCGGCCCCCGCCGCGTCGACGCCGGCCGCGGAGCCCGCCGCCGCATCACCTCAGACACCTTCGTCGCCGGATACGACGACCCCGCCCGCGACGCCGGCGAAGGCTGAGCGGCCGGCCTGGCTGACCAATGACAAGCATTGGGACGCCGACAAGAACGAGATCAAGGGCGAGGACTTCGCCAAGTATCTCTCGGAGATCGAAGGCCGGATCGCGGCCGACGACGTGCGCAAGGGTTCGCTGCCGCAGACCGCCGAGGGCTATCAGATCAAGCTGCCTGCCGACTTCACGCCGCCCGCTGGCAGCAAGTTCGAATTCGATGTCAACGATCCCATTCTGGCGCAGGCGCGCACCTGGGCTCACACGAACGGCCTGACGCAGGACCAGTTTTCGCAGGCGCTCGGCCTCTTCGCTGGTGCCAAGATCGGCGAGACGGCGCAGATCGAGGCGGCCCGCACCCGCGAGATCGAGAAGCTCGGCCCGACCGCAGGCCCGCGCGTCGACGCCGTCGTGCGCTGGATGACCAGCATGGACGGCTCGGCGGACAAGGCCGACGCGAAAGCGCTCGCCGGCATGCTCGTGACCGCGAAGCACGTCGAGGCATTCGAGCGCCTGATCACCCGGTTCAGCAACCAGGGCGGCGCTTCTTTCACGCAATCACACCGCGACGTCGACACCGGCAAGGTGAGCGACGAGGCATGGAACAAGATGAGCTACGGCGAGCGCAAGGCATACGCCGAGAAACACGGCGGAAAGGCCGCCTGACGAGGGGAACTGAGCAATGCCTGTCTCTAACCTGATCACGGTCGCCGAATACGCGAAGTCCTTCGCCAAGGAGGACATCCGCCGGCCAATCATCGAAATGTTCGCGAAGTCGACGGACGTGTTTGAGGCTCTGCCGTTCGAAGGGCTGAATGGCTCGGTGTTCGTCTACTACCGGCAGGCGGTGCTCCCGACGCCGCAGTTCCGCGGTATCAACGAGGCGAGCTCGTCCGGCCACGGCACGATCACGCCGCTGCAGGAATCGACCGCGATCATCGACCACGACATCGACGTCGACCGCGCGATCGTTGATCGTCACGGTCCGGAGCGCCGGAACTACGAAGAGCAGATGGGCATTACCGCCTTCGGCCAGCTCTGGGCGACCACCTTCGTCAAGGGCGACCAGTCGACCAACCCGCGCGTGTTCAACGGTCTTCAGGTCCGCGCCAACAAGTACAGCCGCGACATCAACAACTCGGCCGCAAACGGCGGCGCCGCGCTGTCGCTGGCGAACGTCGACAAGACGATCAATGCCGTGAACAACCCGACCCACATCATCGCGCCCTATCAGTCGCGCCCGCTGTGGATCCAGGCCGCACGCAACACATCGCTGTCAGGCTTCGTGATGCAGAACTGGGACGAGGTCGGCGGCCTCAAGCTGTCCTACGCCAACCTGCCTTTCCTGTGGGGCTACCCGAAGGACGATCACCCTTACATGCTCGACTTCAACGAGGTCGGCGCCGGCGGCGGCTCCGCGGTCACCGCATCGCTCTACGTGGTAAGCGTAGGCGAGGGCAAGCTCCGCGGCTTGCAGATCCGCCCGATCGAGGCACGCGACATCGGGCTTCTCCAGGACGGCAAGACCTACCGCACGCATCTGTCGTGGGACGTCGGTCTCGTCGACGAGCACAAATACTGCATGGCCCGGCTCGATAGCTGGACGAATGCGGCCATCGTGGCCTAAGCGCCGGAAGGGACAACGAACATGGCATTCCCCAGCGATCGCGTCTATTCCTTCGACATCAACCTGTTGCTGTCGGACAATACCGCGGCCTACACCTCGACCGGCTTTTCGCAGGTTGCCGGCGCCAACGCCATCCTTGACATGGGAGGCAACCAGGGCACCACGCCGCTTCAGCAGGCGCGCATCGATGCCGTCGCTGTGATCGACGTCACCGCGATCAAAATCTCGGCTGGCAACGAGAGCTATAAGCTGATGCTGCTCGGGTCGAACGATCCGAACTTCGGCGCCGGCAACGTCGACATGCTGGGCGAACTGATGCTCGGCAAGGGCGCGGCCCGTGATGGTGTCAACATGAAGGACAGCGTCGTCGGACGCTACGAACTGCCCTTCATGACCCAGCAGGGCGGCAACATCTATGAGTATGTCGCGCTCTACATCGTCGAAGCCGGCACCGCGCCGTCGATTAGCCTTTCGGCCTTCGTCGCCGTCCTCGTGGAGCCCTAAGCCATGGACAAGCGGTTTCTCTGGCACAAGATCGATCCTTGCGAGCAGTATCCGGAAGGCAAGGACTGGCATCGCGTTGAGCTTCACGCTACCGACGCCATGCACGCGCTGACCGTCGATCCAGATCACTGGAAGGACGAGAAGCCGGAAGGCGAGGCCGAGAGTTTCGGTCCGGCCGAGGAAGGCATCCGGCCGAATGACGGCAGCGACGATGAGACCAAGAACAACGAAGGGGACGCGGCGTGACCGTTCAGATCCATCCGAAGTACGTCAAGCGGAACGATCACGTTGATCTCTGGGATCTTGGGCCGGTGCGCCCGATGCCTCCGGAAGCTCCGGTCGAGCCCGACAAGTCGAAGCTCAAGGGCGCCGATCTGGCGCTTGCGCAGATCCATTATGAGGACTCGTTCGAGACCTACAAGACCGCTCTGCGTCACTACGGACGTCTGAAGGAAGAGCACGCGACCTGGCACAAGGTCAACGGCGGCCCGCTGAAAGTCGACTTCTGGTCGACCGACGCAGTCTCGGCGCTGACGCTCGACCCGGATCGCTACTGCCTCGAGCTGCCGAAGGGCATGAAGCCCGGCAAGGCACAGATCGAGGCCGATCGCCGCGCCGAGATGACCGAACAGGAATTGCAGGAAGCGCGGGAGAAGGACCCGCAGTTTGGAAAAGGAAACCAGCGATGAAGTCCGTCCGCAATCTCTTTTTCGCCGCGCTAGCGCTCGCTGCGGCGTTCGTCAGCGCCCCCGAGGCTCGGGCGTTCCAGAACGTGCTGTGCGCGCCGAATTCGATGACCAGCGTTGCGAAGCGCATGGTCAATCCGAACACCAACAACGCCTATGTTTTGAACGGGCAGGGTTGCGCGGTCATTGCGCAGGCCGACATCGGGTGGTTCGTTTCGCAAGGCTTCTCTGCCGGCCCTCCGTTCGGCCCGAACATCCTGTATGCGACGGGAACGCTTCCGGCCTCCGGCACGGGCGATATCGTCGTCGGTTCGATCCCGCCCGGCGCTTACTTGCAGCACATCGTCATCAACAACCTGACCGCCAACGCCGTCACCGGTGGGCTATCGTTCGGCACCACCGCAAACGGAACCGACATCGTGGCGGCCGCGACCTGCGCCGCGAACTGCCTCGTCACCGTGGCGGATTCGGCGCTGCTCAAGCGGGTCTTCTCGACCACGGCCGCGACGCCGATCCACATGGCGCCGGTCACCTCGTCGAACAGCGCCAGCCTGAACGTAACGTTGGTTTACGGCTACTTCTGAGTTAGTGCCTGGCGTATCCTCCCTAGACTTAATCCCCCTCCGACCTCGCGGCCGGAGGGGTTTTTCTTGGGTGCGTTGCGGGTAGAGGGGCCTCATCGCACGGTCGGGGATCAACAGGATGCCCGCCGCATGATCCGCCTCGCTCTTGCTCTCCTGCTAGTCATGTTTGCCGCGCCGGCTTTCTCGCAGCAGGTCCCCCCTTACGTCTATCCGCTGACGATCGGCACGAGCTCGACGTCGATCCTGCCGGCCAATCCGTCGCGCAAGAAGCTGATCTTTCACAATCCGAACGACACAGCGAAGGTCGCAGTCTGCCCTATCGGCCCGAGCCGCACTGGCTCGCCGAGCACGAATGTCGTCGCCGCTATCAACGGGGCCGGTTGCATCACGATCCTCCCCTATGACCGGGTCGAGATCAGCAGCGGCCTGCCGACCAGCCCGCAGTCGATGCCTTCCGCCTGGGTTGGGGTCGCTAGCGCCGGCGGCTCCGCGCTGACCATTATGGAATTTGAATGATGTTGCGCCGCCTCGCACTGGCCGCCATTGTCGCACTGTTCCCCGGTGTTGCCTTCGCGCAGTTTGCAATCATCGGCCCGACGCAGCCGACGACAGACAACGGCGATCGACTCGCCACGACGGCGTGGGTGAATAGTTTCTTCGCGACTGGACTGCCGCTCTCGCAAGGAAAGATTTTCATCGGCAATGCGAGCAACCTGGCCGCCCAGCAGACGCCATCCGGAGACTGCACGCTATCTGTGGCCGGCGTTATCACCTGCACGCAGTCCGCAGGCAATTTCACCGTCAATGGAAGTCTAACCGTCAACGGTATACTGGTCGACGGGCAGGGCGAGTTGATGACGAACATCGCGGCCCCCGCTACGCCAGCGGTTGGCACGACACGCATCTACGTCGATTCCACGCAGAAGAACCTGACGGCCAAGAACGATGCTGGCACGATCAGCGTGGCAGTGCAGCCGGTTTCCTGCACTGCTGCACAATGGGCATCGGCCATCGCCTCGAACGGCGCTGTTACTTGTTCGGCTATTCCCGCGAATTCTGTCACGCGCGCTATGGAAGCGCAGGGCGTAGCGCGGTCCGTGGTCGGCGTCACCGGAAACGCTACTGCTAACGTTGCGGACATCCAGGGGACCACCAATCAGGTTTTGCGGGTTGACTCTAGCGGAACGACGTTGGCGTTTGGTGCGGTTAATCTTGCATCGTCCGCAGCCGTCACCGGCAATCTTCCCGTCGCAAATCTGAATAGTGGGACGAGTGCGAGCGCGACGACCTTCTGGCGTGGCGACGCGACATGGAATGCGGCAGTTACCTCGGTAGCTTGTGGAAACGGACTATCAGGCGGAACGATTACCGGAACCGGCACCTGTGCGCTGTCACCGCCGATCTTCATGGGTTACCTGTCTGCAGATCAGACCGGCATCACCGATAGCTCCTTCACGAAAGTCGCTATCAACACGGTCATCAAAGACAGTAGCTCGTGGTTCAACACTTCGACAAATACCTACACGCCGTTGCTGGCCGGGACTTACCTTGTGACCGTGAAGATCCGTTGCGGCGTTGCCACATCCGTGACTGCATGCATCGGTGACATCTACAAGAACGGCGCAGACTATGCGCGCGGCGCGGCGGCTTTGCCTGCATCAGGAAACACGACAGCAGACGCTTCCACTACTGCGATCGTTACCATGAATGGTTCAACAGATGCGATCCAGGCATTTGGATTCGTTTCTGGCACCGGTGGCAGTGACAAGTTCGCCGGAGGCACGGCACCAATGTACACCTACATGGCAATTCAGTACATCGGGCCCTGAGAGGAGCTAGAAATGCCTGCTTTTCAGTGGCCCCTCGGCAAGCTCGAACTGATCAACTCGGCGCTCTCGCAGACCGGAGACAATCTCGTCAACGTCGCGGACGATGGCTCGGATGAGTGGAACACCTGCTCGCCTGCCTACGAACGCGGGCTGGCGTTCGTTTGCGAGGATCATTCGTGGTCCTGGCTGACGGCGGTGCGGACGCTGCAACCCGCCGTGAACGCGCCATCTGATGATCAGTTCGACACGGCCTACAATCTGCCGGCCGATCTCGTGCACCTGATCTGGGTGCGGGTCAACGATCAGCCGACTGTCTGGGATCTGCTCAACGATCAGCTTGTGGTCAACGCGCAAGGTGGTCCGCCGCCGCCGGCAACGCCGGCCACGCCTGCGACCGTGACAGTCAAAGGCATTTTCTCCACCAACTCAGACCCATCTTTTGCCACGCCGACTGCGGTCCTCGCGCTGCAACTGTTCGTCATGTCCGGCATCTATCGCGGCCTCCACGAGGACGGTAGCGAGAGCGACAAGATGTGGCAGGCCGGCATGGCGATGCTCGAGCGCGCAAAGTCGCGCCACGATATGCAGAAGCCGAAGCGGGCGCTGTTTAATGGCCGCGTCACTGCTGCGCGCCGCATCCGCCGTCCATGGCCGCCGGTGCCGGGCGGATGGAGCGGCACCGGGACTCCTGGGTGAGGGGTGAGGAATGATCCCCAAAATCACGGGAGCCCAGCGAGATTTTTCCTCCGGCGAGATCGATGTAGCGCTCAAGCGTTCGGATGACCATCCAGCGCGCAAGACCGGTTTGCGCCAGATGGCGAATTTTCGCATCCTCAATTCGGGTGCCATCCAAGACCGCCCCGGGAAGCGCGCTAGTCTCTATTTGCCGACGGCCGGACGCACCGAACGCATCGTCATGTCCCCGGACAATGTGTTCGACTTCGCGTTTGGCTGGAACGGTAACGGGGAAATCCGCATCTACGATGCCGTAACCGGCTTGCAGAAGGCGGCGTTCGGCAATCAAGGCAATGGCGCATTTCTGCCGTGGACGCTCGCGACCATGGGCCAGATCGTCTATGCGGTCTTGCGCAACCAGATTTTCTTCACATTCCCGGGAATGCGTCCGCAAGTCCTGACGTGGGACGGCACGCCGAGCGGATGGACGATCGCGGATTTCGCTGAGCAGATCGTCGGCGGACAGAGGCGAACCTTCTTCTACCGAATTTCTCCGCAGGGCATCACGATAGCACCGTCTGCGCAGACCGGACAAGTGACGGTCACGGCATCGCAGCCGTTCTTCACTGCGGCCCATCTCGGCACGCGAATTCGCTACATTAACCGGCAGTTGTTGATCAACGTCGTGAACGGGCCATATCCGAGCCTGACTTGCGGCGCGCTGGTCGAGGAGGCACTGCCGGGCCACCAGACGATCACGTCGACAGTTGATCCAACGACCATTTTCAGCGTCGGTGATGTGGTGCGAGGATCTGTAACCGGATCGGTCGGACAGGTCTTTCAGATGCAGGGAGCCCCGACCAACTCGATCACGATACAGCTTCTCAATACGAATTCGACGCCGGTAAGCGCGCTTGGATCGTTTCGCGACCCCGGCAGCGTCGGCGGAACATTGGCGTTCACGTCAGCCGATACAATCATCGGCCCCGGCGGTAGCATTCCAGCGACCAGTCCCGGCACGATAGACATTCCGGCTCCGACCACGATCTGGGACGAAGAGGTCATGAACAACATGCAGGGCTATCCTCGCTCTGTATTTGTTGATCAATACCGCCTTGGCTTCTGTGATTTCCCGACCATCCCGGAGGCGATCGGTTGGTCCGCGATCAATGCTCCGACTGACATGTATGTCGGCTCCGATCCATCGAATGCGATTTTCGAAGTCGTTCCGGACAAGTGCCGCGTCTACTATGTGGTGCCCGGCGCGGAGAGCTCGGAATTCGTCTTCTGCGACAAGAAGCTCTACTACATCAAGATCGATGCGCAGAATCCGTTAAAGCCCGGCAGCGTCGGTTTCCAGACCTTGTCGAGCGATGGCTGCGCCCAGGTGCAGCCACGCGCCGCGCAGGAGATGCTGGTCTACGTGAACGCCGGCCGCAACAGCGTGCGTGCGATCGAGGCGCTCGGTGCCTATTACCGGCCCTTCAATGTGCGCGCCCTGACAGACTTCGCCGCTCACCTTTTCAGCAACATTTCTGCACTTGCGGTCCCGACGGCGGATGGAACGTTCAATGAGCGCTATATCTACGTGCTCAACGGCGACAATTCTCTCGTTGTTGGAAAGTATACCGTGCAGGACGGCCAGATCGCTCCGCTTATTGGCTGGGGACCGTGGCCGGATGCAGGCACAATCTTTTGGGTCGCTGCGACGAACGCAGACGTATTGTTCACGACGAAATACTTCAACGCGACGATCTGTGAGATCCTGGACGACAGCAAATACCTCGACGGAGCGATCTTCGTGAATAGCTTGCCAGCGACCTTCACGGCGCCGTTTGGTCAGGGGCCTCTCTGGTGGATCGCCGGGCAGACCGTGTCGCTGATGGATCAGAGCACGCGCTCAATGGGCACGTACAACATCGATGCGAACGGCTTCATCGTGCCGCAGGGCAATGCCGGCGAGGATCTGACGCGCGCCGATCTGGTGGCGGGCCAGCCATGGACTTCGATCGCCGAGCCATTCTGTCCCGATGCTTCTCCAGGCCAGAGCGTGCATCAACGGATGTTCAAGCGCCGGGTGTCGCGCTTCGCCGCTTACGTGATCCAGTCGACTGGCTTCATGATGGCGCGGCTGTTTGCAGGTCCGGTGACCCCGACCTCGGCGGCGCTCGGCACGGTGATGAACGAACGGCGCTTCCCGCCTTATAACCAGGACGACGATCCGACCAAGCCGCCGCCATTGCGCGAGACAGTCGAGCGCACGCGCCCGATCGGCCGCGCTTTCGATCCGCGGGTGGCTGTGATCAAGGACACGCCGGGGCCGATGCAGATTGCCGAATTGGGTGTCGAATGTTCGATCTGATGGGGGCGGACCATGGGTAGCGCGGGAATGGCTGCGGGCGGGACGTCGCTGGCATCGGTCGGATTGTCGGCCTATGCCGATCTGCTGAAGGGCCAGAGCACGGCGACGGCCGACGAATACCAGGCGGCCCGGCTCGACAATGCGGCAGTCTACGGCGAACTGAAGGCCAAGCAGACCTCCGGCCAGATGTCGCGGAGCCTGAACACCACCCTCGGCAACATCGAGGCCGTGCGGGCGGCCGCGAAAGCCGATCCGCTATCACCGACCGGACAGGCGGTGCTCCAGAACCAGGAGGACATCGGCGACGAGCAGCGCGGCATTGTGGTCAACAGCATCCTTCAGCAGGCGCGCCAGGACCGTTCTGACGCGGCCTATTACCGTGATGCCGCCGGCAACGCGCTGACCATGGGCTACGTTTCGGCCGGCGCCGACGTCCTCAAGGGCGTCACGCCGCTGTTTAAGGGGCTGTAGACATGGTCGATCTTCCGCTCGCTTCCCAGCGCATCGTCACCTCCGAAGCCCCGCGACCCAACGTCTCGGCCGGCGAGATCATCCGGCAGGGCGATGCCATGGCCGGCGCGCTGACTAAGGTCGCCGACGCCACCATGGGCGTCGCCGAGCAGTTCGCGCGCGACCAGGCCGGCGAGGACCTGCAGAACCAGAAGGTGGTGCGCAACGCCGATGGCTCGGTGTCAACTGTCAATCCGGCGAGCGCGGTCATCTTCGGCCGGGCGGGTGAGCTCTACAACAAGACGGTGCAGGCCGGCACGCTGGCGCAGCATGAGAACGTGCTGACCAATGAGATGGCCGATCTGCACCGCAAGCATGTAGCGGACCCGGCAGGCTTCAAGGCGGCTAGCGATAGCTTCCTGGAGAACTACGATCACGGTCTCGGGGGCGAGGCCGGCGCCGCGCTGATGCAGCGCGGGCGCGAGTTGCAGACTCAGAACTTCAACGCGATTGCGAACCAGACCGCCAACCTCGACATCGCGAACCAGCAGAAGTCGATCAACGCCAGCATCACCGACCAGAAGAACACGCTGCAGGGACTGGCGCGGCAGCCGGGCGGCACCGACACGCCGGAATTCCGGGGCGCGCTGGAGCGGCTGCAAGCGT
Source organism: Bradyrhizobium sp. ISRA430 (assembly GCF_029909975.1). Lineage (NCBI taxonomy): Bacteria > Pseudomonadati > Pseudomonadota > Alphaproteobacteria > Hyphomicrobiales > Nitrobacteraceae > Bradyrhizobium > Bradyrhizobium sp. ISRA430. The sequence goes on from NZ_CP094516.1 coordinate 314,383, forward strand.
CATATCAGGCCCTCGGCACGAACCCGCTATTCAAGATGCCGCAGGACCAGATCGATCTGGAACTGAAGAACTTTCGGTCCTTGCTGCAGGGCGAGGCGCTCGTTGCCCATGTCGACGACACCTTCACCAAGAAGGGCAAGGGCGAAGCGCAGGCGGTGCTCAACCGCGAGATACTGCAGAACCCGAACCTGTCCGAGGCCGACCGGACCCGGCTGTTCAGCCACGGCATGGCCCGGCTGCAGTACCTGACCGCGGACGCCAAGGAGAAGATCGACGCCGGGCGCAAGGCGGTCTCCGAGCTCGAGACGAACATCGCCAACGGCACCATCAAGCCGACGGACCCGATCATCGGCATGGAGATCAAGCAGGCGCAGGACCGCGGCGACGCCGAGTCCGCGAATAGGATCCTCGCGGCCGCGCAGGTCCGGCAGTCCATGTCGGGCATTTCGACCCTGCCGCAGGCGGTGCAGGCGCAGGTGCTCGGCATCGCCAA